>CANJGB010000013.1 GCA_947473805.1 Alphaproteobacteria bacterium
CATAGAGTTCCACTGTGAACATCCTTCCAGCCCCCCCCATGCCATTCAAAGGCATCGAGACGGCCTAACAGGACCGGTACACTTTTGCGCCGCTATCAAAAGGCGATCAATGCCGGTTCAGTGGTACACTTTGCACCCGCTGTTTATACTCGCCGAGGCGCTCGGGGTCAGCACTGCGCACCTGCTCAGGATGGCGCTCGCGGAATACGACCCGAGTACGCTGGCTGTCATCGAGGATGTACTGACGGCGCTTGTGACCGAGAACGAGCGCGAGATCATCGCCCTGGTACGAGAAGCATCGGGCGGATCAGATCCGGCTCTCGCAGGCAAACGGGGACGGGACCTCGTCACCGAGGCGTTCAAGGCATGAAAATCTCAATCGGTATCTGAGCACCTGGCCGTACCTGATCCGGAAACTAGGCCCGGATCGGCTTCAACACCCTCACCACGAAGAAAGCCTCACAACATGTCCACCGCCACCAACAACCTGACTCCCGCCCTAAAACTCCTCCGCAAGTCGCTACTCAAGGCCGGATTGCCGCCCGAGGAGCTCGCCGAAGAACTGAACGAGGAGCTCTCGCTGGTCGAACACTGGCTCGCCGGAGATACCCCGATGCCGATGGCGGTCCTATCGACGATTGCGGTTCACTGCGGTCTGGATCAGATCGTGCTGATGAAGCAGTTCGGCAAAGAGTATCTCGATGAGGGTATCAGCCACTTCTTGGAAGAACTGATCCGGGAGACGATTGTGAAGGCGAGCGCTGAATAGACCGGGGCTACAGCTTGAGCGACTACGCTATCGGCAATCCATGCGATGCGTCGTCATATCGGCGGCGGCCGCCATCCGTCGGGTGGTCGATTGTCTCGCCACACGAAGCGGGTACGGTGAACCAGCGGGTCAGGCTCTGGTGATGGAACTGGTTCGCCGCAGCCGAGCAGGCCGGAACCTCTGCGGGGCTGCCGCCGGACATACAGAAGGCCGGCAGCGATTAGGGCAACGGCGGAATCGGCGTACAGGAAGTATTCCATCGAACTTCAATCCTGATCGTTCGCGTCATTTCCCGGAGGGGTGTACCCCGTCAGTATGTCCCGAAGGGGTGTTACGATCGGCGTCCAAATCGGGATGTCGATTTCACCATAACCTATTGATATTAAAGGATATGTGGCCAAGTGGTTGGGGGACTAGGATTCGAACCTAGACAACCAGAGTCAGAGTCTGGGGTCCTACCGTTAGACGATCCCCCAACAGGGCCGCCGGTCTGCCCGCAGGCAGGCGCCGTATATAAAAAGGGCCCCCTCCGAAGTCAAACTTTCCCGGCTGGCTCAGTGCGGGTGGCGGCGGGCGTAGCTGTGGGCGTCCTTCCGGGCCTCGTTCCGGGTCTTGGCGTCGCGCGCCTTGGCCTCGTACTCCTCGGCCAGGGCTTCAAGCTCGCGGATCACCCGCTCGTCGTAGCTGCCATCGGCCAGACGGCGGCACTGGGCCGCCCGCTCCATGAAATAAGTCGTCTTTTCCATGACAGCCCAACGGCCAGCCGCCGCGGAATATCCCTGTCACGGGAAAAAGTCACAGGATTGAGGGTTGATAATATTCCTACCGATAATCATGTGAGGGGGGCTGCCCCAGCGGGGCGGCGCCCGTTCTTGCTCATGGTCGATCCGTCGTCACCCTGCCGCGTGCGCGGCAGCGGTCAATTTCGCGGTTTTTTCACCGGTTTTCGGACAATATCGAGGTGAATCAGGGACTTGGCGCTTTTTGAAACGCCCGCGAAACTCACCAAAGCGTCCCTGAAACTCACCTAAACGCCACCGAAACTCACCCAAACCCGCTCGAAACTGCACCAAACGCCCGCGAAACAGCCCCCTTACGCCTTGCCGAACCCGCCGCCGCCCGGGGTGCGCACGGTGAAGGTGTCGCCGGGTGCCATGTCGGCGCTGCCATTGCCGGCCCCGTCGCCGTGCAGGGCCTCCCGCGTCCCGTCGGCCCGTTCCACCCACTGCTCGCCCAGCGCGCCGGGCGCGCCGCCGTCCAGGCCGAACGGCGGCAGGCGGCGGTGGCTGGACAACAGGCTGACATTCATCGGCGCCAGGAAGCGCAGGCGCCGCTCCACCCCGTCGCCGCCCCGGTGCCTGCCCGCGCCGCCGGAGTTCGGGCGCAGCGCGAACCGCTCCAGCAGAACCGGGAAGCGGTGTTCCAGCACTTCAGGGTCGGTCAGCCTGGAATTGGTCATGTGCGTCTGCACGCCGCTGGCGCCGTCGAACGTGGGCCCCGCGCCGGCGCCGCCCGCGATGGTCTCGTAATACTGGTGCCGCGCGTCGCCGAAGGTCAGGTTGTTCATCGTGCCCTGCGCCGCCGCGACAACGCCCAACGCGCCGAAAATCGCGTCCGTCACGTACTGGCTGGTCTCCACATTGCCGGCCACGACCGCCGCCGGGTAGCGCGGGTTCAGCATGCAGCCCTCGGGCACGATGACCGTCAGCGGTTTCAGGCAGCCGGCATTGAGCGGAATGTCCGCATCCACCAGGCAGCGAAACGCGTACAGCACCGCCGCCATGGCGACCGAGCGCGGCGCGTTGTAATTGCCGGCATGCTGGGGCGAGGTGCCGGTGAAGTCGATGACCGCCGCGCGCGCTTTCCTGTCGATGCTCACGCGCACGGCAATCTCCGCGCCGTCGTCCATGCGATAGGTGAAGGCGCCGTCGCGCAGGCGGTCGATCACGCGGCGCACGCTCTCCGCCGCATTGTCCTGCACATGGCCCATATAGGCCTGCACGACATCCAGGCCGTGGCGCTGCACCGCGTGGCGCAGTTCCTGCGCGCCCTTTTCGCACGCCGCGATCTGCGCCTTCAGGTCGGCGACGTTCTGGTCGGGGTTGCGCGCCGGCCACGCGCCGCTGCCCAGCTTGGCGCGCACACCGTCTTCCAGGAAGCGGCCACCCGCCACGATGGGCAGGCAGTCGAACAGTACGCCTTCCTCGTCCACATGCGTCGAGTTCGGCGGCATCGAGCCCGGCGTCAGGCCGCCGATATCCGCGTGGTGGCCGCGCGCCGCGGTGAAGAACAGCAGGTCGCGGTTCTCGGCGTCGAACACCGGCGCGATGACCGTGACATCGGGCAGGTGGGTGCCGCCGGCATAGGGCGCGTTCAGCGCGAACACGTCGCCGGGTTTTATGTTGCCGCCGCGCCGGTCGATGATGGTGCGCACGCTCTCGCCCATCGAGCCCAGGTGCACCGGCATGTGCGGCGCATTGGCGATCAGCGCGCCGTCGCGGTCGAACAGGGCGCAGCTGAAGTCCAGCCGCTCCTTGATGTTGACCGAGTGCGCGGTCTTCTCCAGCACCGCGCCCATCTGCTCGGCGATGGACATGAACAGGTTGTTGAAGATTTCGAGGCGCACCGGATCGACGGTGGTGCCGAGCGCCGTGCGGGCGGGCAGGGGAGTGACACGGCGGATGACGATGTTGTCGCGCGCATCGCGTGCGGCCCGCCAGCCCGGCTCGACCACGATGGTCCCGGTCGGCTCCAGGATGACGGCAGGTCCGTCGAGTGCGTCGGGCAGGGCGTCGCGGTGCACGAACGGCGTGTCCCGCCACGCCCCGCCGAAATAGCAGCGGCGCGTAACGGCGTCGCGCCGCGTCGTTGCGGGGCGTGTGGATGATGTGTCGATGCTGGCGCCGGCGGCGACAACCTCGACCGCGACGGCGGCGGCGATCAGCGTGCGGCCCGGCGTGGTGAAGCCGTAGCGCTGCCGGTGCGCCGCCTCGAACGCCGCAGGGGCGTTCGCACCGAAGGCGACAACCAGCGTGGAGTCCGAACCCGCGTAACGGAGATGGAGGTAGCGATGGGTTTCTAGCGGCTGGTCGGTCTGTGTGCGCATCGCGCCCTCGGCCTCGCGGGCCAGGTCGTCGAGCGCCCTGGCGATGGCGGGCTGGTTCGCGTCAACGAGGTCCAGTTCGACCGTGCGTTCGCGCAGGGTGCGCTGCTCGGCCAGGCCGATGCCATAGGCCGACAGCACGCCCGCATGCGGGTGCAGCAGCACCGTCGTCATGCCCAGCGCGTCGGCGACCAGGCAGGCATGCTGCCCGCCCGCGCCGCCGAAGCAGGCCAGCGCATAGGTCGCGACGTCATAGCCGCGCGCCACCGAGATCTTCTTGATCGCGTTGGCCATGTTGTCCACCGCGACGGCGAGGAAGCCCTCGGCCACCGCCTCGCCGCCGATAGTGGCGAACTTGGCGCGCACCGTGTCGGCGTCCAGCGGCTCGTCGCCGCCGGGGCCGAACAGGCGGGGGAAGAAGTCGGGCTGCAGCCGGCCCAGCATGACGTTGCAGTCGGTGATGGTCAGTGGCCCGCCGCGGCGATAGCAGGCGGGGCCCGGGTCGGCGCCGGCGCTGTCGGGGCCGACGCGGAAGCGCCCGCCATCGACGTGCAGGATCGAGCCGCCGCCGGCCGCCACCGTGTTGACCGCCAGCATCGGCGCCCGCAGGCGCACGCCGGCGACCACGGTTTCGAAGACGCGCTCGTACTCGCCGGCGAAGTGGCACACGTCGGTCGAGGTGCCGCCCATGTCGAAGCCGATGATGCGGTCGAACCCGGCCAGGCCGCTGGTCTTCACCACGCCGACCACGCCGCCCGCCGGACCCGACAGGATGGAGTCCTTGCCGCGGAACGCGCGCGCATCGGCCAGGCCGCCGTTCGACTGCATGAAGTACAGCCTGGTGCCTATGAGTTCGCCTGCCACCCGGTCCACGTAGCGGCGCAGCACCGGCGAGACATAGGCGTCCACCACCGCGGTGTCGCCGCGGCTGACGAACTTCATCAGCGGGTTGACTTCGTGGCTGGCCGACACCTGGGTGAAGCCGATGTCGCGCGCCAGTTTTGCCACGGCGCGCTCATGCGCGGTGAAGCGGTAGCCGTGCATGAAGCAGATGGCGCAGGCGCGAATGCCCGAGTCATACGCCGCCTGCAGGTCGCGCCGCGCGGCGTCCAGGTCCGGCGCCTCCAACATGGTGCCGTCGGCCATCACGCGCTCGTTGACCTCGACCACGCGCTCGTACAGCAGGTCGGGCAACTGGATGTCGAGGGCGAACAGTTTCGGCCGCGCCTGGTAGCCGATGCGCAGGCCGTCGGCGAAGCCCCGGGTGACGACCAGCAGCGTGCGGTCGCCCTTGCGCTCCAGCAGCGCGTTGGTCGCGACCGTGGTCCCCATCTTGACCTCGGCGATGGCGTCGGGCGTCAACGCGCCGCCCAGCAGGTCGCGAATGCCCTGCACGGCGGCGTCGGTATAGCGGCCGGGATTTTCGGACAGCAGCTTGTGCGTCACGATGCCGCCATCGGGCCGGCGGCCGACAATGTCGGTAAACGTGCCGCCGCGGTCGATCCAGAACTGCCATTTCGTCATGGGTGCAGAAAACCACGACCGCTCGCGCGCGACAATCCGCCCGCGACCCGCTAAGGTCGGGACCATATGTCGATCTGGGGCAAAATCATCGGGGGGGCCGCTGGCTTTGCGCTGGGTGGGCCGTTGGGGGCGCTGATCGGCGGCCTCGCGGGCCACGCGGTCGATGTCCTGCGCGAGGAAGTCGGGTCCGCCGAGACGCGCGACGGCACGCGCGAGATCGCCTTCACGGTGGGCGTCATCGCCCTCTCGGCCAAGATGGCCAAGGTGGACGGCACCGTCACCGGGTCCGAGGAGGCGATGTTCCGCCGCCTGTTCCAGGTGCCGCCCGAGGAACAGCGCAACGTCGCCCGAATCTTCGACCTGGCCAAGCAGGACGCGCAGGGTTTCGAGGCCTATGCCCGCCAGATCGCCCGCCTGTTCCCGCCGGCCGCGCCGGTGCTGGAGGATTTGCTGGGCGCCCTGTTCAAGATCGCGCTGGCCGACCGCCGGCTGCATCCGTCCGAGGAAGACTATCTGCGCGCGGTGGCCGACATCTTCGGTTTCGATGCCGCGGCCTTTGCGCGCATCCGTGCCCTGCATGCCGGGCCCGACGAGGGCGACCCCTGGCACATCCTGGGCGTCGCGCCCGGCGCGTCGCCCGCGGCGGTGAAACAGGCGTGGCGGCAGCTGGCGGCAGAGCACCATCCCGACCGGCTGGTGGCGCAGGGCATGCCGGCCGAGCTGGTCCACCAGGCGACCGACAAGCTGGCACGCATCAACGACGCCTATGACCGGATCGAGAAGCTGCTGCGCCAGCGGTCGCCGGTCGGCGCCAATTGAAGTCGCCCAGTCACGACGCCCGGCCCGACGGCCAGGCGATCGACATGGTCGTCCTCCATTATACCGGCATGCCGACCGGTACAGCGGCGCTGGAACGCCTGTGCGACCCCACGGCGAAGGTCAGCGCCCACTGGTTCATCGATGAGGATGGCACCGTCACTGCGCTGGTCGATGAGGGTCGCCGCGCCTGGCACGCGGGGGTTGGCAGCTGGCAGCGGGCCACCGACCTGAATACCCGTTCCATAGGCATCGAGCTGGTCAACCCTGGCCATGACTGGGGCTATCGCGATTTCCCGGCCCGGCAGATGGCGGCACTGCGCGACCTTCTGGCCGGCATCGTCGCCCGCCACGGAATCCCGCGCGGGCGTATCCTGGGCCATTCCGACGTCGCGCCCCTGCGCAAGCAGGACCCGGGCGAGCGGTTCGACTGGGCCAGCCTGGCAGGCGCGGGCTATGGCCTCTGGCCGGCGCCGGACTACGCCCCCAGCCCGAATGCCCCGGCTTTGGGGCCCGGTCAGAGCGGCCCGGCGGTGCTGAACCTGCAGATCGCGCTGGATGCCATCGGCTATGGCATCGAAGGTACCGGCCTGTACGATCCGGTGACGGAGCAGGTGGTGACCGCCTTCCAGCGGCACTTCCGGCAAAGTGGGGTGGACGGCGTCGCCGACCCCGAAACCACCAGCCTGATCCACCACCTGGCCACCCGATAGCGCCTTGTCCGGCAAGGGCGCTTTGTTATAGTGCCGGCAGATTCGGGGCCACGCGCCCAAAGCCTTCGTAGGGGATCAGCCATGTCGAGCGTTCAGTCGTCCGAAACGTCCCATCCTGCCATGGACATGGCGGCGCACCGCCACACCTGGGAAGGGTTCGTGAAGCTGGTGAAGTGGGGCTCGGTCTCGGTGGTGGTCCTGCTGATCCTTATGGCCATCTTCCTGGTCCACTAGGCCAACCCACACCCCATGAAAATCGCCATCCCGAAGGAGCGCCGTTCCGGCGAACGGCGCGTCGCGGCCTCGGCCGAGACGGTCAAGAAGCTCGTGGCGCTGGGCGCCCAGGTCGAGGTCGAGACCGGCGCCGGTCTAGCCGCCGACATGCCCGACCAGGTGTTTATCGACGCTGGCGCGACCATTGCCAGCCACGAGGGCGCGGTCTGGCATGACGCCGACATGATCCTGAAGGTGCAGCGTCCGCTCGACGACGAGATGGCGCTGATGAAAAAGGGCGCGGTCCTCGTTGCCATGCTGCAGCCGCTGCAGCAGCGCGACCAGGTCAAGGCCTATGCCGCCGGTGGCCTGACGGCCTTCGCCATGGAACTGATGCCGCGGATCACGCGCGCGCAGTCGATGGACGTGCTGTCGTCGCAGTCGAACCTGGCCGGCTACAAGGCCGTGCTGGACGGTGTGCAGAATTTCGGCCGCGCCATGCCGATGATGATGACGCCGGCCGGCACCATCGCCCCGGCGCGCGTGTTCATCATGGGCGTCGGCGTCGCCGGCCTGCAGGCCATTGCGACGGCCCGCCGTCTGGGCGCGGTCGTCACCGCGACCGACGTGCGTCCGGCGACCAAGGAACAGGTCGAGAGTCTGGGCGCGAAGTTCATCGGCGTGGACGACGAGGAGTCGCGCGCGTCGCAGACGGCCGGCGGCTACGCCAAGGAAATGTCGGCGGCGTACAAGGCGAAGCAGGCCGTGCTGATCGCCGAGCACATCAAGAAGCAGGACATGGTCATCACCACGGCCCTGATCCCCGGCCGCCCGGCGCCCGTGCTGGTCACCGAGGATATGGTCCGCAGCATGAAGCCCGGCTCGGTCATCGTCGATCTCGCGGTGGAGGCGGGCGGCAATTGCCCGTTGTCGCGTGCGGGCGAGGTGGTCGATTTCCACGGCGTGAAGCTGGTCGGCTACACCAACGTGCCGGGCCGCGTGCCGGTCGATGCATCGAACCTGTATGCCAAGAACCTGTGGAATTTCCTGTCGCCGCACTGGGACAAGGAAGCCAAGACGTTCAAGTTCAAGTGGGAAGACGAAACCGTTGCCGGCACCTGCGTGGCGCGCGACGGTGCGGTCGTCCACCCGCTGCTGAAGGAAGGAGCCTGATGCGCCATGCATGACATCTATTCCTTCGTGTCGCTGCTGACCGTCTTCGTGATGGCCTGCTTTGTCGGCTACTATGTTGTGTGGAGCGTAACGCCCGCGCTGCACACCCCGCTGATGAGCGTCACCAACGCGATCTCGTCGGTCATCATTGTCGGCGCGCTGATCGCCGCCGGCGCCAGCGCCCGGTTCGACGCCTCGAAGCTGTACGGCCTGGCCGCCATCGTGCTGGCCGCGATCAACATTTTCGGCGGCTTCGTGGTCACCGCGCGCATGCTGGCGATGTACAAGAAGAAAGCGAAGTGAGCACGGCATGCCCGTCCAACTGACCGCAATCCTCTACCTCGTCAGCTCGGTTCTTTTCATCCTGGCGCTGCGCGGGCTGTCGAGCCCGGCGAGCAGCCGCACCGGCAACATTTTCGGCATTACCGGCATGGTCATCGCGGTTGTCACCACCATCGCCAACCTGCAGGCCTTTACCGAAACCATCGTCTGGGTGGTGATTGCGCTGGCCATCGGCGGCGCCATCGGCACCCTGCTGGCCCGCCGCATCCAGATGACGGCCATGCCGCAGCTGGTCGCCGCCATGCACTCGCTGGTCGGCCTCGCCGCCGTATTGGTTGCCGCGGCCGCCTTCTACGACCAGGAGGCCTTCGGCATCGCCACCAATGGCGAACTGCACTTCGCCAGCCGGATCGAGATGTCGCTCGGCATCGTCATCGGCATCATCACGTTCTCGGGCTCGCTGGTCGCCTTTGCCAAGCTGCAGGGCCTGGTGTCGGGCAATCCGCTGGTGTTCAAGGGCCAGCACATCCTCAATGCGGCGCTGGGCCTTGGCATCGTCGCGCTGATCGTCGCCTTCTGCATCGACCCGCGGCAGGAACTGCTGTGGGCGGTGACGCTGCTGGCCTTCATCGTCGGCTTCCTCGTCATCCTGCCGATCGGCGGTGCCGACATGCCGGTTGTCGTGTCGATGCTGAACTCCTATTCGGGCTGGGCGGCGGCGGGCATCGGTTTCACGTTGCTGAACCCGGCCTTGATCGTGACCGGCGCGCTCGTCGGTTCGTCCGGCGCCATCCTCTCATACATCATGTGCAAGGGGATGAACCGCAGCCTGTTCAACGTCATCCTTGGCGGCTTTGGTGGCGAAACGGTGGTGGCCGGCGGCCTGAAGGTCGACCGTCCGTTCAAGGCGGGCTCGGCCGACGACGCCGCGTTCATCATGCAGAATGCCGGCAAGGTCATCATCGTGCCGGGCTACGGCATGGCGGTGAGCCAGGCGCAGCATGCGCTGCGCGAAATGGGCGACAAGCTGAAGGAACACGGCGTCGAGGTGAAGTACGCCATCCACCCCGTTGCCGGCCGCATGCCGGGCCACATGAACGTGCTGCTGGCCGAGGCCAACGTGTCCTACGACGAGGTCTTCGAGCTGGAGCAGATCAACTCCGACTTCCAGACCGCTGACGTCGCCTTCGTCATCGGCGCCAATGACGTGACCAACCCGGCGGCGCGCGACGACCCCAAGAGCCCCATCTACGGCATGCCGATCCTGGACGTGGACAAGGCGAAGACCGTGCTGTTCGTGAAGCGGTCAATGGCGTCCGGCTATGCCGGCATCGACAACGACCTGTTCTACAAGGACAACACGATGATGCTCCTGGCCGACGCCAAGAAGATGGTCGAGGACATCGTCAAGGGCTTCCACTAGAAGCCCGCATTCGTCAGGGCAGGCGAAGCCAGGCGCGCAGCGCTGGCCATTGCAGCACGAAGTCGGCGAGGGCGGCATAGCCGCGGGCGTTTGGATGCGCGCCATCGCCGGCCTGTGCTTCCGCTTTCCACGGCTCACACTTCGCGATGAACCCGTGAACGGGCAGGAACGGGATTGCCAGTTGCCGGCAGATATCGCCCTGCGCCCGCGCCAGTGTTTCGCCGCGGCGGTCGGTGTCGGCGTTGAACACCGGAATGGGGCCCATGACGATGGTGGGCGCAAACGCCACGGCGCGCTGCAGGATCGCTGTGGAATTGGCGACGCTGCGTTCGAACGGCACGCGTGTGCTGTCGCCCACGGCGATGCCGTCATTGGCCCCGAAAGCGAACAGCAGGCGATGCTCGACGCCGGCCTGCAGGCGAGGGTGCGCCTCCGCTTCCCAGCGTGCGGCAATGTCGTCGCTGGTGTCGCGCCGTATGCCGAGATTGTAGCCGGTCACGTCGCAGCCCACGCCACGGGCATGGGCGACAACGCGGCCGACCCAGCCGAAGGCGCTGTCGTCACCGGTGCCGTTCACAAAACTGTCGCCGAAGAAGCAGATGCGCACGGTTCAGGTCTCCTTTTTGAGGACGCTAGCCTGACGTCATGTGGACACCGCCGCTGACGCTGACAATCTGGCCGGTGATGTAGCTGGATTTGTCCGAGGCGAGGAACAGGGCAAGCCAGGCGATATCCTCGGGCCGGCCGACGCGGCCAAGGGGCACGCTGGCGCCGCGCAGCTTCCCCTCGGCCAGCAGGCGGGGCATTTCCTCGGGCGGCACGGTGTTCTTCGCCCACTGGCTCTGCCGGCCGACATCGTCCAGCCTGTGCGGCACGATCCAGCCTGGCGCGATGGTGTTGATGCGCACGCCGCGCGGCGCCCATTCATAGGCCAGCGCCATGGCGAAGCTGTTCATGAAGCCCTTCACCGCGCCGTAGTGGACAATGCGGGTGCTCTGCGTGGGCACCAGCGCCGAGATCGACGAGATGTTCACAACGCTGCCACCGCCGCGCACCAGCATGTCGGCGCCGGCGGCCTGGGTGCAGTTCACCGTGCCGTTGATGTTGAGCGCGATTTCCAGGTCGCGCACGTCCTGGCCCAGGTTCTCGAATTCGTAGCGGCCGGCGACGCCACCGGCCACGTTGACCAGGATTTCGATGGGTCCATGGGCGGCGCGGGCGGCGGCCACCATGGTATCGACGCTGGCGCGATTGGTGATGTCGGTCTCGAGGCCGAGCACCTTGCCCGGCAGGCCTTCGCGCCTGGCGTCGCCGGCCAGTTTGAGGGCGGCCTCACCGTCGCGGTCGGCGCAGGCGACATTCGCACCTTCGCGCGCGAACTCGCGCACCACGCCCTGGCCGATGCCACCGGTGCCGCCGGTAACGATGACGCTCTTGCCATTCAGGCCGAGATCCATTCTTTCCTCCCGCGCGTGACGTCTATTTCTTCCGGTGATGCTCCCGGTAAATCACCCAGGCGGCGACGAAGATCGGCAGTGCGAGGGCGAAATTGAGCATGAAGGTCTGGGCGAATGCCGTGGAAAGGGCATGCGTGCGCACCGGATCGTGCGCGCCTTCGGTAACGAAGCGATATTGCAGCATGACCGCGAGGAGGGCCGTGCCGAGCGGCGCGCCGAACCGCTGCACCATGTTCTGCACCGTCGAGGCATTGGGCATGGCCTCGCGCGCCAGGTGGCGATAGGCGACCGCCATGGCCGGTGTCGTCATGGCGGCGATGCCGACGCCGCGCAGGAACTGGCCGGTGCCCAGCATCCAGTAGGCCGGGTCCTGGCCCAGCCACATGAAGGGGGCGGTGCCGACGAGGTAGAACAGGATGCCGATGGCGCACACCAGCGCCGGGTCGCCGCGGTCGGAATAGCGGCCGGTGAACGGCAGGGCGGCGATCATGCCGACACCCTGCGGGATCAGCAGCAGGCCCACATGGGCGGGCGAGAAGCCGCCAACCTGCAGGTAGTAGAGCGGCAGCAGCAACTGGCCGCCGAAACTGCCGATGGCGACAAGGAACGTCACCATGGTCGCGGCGGTAAAGGTGGGGTTCGAGAACAGGCGCAGGTCCAGCAGTGCAGTCTCGCCCTTGCGGGAAGCGTAAGCCGCGAACAGGGTGCTGAGCGCGATGCCGGCCAGCAGCGGGCCGATCACCATCGGCGCCAGAACCGTGCCGGCATGGCCGAACTCGGCAACGGCGTAGGTAGCCAGCGCCATTCCGGGTGAAATCAGCAGCAGGCCGACGAAATCGAGCCGCAGCGGCGTGCGCGCCTCGGTATCGGGCAAATAGCGCCAGGCGAACCAGATGCCGAGCAGGGCGATGGGCGTCGCGAAGGCAAACAGCCAACGCCATGACAAATACTCCACCAATACGCCGCCGATGACGGGGCCCAGCAGGGGCGAGAGCAGGACCGGCACGCCGACCATGGCCATCAGGCGGCCCATGCGGCGCGGGCCCGCCAGTTGCGCGATCATGCCCTGCAGCATCGGCGCCAGCAGGCCGCCGGCCACACCCTGCAGCATGCGAAAGGCGATCAGGCTTTCCGCCGACCAGGCCAGGCCGCACAGCAGCGACGTCACGGCAAAGCCGCCGAGGCACCAGATGTACAGTCGCTTCATGCCCATGCGCGCGGTAGCCCAGCGCGTCAGCGGCAGCGCCAGCGAGAGGGTCAGCAGGTAACCGGTTGAGACCCACTGGATCTGCGCCAGCGAGGAATGCAGGTCGACGATCAGGCGGTCGAGCGCGATGTTGACGGTGGTCGTGCTGAGGTGAGTGAGGATCGAGCCGAAACAGGTGATCAGCCCGGCGCGAATCAACGGCCAGGTGATCCGGTCGTCTGACTCGGTTTCCTCCATGGCCGGACTATCGCCGATTTTTCCCGGTGCGGGCGGAAAAAAGGCGAACTAGCGCGGCCGTGCGGCGGACGTTCGCATGAGGACAAGCCCGGCGAACAGGCCCGGCAGGAACACTGCGATGTTGAGAATGAATGTCTGCGAAAAGGCGGCGGCGAGGGCGGCGTCCTTCGGCAGGCTGGCGACTTCGATGCCGAAGCGCCATTGCACGACCACGGCCATCAGCGCGGTGCCGATTGGCGCGCCGAAGCGCTGGATCATGCTGATGACAGTGGTGGCGTTCGGGATCGCGTGCTTTGGCAGGCGGCGATAGGCGACGGTCAGCGCTGGCGTCATCATCGTGCCGATCCCCACGCCGCGCAGCACGAGCGCCAGCGACAATAGCCAATAGGGCGGGTCGTAGGAGGCGAAGGCGAAGGGCAGGGTGCCGATCACGATCAGCAGCAGCCCGGCGATCAGCACCTTGCCGGGATTGGCCTGGTCGGCGAGGCGGCCGGACACCGGCGCCGAGAGCATCAGGCCCAGGCCCTGGGGCGCCAGCAGCAGGCCAGCATCGAGCGCCGACTGGCCGCCAGCCTGCTGGTAGTAGAGCGGCAGGATGAGCTGGCCGCCCAGGCTGCCAATGCCCATGACGAACACGGTGACGGCGCAGGCGGTGAACACCGGCTCGTGAAACAGCCGCAGGTCCAGCAGCGCCGTCTCGCCGCGGCGGAGCGCGTGCACGGCAAAGCCCATAACCAGCAAGATTCCGCCCAAGGTGGGAACCAGCACGGTCCAGTCATTCAGCGTGCCCGTATGGCCGAAGGCGGAAATGCCGTAGGTGACCAGCGCCAGGCCGGGACAGATCAGCAGCATACCGGTCATGTCGAGCGGCGTGGGTATCGGCTTGGCGTCGGCCGGCAGGCGCCGCCAAGCGTACCAGATGCCCCACAGCGCCAGCGGCGTGTTGATCAGGAAGATCCAGCGCCACGACAGCGACTCGATCAGGAAGCCGCCGACCAGCGGTCCCAGCAGCGGCGACAGCAGGATGGGTATGCCGACGATGTTCATCATGCGGCCGATCTGGGTGGGCCGGGCCAACTGGGCGATCATCGTCTGGAACATGGGGGCCAGCAGGCCGCCGACGGCACCCTGCAATGCGCGAAATGCGATCAGGCTGCCGGCCGACCAGGCCAGGCCGCACAAAGCCGAGGTCAGGGCGAAGCCGAACAGGCACCACAGGTACAGCCGCTTCATGCCGACGCGCGTGGCCGCCCAGCGCATCAGCGGCAGGACCAGCGAAAGGGTCAGCAGGTAGCCGGTCGAAACCCACTGGATGGCGGCCAGGGTGGAGTCCAGTTCGATGATCAAACGATCGATGGCGACGTTGATCGTCGTCATGGCGATGTTGGTCAGGAAGGCGCCGAAGCTGGCGGCCAGCGCAATGCGCGCCTGTGGCCAGGTAATGCGGTCGCTGCCGCCGTGGGTCTCCTCCATGCGACCATCATTCCTGATTCGGCCGCGGAAGGCACGTCCTGTCTAGCTGGCCTTGGCCATGAGTTCGTCTGGTTCCACAAGGCGGTGGAGCGGGAAGACCATGGTGACGGTGGTACCCTGGCCCTCGACGCTTTCGAGCGTGAAGTCGGCGCCATGCAGTTCGGTCAGCTGCTTCGCGATCGGCAGGCCCAGGCCGGTACCCTGGCCACGCTGGCCGCGTTGATAAATCGTCTGCGGCTCGACCTGGACATAGGGTTCCAGCACACGCTGTACGTCGCCAGCCGGAATGCCGACGCCGGTATCGGCGACGCCCATGATCAGGCCCTTGCTGGTGCGGGCCAGCCGCGCCGTCACAGTGCCACCACGCGGGGTGAATTTGACGCCGTTGGACAGCAGGTTGACCAGGATCTGGTGCAGGGCCTGGCGGTCGGCCAGCAGCAGTGGCGTCACCTGCATGTCGCGCTCGATCATGACGCCGGCGTCGGCGGCGAGGGTGCGGACGAGACGCAGCGCGTCCTCGATGGCATCGACGGGATCAAGGCGTTCGATCCGCAGCTTCATGCCGCCCGCCTCGATCTTCGAGATGTCGAGCAGGTTGTTGATCAGTTGCAGCAGGTGCCGGCCGGCGTCGGCGATATCGCCCACCCCCTCGCGCTGCTTCTGGTTCAGCGCGCCGTAGATGTTGTGCAACAGCAGATCGGAAAAGCCGAGAATGGCGTTCAGCGGTGTGCGCAACTCGTGGCTCATGCTCGACAGGAAGGTCGACTTGGCGCGGCTCGCCTGTTCGGCGGCGCTGCGGGCCGCTTCGATTTCGTACAGGTGACGAACTTCGGCCAGCGCGCGGCGGCGAACCAGGAAAGCGCCCCAGATCAGCGCAACGAGCAGGACACCGAGCAGGCTCAGTTTTCCCCACACATCAGTCCGCCAGGTCCCCAGCACCGCGGAAGTTGCGACCGCCACCGACACTTCAAGCGGATATCCGGGCACGCGCCTGTAGCTGATGATCCGCTCGGTGTTGTCCAGGGGCCCCTGGCCCCGGAAGGTCGCCGCGGCCTGGCCGCCGTGTTGCGACAGGGCGCTACTGGTACTGTTGCCTGTGCCGAGGTACCGGGCGCCGTCGGGTTCGCGCGCGAGCACGGCGCCGTCATCGCGCAACATCACCACGGTACCGGAGGGGCCCAGGTCGAGAGCCTGGTACAGACTGGCGAAATAGGCCGGTTCGACAATGCCGGCAACGATCCCGTCGAATGAGCCGGCCGAGGTCTCGAGCCGGCGCGATATCGGCACGACCCATTCATCGGCGCCGCCGCGCGCACGCACAGGCTGGCCGATGAAGGCCGTGTGGCCAGGATGCTGGAGATGATGGACGAAATACTCACGATCGGCCACCGACACGCCATGCAGCACGGGGGAGGTCGATGCCACCTCGGCGCGTCCCTCTGCGTCGGTCCAGACGAGATTGCGGAGCATCGGCGCGACCGCTTGCAGTTCGCGCATGCGCCGACAGGCCTCCGTCTCGTCAATGCGGCCCGCCCGCACTTCGCTATGGATTTCTCCGGCCGCCTCCAGCGTACGTTCGATAGCATCGATCGTTCGCGCGGCATGTTCGGCCAGCAGGCGGGAAAAATTCGCAGTGGTGCGTTCGGCGTCGGCGATCGCCACGCGCCGGGTCGTCACGATGTTCGCGGTGAACAGCGCGCTGACCACAAGCACGATGACGACAGCGGCGACAATCGGACTGTTCTCCAGCCGCGATCCCGCCCGCCAAATACGTTTCGGCATCCACTTCATCCGGTAGAATCACTCGGGCCCGAACATGGCATGAGTGAAACGCGGAAAAGTTAATTTCCCCCTAGTCCTTTCGGCCTAGGACTGCCGCCCGGCAAAGCCTGTGACGCTGACGGGAGACGCGCAAAAAGCAAAAGCCCCGCACGGCGGGGCTTTCAACTCGGCTATGGCCGGAAAACTAGGCGTTGCCTTCACGCTGGGCGCGCTTGCGGGCCAGCTTGCGGGCGCGACGGATCGATTCCGCCTTTTCACGCGCCTTGCGTTCCGACGGCTTTTCGTAATGGCTGCGCAGCTTCATCTCACGGAAGATGCCCTCGCGCTGCATCTTCTTCTTCAGCGCACGGAGCGCCTGATCGACGTTGTTGTCGCGAACCATAACCTGCACGGGGCCACACCCTCCTAAGCGGGTAATTCCAAAGCCGTTGAACTTTTTCCCAGTCCGCACCACATTCCGGCCGCCTGCGGCGACAGGGCCATGTGCGTTAACAGGAAAAACCCGCCGGGCAGACCCGAACGGGACGGCGGCTGTATAGCAGAGCCAAAACCCGTTGTGAAGGCCCGTTTTCCGCCGAAATCCGCCATTTCCGGCCCCGAACCTTTGACCCCGCGAGTCCCCGCCGCCATATTGCCCCTATGGCCATTCTTAAAATTGCCCGTATGGGGCACCCGGTACTTGCCGGCAGGGCGATGCCGGTCGAAGACCCGACCGCCCCGGAAATCCGCCGTCTGGTCGAGGACATGATCGAAACCATGGAAGATGCCCCGGGTATCGGCCTTGCCGCCCCCCAGGTGCATGTCCCGCTCCGGATCGTCGTGTTCTTCGTGCCCGAGGGGCGCGCAGGGGCCGAGGGCGGGGTGCCGCTGACGGTGCTGATCAATCCGGTTATCCAGCCATTCGGACCGGAACAGGCCCTGGGCTGGGAAGGTTGCCTGTCGGTGCCTGGCCTGCGGGGCGAGGTGCCGCGGTTTACCCGCATCCGCTATTCCGGCACCACGCCGGACGGCGACGTCATCGAACGCGTCGCCGAGGGCATGCATGCCCGGGTGGTGCAGCACGAGTGCGATCATCTGGATGGTACGCTGTACCCGCAGCGCATGGCCGACCTGAAGAACCTGGTGTTCGAAAGCGAAATCCGGCACCACCTGTCGCCGCAGGCGGCGGAGGAGTCGGCGGAATGACGGACATGGACGATCTCGACGCGATCCGCGCGCGGCTGCTGCCCGCTGTGCTCCCGCACGTCCCTTTTGAGGGCTGGACCGCCCGTGCAGTGACCCATGCGGCGGTGGACGCCGGGGTCAGCGACGACGAGTTGCTGCGCGCGTGCCCCAACGGTGCGGCCGACCTGGTTGCGTTCTGGGTGGCGCAGGCCGATCGCGACATGATCGGGACGCTGGCTACACGCGACCTGAAGAAGCTGAAGATGCGCGAACGCATTGCGCTGGCCGTTCGCCTTCGTCTGGAGCCGCTGGCGGCACATCGCGAAGCGGTCCGCCGGGCGCTGGCGCTGCAGGCGCTGCCCGCCCAGGCGGCACGCACGCCGCGCCAGCTGTACCAGACCGTCGATGCGATCTGGCACGCCGTGGGCGACGGATCGACGGACTGGAGCTTTTATTCCAAGCGCCTGCTGCTGGCGGGCGTCTATTCGTCAACCCTGCTGTACTGGCTCAACGACAGTAGCGAAGGCGCAGCGGCGACCTGGGCGTTTCTTGACCGCCGCATTGCCGATGTCATGCGCCTTGGAAAGGTTGGGCCTGGCCTGAAGCGGTTGACCGACCGGCTGCCAGACCCGTTCGACCTGCTACGCCGCGCGCGGCGGTAGCGAGTCAAAAAGGAAAATCCCGACCGGCAGGAATGACGCCAGTGGCGGCGTGCCGAGTGGAAATGCCCCCATCAGCGCGTATCTAATCGCGCCGCGCACGTTCTCGTATTCCGTTTGCGCATATGCCGGCTTGTTGGTTTTCGCCGCGCGCCTATAGAAATCGGAAATATCCTGCTGGTCCGGATTCTCGCCGATCAGTTCGCGTACGGTATGCCGGTCAAGCCGGTTTCTAGCTGCTGCATGAAAGAGCCAGACGTTTCACGGTGTTTTCCATTCAGTGGTTAAGGGGAATTCGAGGAGGGCAAGGCCGGCGCTACGCGGGTCTTCCATAGCGACCAGAAGATTCCGGCGCCGATCAGGCCGAAGGTGACGGCAAGGCTGAGCGCAGGCGGAAACTTGTCGCCGCCCAGCAGGAAGTCGGAGACGAATATCTTCGAGCCGATGAATACCAGGACGGCGGCCAGCGCGTATTTGAGATAGTGGAACCGGTCGATCATGGCCGAGAGCGCGAAGTAGAGCGCGCGCAGGCCCAGGACTGCCATGATGTTCGAGGTGTAGACGATGAACGTGTCGGTGGTGATCGCGAAGATCGCCGGGACCGAATCCACCGCGAAGACCAGATCGGCCAGGTTGATGACGACGAGCGCGAGAAACAACGGGGTCGCAGCCCGCACCATCTTGCCGCTGCGCTCGTCCGGAACAGTGACGAAGAAACGTTGGGCATGCGGCTCCTTCGTCACCCGCATGTGGCGCGAGATCCAGCGGATCGCGAAATTGTTGGCGAGATCGGGCTCGCTGTCGACGGCGAAGAACATCTTGATGCCGGTGGCGATCAGGAAGGCGGCGAAGATGTAGAGCACCCAGTATGCCTGGCTGACCAGCGCGGCACCGCCGGCGATCATAAGGCCGCGCAGGACGATCACGCCAATGATGCCCCACAGGAGCGCGCGATACTGGTACCTGGCGGGGATCGCGAAGAAGGTGAAGATCAGGCTGATCACAAAGATGTTGTCGATCGACAACGCCTTCTCGATGAAGAAGCCCGTGTAATATTTCATGCCCAGATCAGCGCCCTTTTCGAGCCAGACCCAGACGCCGAACGCCATGGCGATCGAAATGTAGAAAGCCGAGAGCTTGAGCGATTCAGCGATGCCCATGACCCGATCCTCCTTGTGCAGGAGGCCGAGGTCGAAGGCGGTCAGCGCCGCGACGATGGCGAGGAAGGCCAGCCAGAACCAGACCGGCGTTCCGAGAAACGACGCCAGCAGAAACTCGGTCATCGGCCCGACCCCTTATGTGGGAGGGAAAATAGGCGTGCCAGAGAGCGGGGCGCGATCAATCGAACAGCTCCTCGAGGAAGGACTTGCGCCGCTTGTGGTGATAGACGGGCTGCTGCCCGTAGTGCTGCGGCTGGGTCGGCGCAGACGCGGGAGCCGCCGCGGCCTGAGGCATCGCGTTCGTTGAACGTTCGATGATCTTGTCGAGCTCGCCACGATCAAGCCACACGCCGCGACACTTGGGGCAGTAATCGATCTCGATGCCCTGCCTGTCGCTCATAACCAGCGGGACGCTGCAGATCGGGCAGTCCATTTCAACGTGTTGTGTCACTGAATTATCCTCGTTGGCTCCGGGAGTCGCGGAATGACCGGGTCAGAAAGATGGGGCGGCGCGGGCAATGGAGGGCACGCGCCGCCCCGGCGCAGTGCGGCTAGGGGGTGATGAGGCCAGCGCTGCGCTGCAATTGGGCGATGCGGTCTTTGATCTTGAGGCGAAGCCTCTTGAATGCCCTCATCTCGTTCTGCCGAGCGGCACTCCGGCAATTGTCGATCAGGCGATTCAGTCGCCGATGCTCCTGCTGCAAGCGATCAAGATAACGGTTCATGGTCAACCTCCTTGCGCTGGAAGATCGAGGAGAACGTGTAATCACTAAAATTGATTTATTACCTCATATTTGATAGTCTGGGACTATCATGACAACGCTGCGCCAATTCACTTATCTCGTCGCCCTTGCGGATTACCGGAACTTCCGGCGCGCGGCGGACGCCGTGCATGTCGCGCAGCCGACCCTGAGCCAGCAGTTGCGGGCTCTGGAAGCCCGCCTTGGAGTGACCCTTGTCGAGCGTAATGAAAGCCCGGTCCAACTGACCCCCATCGGACGTGAAGTGGTCGCGCGTGCACGCAAGCTCCTGCTCGATGTGAAAGACATCGAGGGTATGGTTCAGCGTGCGAAAACCGGAATCGGAGGCACGATCCGCTTCGGCGTAACGCCTACCCTTGGGCCCTATCTGATGCCGCGGATCGTCGCATCCCTGCACCGCGCGCATCCCGACATGCGCCTTTACGTCCGCGAGGGCATTCCTGACGAACAGGCCCGCGAGCTCGCGCGTGGCGAACTGGACATGATCCTCTCGCCGCTCCCGGTATCGGGAAGCGCACTTCACATTGAGCCGCTGTTCCGCGAACCGCTCCACATTGTATGTCCCCCTGACTATGCGGTTGCGAAGGCAGCGCTAGTTCGAAAACAGGATCTTGCGGGCGTAGGCTTCCTGAGCCTTGACCAGCGCCACCACGCCTATCGGCAAGTCAGAGAGGTGTGCGACGAATTCGGGGCTGTTGTGCTTGAGGACTATCAGGGAACAAGCCTTGATGCCCTTCGTCAGATGTGCGGTTCGGGCCTCGGCTTTGCGATCATTCCCGAATTGTACCTGCGCTCAGAGGTTGGTGGCGAGGACATGGTCAAACGGCTTGACCTGGCAGATTGGAGTGCAAGCCGCTCGATCGCTGCCGTATGGCGGGATGGCGCTGCCTATTCCGATAGCTACCGGATCATCGCGGAAGCGATCGCCAGCGAAGCGCGCCGCATCCTGGGTGAGGATTTTCGATAGATGCGAATTGTGCCGCCACTCGCTCGATCTTAATCATGTGCGTCGGGACATTGACCGACGCGCGTGGCAATTCCCATTCCGCCTGATGGATTAGTCGACTTGGTCTGGTCGGCTGTTGAGCGGGTAAAGTCGGGTGACGTGCCCCATCTTGCGGCCCGGCCGTGTCTCGGTCTTGCCATACAAGTGCAGGCGTACGCCGGACTCCGTCAGCAAATGATCTGCCTGCTCTACCTGGTCGCCGATCAGGTTGTGCATCACTGCATCGGCGTGGCGGGCTGGGTCGCCCAGCGGCAGGCCGGCGGCGGCCCGGATCGCCTGTTCGAACTGGCTGACCAGGCAGGTTTCGATGGTCCAGTGGCCTGAGTTGTGAACGCGAGGCGCCAGTTCGTTGACCAGAACTTTCCCGTCGGCCGTGACGAACATCTCAACTGCCAGCAGGCCGATCACGTGGACCTCGTCGGCGATGCGGCGCGCCAGTTCTTCGGCGGCACGCAGCACATCAGGCGGCAGGCGCGCCGGCGCAAGAGTGGCCGACAGAATGTGGTGTCGATGGCGGTTTTCAACCGGCACGTAGGTGCGGGTCGTGCCGTCGACGCCGCGGGCAACGATGACGGAAATCTCGCACCGGAAGGGCACCATCTGCTCAACGATGCAAGGCAGGCGGCCAAGGCTCTCGAAGGCCTTTGCCGCGTCCTCTGCGCGATCGATCCGCGCCTGGCCGCGACCGTCATAGCCCATGCGGCGCGTCTTGATGATGGCGGGCAGGCCGGTTGCGGCGAGGGCGCGGGGCAGGTCTGCCGCATCATCCACCGCGGCATAGCGTGCGGTCGCGCCGCCGACCTTGTTGACGAAGTCCTTTTCGAGCAACCGGTCCTGGGTGACGCGCAGTACGTCGGCGCCCGGGCGTACCGGTATCCGGGCCGCCAGATGCTCGACCGTCGCCACTGGGATGTTTTCGAATTCCAGGGTGACGACATCAATCTGGCCAGCGAACCGGTCCAGCGCGGCAAAGTCATCGTACTCGGCGACCGTGACGGCCGCAGATACCTGGGCTGCCGGACTGTCGGGCTCGGGGCAAAAAACATGGCAGCGATAGCCCAAAGGGGCAGCAGCCAGGGCAAGCATGCGCCCCAATTGACCGCCGCCGAGAATGCCTATCGTGCTGTTGGGCGGTAGCCCGGTCATTTCTGGTTTATCGGCACGCGCTTGACGGACCTGGTCTGGCGCGCGCGCCAGGCGGCAAGACGTTTTGCCGTCGCAGGATTGCCGAGGCCGATCACGGCGGCGGCGAGCAGGCCGGCGTTGGTGGCCCCGGCATTGCCGATGGCAAGCGTGCCGACGGGGATTCCGGCCGGCATCTGGGCGATCGACAGCAGCGAATCCAGTCCCTTGAGCGCCCGGCTTTCCACCGGCACGCCGAATACCGGCAGGGTCGTGAGGGCGGCAATCATGCCGGGCAGATGGGCGGCTGCACCGGCACCGGCGATGATGACTTGTATCCCGCGTTCGAGCGCCCCCTTGGCAAAATCATACAGGCGTTCGGGCGTGCGATGTGCTGAAACGATACGTTTCTCGTATGGCACACCAAGTGCATCCAGGATTTGCGCCGCGTGCTGCATCGTGGCCCAGTCAGACTGGCTTCCCATAACGATGGCAATGGCCGGCTTCTGTGCTTTGCGCGGGGGAGACATGGATGTTGACCGGGCCGGTGCCGCGAAAGCGGGGGATTATACGGTCGCTGAACTAGGTGTAAAGGCGACATTGACAGTAGAAAGCCGGCCATGGTCTCTTTAATCAGTTGCTTCGGATCGGGACTGTATCTCTTTGATACAGTTGAGTTCTCAGGGGTTTCGCGGACATGAGGATCGGGGAAAACAAGCCAGCGGCGACGGTAGCGCCGCCTTCGGGCGTTGCGCGTCGTGCCGGCCCAGCTGTGGCCGATGCGCTGCCGATCAACATGGACAATGCGAGCGTCATGGGCATTCCGGAGGCGGAGCTGACGCCGAAGGTGCGTAAGGCCATCATGGCCCTGATGCGCGAGGTCGAGGCCCTGCGCCGCGAGGTGGCGCGCAGCAATGCCCGCCTCAGCGACATGGAAAAGCTGGCCGACCAGGACTCCCTGGTGCCGATGTACAATCGCCGCGCCTTCGTTCGCGAGATGAGCCGAATGATGGCCTACGCGACCCGTTACAGGTCGCCGACCAGCCTGCTGTTCTTCGACGTCAACGGGTTGAAGGCGATTAACGACACCCATGGCCATACCGCCGGCGACCGCGCCCTGATGGGCGTGGCGACGGCGCTGATCGACCAGGTACGCACGTCGGACGTGGTCGGACGCCTCGGTGGTGACGAGTTCGGCGTGTTGCTGGCCCATGCCGACGAGGCGCAGGCGCGCAAGAAGGCCGATCAACTGGGCTCGGTAATCACCGCCCGGCCGCTGAAGTGGGAAGGCAAAAGCATCGAGGTGGGTGTCGCTTACGGCGTTTATACCTTCAAGCCGGGCGAGGATGCGGTGACCGCGCTCGCCGCTGCGGACAAGGCGATGTACGACCACAAGATCGCCATGAAGAAGGCGCGTACCTGACCTTCAGGCGATGATGTCGGGCAGGATCATGCTTTCGAGCTGGCTGATCTGATCGCGCAGCATCAGCTTGCGCTTTTTCATCCGCTGCAACTGCAGATGATTGCCAGCCGCGCCATCGTTCAGCGCGGCGATGGCGTCGTCCAGGTCGCGGTGCTCAAGACGTAATTCCGACAGTTTGGCTTCGATCGCCTCGGCGTCGATGTCCTGTCGGATCGTCATGTCGGGCGGCCGTTCCCATCACTTGCAGATTGCGCAAGCAAGACTAGCATCGGCAGTCCCGGCGCCAAAGCGCCAATGAGTGGCGGATGCCCGTGGAACCTGACGATTTCTGGCAGTTCAGCGTCGATATCTATGCCCGCGCAGGCGTGGCGGACGCGTGCCTGCGCCTGCAGGATCGCGATGGCCTTGATTTGAATCTGGTGCTGTTTTGCCTCTGGTGCGGTGCGACGGGCCGCGCGCTTGAAACGCAGGCGTTGCAGGCCGCGGTGGCCGCGTGCCGGCCGTGGCGGGAACAGGTGCTGCTGCCGGTGCGGGCGATCCGGCGCCGCCTCAGGGGCGGGATTGAACATGCTCCGGGAACCGACGCGTTTCGTGCCGAGGTGAAGGCGCTGGAACTGCAGGCCGAGCGTATGCAGCAGGATCTGCTGAGGCAATTGGCACCGGCAGCGATGCAGGCGCCATCAGTCGCTCTGGCGACGCAGAATTTCGACGCCTATGCCCGCGTCGCGGCGCGCAAACTGGCGGCGCCTGCCGACTGGCAGGTCATCCTTTCCGCGGCTTTGCCTTAGGCTCGGTTTCGCCCCAGCGCTTGGTGCCCGGCACATCGATGCCGAACTGGTCGAGGGCGCGCGCCACGGTCTGGTCGACGATGTCATCGACGCTGTGTGGGCGGGTGTAAAAGGCCGGTACCGGAGGCATAACTACCGCGCCCATCTCGGTTACCCGCAGCATCGACTGCAGGTGACCCGCGTGCAGCGGCGTCTCGCGCACGAGCAGAACCAGCTTGTGGCGTTCCTTGAGCACCACGTCGGCGGCGCGCGACAGCAATGTCGTCGTCACGCCTGAGGCTATTTCGGACAGCGTCTTGATCGAGCAGGGTGCGACGATCATGCCCATGGTGCGGAACGACCCGGACGCAATGGCCGCGCCGATATTGCCGACAGGATAGGTCACGTCGGCCAGCGCCGCGAGGTCCTTCGCCTTAAGGTCTGTCTCGTGCGCCAGCGTCATCTCGGCAGCGCGCGAGACAACGAGATGGGATTCGATATTCAGGCCGCGCAGCCTTTCCAGCAGGCGGATGCCGTAGATCACGCCCGATGCACCGGAAACGCCAACGATCAGCCGGGGCCTGGGAGATTTTTGGGGCAAGGATAACCTGTCGGATTCCGGCGGATTTCAAGGCGTGACAGGGCGGGTGCCCGGTGCTTAACTATAGTCGTGGTCGTCGCAAAGGCGAGACAGTTTCCTTCGATCCAACAACGGAGGTAGTCGAGCATGAGCACCGAAACGCATATCGAGCACCTGAACCTCAAGCACGAAGAACTTGAGGAAGCCCTACACGAGGAATCGCACCGGCCCGCGCCGGATACTTCGCGCCTAGCGCTTCTCAAGCGCGAAAAACTGAAGATCAAAGACGAAATCCAGAGACTTAGCCCGCACTGACAGTGCGCCATTACCCGCGGCGCAATGGTCTGCGCCGCGGGTAAGCCTGCGCCGCCGGAGATCCGCCAATGGATATCGATACGAGGTTGGCCGCTCTTGACGCGCGCGTGCGCCGGCTTGAAGACCAGAGAAAAATCCGCGAGGTTCTGGCGGCGTACGGCTTCAATGCCGACCTTGGCCGGTCGGATGCGTGGGTCGATCTTTGGACCGACGACGGTATCTATGATCTCGACGCCGGCGCGCATAGCGGCCGCGCGCAGTTGCAGGACCTCATTGCCGCGCCGGCGAACTATCACAAGTCCATCGAGAACCGCAGCCAGCACATCGCGCTCAATCCACATATCCGTATCGATGGCGATACGGCCGTGGTCGAATGCTACCGCATGCTGGTCGTCAAGCCGGCCGACGAAGCGAAGGTCGGCGCGGGCGCCTATACCCGCTTCGAACTTGTGCGCCGCGGGGATGGCTGGGCGATCCGGCGCCAGACCCGGCGGATGACCGGCGGCGATGAATGGGGCGGTCGCCTCCTGCGCGACTATCTCGTCGCCGGGTAGTGCGGAATCTCAATTACCGGCCAAAGCAGGCTCTTGTAACGTCCTGCCGCGTACGTCACCCTTGGCGGATACGCAGGGCGGGTGCAGACATGAGCAACAATCCACCTAGGAAATCCATGGATCGGCCGAGCCTGGAAGATGTGTATAGCGTGCGGATCGCCTATGCACGATCGCTTGAGGTGTGGCGTCGCCACGCCAGTTATGGCGATGCCCATGGCGAACTGATCGAGATCGAGCGTTGCCACGAGGCATTGTACAGGATCGAGGCCGCGCGTCTTGGCATCGACCTCCACGCGCCGGCTTGGTCCGCAGAAGTGGCCAACGGCCCCCACTGAGGCGCCGGACATCAGTCGGTCTGGCTGCGCTCGCGGGTTGAGGTAAAGCGGATTTTCGGATTGCGCTCCTGGGTGTAGTTCAACTCCCAGGAATTGCGGGCGAGGAACACTGGCGCCCCGTCGCGATCCTCGGCCATGGCGGCGCGATTGGCGTCGAGGAATTTCTGTAATTCGGCCGGATCGTCCGCCGACACCCAGCGCGCGGTTTCGAACGACGCCTGTTCGAAGCCCGCCTTCACGCCGTACTCGGTGTCGATGCGGGTCGATAGCACGTCGAGCTGCAACTGCCCGACGACGCCTACGATGGGGGCGCCGATCGACTGGCGGAACACCTGGGTCACACCCTCCTCGGCAAGGTCCGACAACGCGCGCTGCAACTGCTTGCTCTTCATCGGGTCGTCGAGACGCACGCGGCGCAGCACTTCGGGCGCGAAGTTCGGGATACCGGTGAAACGCAACATCTCGCCCTCGGTCATCGCGTCGCCGACGCGCATGGTGCCGTGGTTTGGAATGCCCAGAATGTCGCCCGGCCAGGCTTCATCGACCAGGCCGCGGTCCTGCGCGAAGAACAGGATCGGATTGTTGACAGCCAGGCTCTTGCCGGTGCGGACCTGGAACAACTTCATGCCGCGCTTGAAATGGCCCGAGCACAACCGCATGAATGCCACGCGGTCGCGGTGGTTCGGGTCCATGTTGGCCTGCACCTTGAACACGAAGCCGGTGACCTTCGCCTCGTCGGGCGAGACGGCGCGCGGCTCGGCCGGCTGCGGGCGCGGCGGCGGCGCCATCGAGGCCAGCCCCTCGAGCAATTCCTGCACACCAAAATTACGCATGGCGCTGCCAAAGAAGACCGGCGTCATGTGACCGCCGCGATAGGAGTCAAGATCGAACTCAGGATAGCCTGCGGCCACCAGTTCGGTATCTTCCTTCAGCTTCGCGAGCAGGTCCTCCGGCAGGGCCTCGGCCAGGCGCGGATCGTCAACGCCGGAACATTCGATGATCGGCGAACGCTCGCCGCGCTCGCTGTCGCCCAGCAGCAGCATCCGCTCGCCCTGCAGGTCGTAGCAACCCTTGAAGCCCGTGCCCTGGCCGACCGGCCAGGTCATCGGCGCGGTGTCGAGCGCCAGCGTGCTGGCAATCTCGTCCAGGAGTTCGAACGGGTCGCGCGCCTCGCGGTCCATCTTGTTGACGAATGTCACGATGGGCACGTTGCGCAGGCGGCAGACCTCGAACAGCTTGCGGGTCTGCGCCTCGATGCCCTTGGCGCCATCCAGCACCATGACGGCAGAATCCACCGCGGTCAGGGTGCGGTAGGTGTCCTCGGAAAAGTCCTCGTGGCCCGGGGTGTCGAGCAGGTTGAACACGCAGCCGCCGAATTCAAACGTCATGACTGACGTGGTGACGGAAATACCGCGCGCCTGCTCGATCTTCATCCAGTCCGAACGCGCGCGCCGCCGCTCACCACGCGCCTTGACCTGGCCAGCCAGATGGATGGCGCCGCCGAACAGCAGCAGCTTTTCGGTCAGTGTGGTCTTGCCGGCGTCGGGATGGGCAATGATGGCGAAGGTGCGCCGTTCGGGCGTCGATGGGGGCAAACCGCTCTCCTGGAACTGAGGGCCGTTATACCCGCTTCGGCCCGGTTGTCGAGGCGGGCCCGTCGCCGGCCTGACAAGAAAATGAAACATGACCCAGCGACAATGAGGCCGATTCGTTGCGAAACCTTGCGCACTCCGACGCGCCGTGGTCCGCTGTGCCGGAGGAAATCGAGTCATGGCCCTGTTTACCCCACCCTTGCCTGCCAGTACGAAATGGCACCTGCCCGGCGCTGTCTGGGCCGTGCTGCCGGTCGCGGCAGTGCTGTTGGCCCTGATGCTGGCCGGCCTGATCGGCAAGGGCGCGGCGCTTCTCCTGCTCCTCGGCTGCGGGTTGGGCATCTGGTTTGGCCAGCGCCACTGGGCCCGCCAGATCGATCTGCTGGCCCGCCATGCCGAGAATCTGGGCGAGGCGGCCGTGGAAACCGGGACGCCGCCCCTGGATGCCGACTTGCAGGCCGTCATGGATACGTTGCGCCGCCGGGTGACCGGCGAGCGGGCGCGGCTAGACGGGCGGTCCAGCGCCGCCGCCGCCATGCTGGATGCCCTGTCCGACCCCGTCCTGCTGCTGGGCGGCGACCGCCGGGTTATGCGGGCCAATTTGGCGGCCAGCGAGGTGCTGGGGCGGCAGATTGTCGGCGAGGACCTTGCCCTGATGCTGCGCCACCCCTCGGTGCTGGAGGCGGTGTCCGAAGTGGTTGAGGGCCGGGCCACGACCCGCGAACTGGAATTCGAACTGCCGCTGGCTCCACGGCGGATGTTCGCTGCCCGGGTCATGGCGCTGCCGCGTTCGGCAAACGATCCCGCGGCGGCGGTGCTTTCGCTGCATGACTTGACCGCGCTGAAGCGGGCCGAGCAGATGCGCGCCGACTTCGTGGCCAATGCCAGCCATGAATTGCGTACGCCGCTGGCGACCCTGATTGGTTTCATCGAGACGCTGCAGGGCCCGGCGCGGGGCGACGCCGACGCGCATGTCGGCTTCCTCGCCATCATGAGCGATCAGGCGGCCCGCATGGCCCGCCTGATCCGCGACCTGCTGGGCCTCAGCCAGATCGAACTGAACGAGCACACCCTGCCGCGCGAGCGCATTGATCTTGCCCCGGTCATTTCCGGGGTGGTCGACATGCTGCAGATCGAGGCGGGCAAGGCCGGGGTCACCATCACGTCCGACGTGCCGGCCGACCTGCCGCCGGTCCTTGGCGATGCCGACGAACTGACCCAGGTATTCCAGAACCTGGTCGATAACGCGATCAAGTATGGCGGCCGCGACTCCACGGTGACGGTCGCCGCCCGCGCGGTGTCGGTCCGGGGCGGCGGTCCGGCGGGGGTTTCCATATCCGTGCGCGACCACGGCCCGGGCATCGCCCGCGAACACCTGCCGCGCCTGACCGAACGGTTTTACCGCGTAGACTCGGCCCGCAGCCGGGCATTGGGCGGGACCGGCCTGGGCCTCGCCATCGTGAAGCACATCGTCAACCGTCACCGTGGCGCCCTGACAATCGACAGCGAGCCGGGGCGAGGCTCGACGTTTACCGTGCATTTGCCAGCGCATGAGCCCCGTACGTAAAACGGTGCCGACTGATTTTGCTCCTGCCATAACAACCATAGCGGTAGCCCAGTTTGGGTAATGGGGTGGCGATTCCGTAACTGGATCAATAACTTGGCGCGATTCAGGAGAACGAGGAATTGCCGTCATTAAACTGTCATCAAAGTGCAGCATCTTAGTCACGGGCGGTGCCTAAGGTGCGCCCCGAGCAGCGGACCCCCCGCGGCTCGAACCCGATGAGGTAACCATGCTTTTCCGTTCTGCTCTCACGGTCGTGGCGCTCGCGGCGGTCTCGCTCGCTGCCCCCGTCCAGGCCCAGCAGGCGCGCGACCAGATCCGCGCCGCCGGCTCTTCCACCGTGTTCCCGTTCACCACCACCGTCGCCGAAAATTTCGGCCGCGCCTATTCGGGCAAGTTCAAGTCGCCCATCGTTGAATCGATCGGTACCGGCGGCGGCTTCAAGGAATTCTGCAAAGGCGTCGGTACCCAGTTCACCGACATTGCCAATGCCTCGCGCGCGATCAACAAGAGCGAACTCGAGGATTGCACCAAGAAAGGCGTCAAGGAAATCACCGAGATCAAGATCGGTTTCGACGGCATCGTGATCGCCGAGAAGAAGGGCCACGGCCATCTGAGCGTGACCCGTGAGCAGCTCTGGAAGGCGCTGGCCAAGGAAGTCGTGGTCGACGGCAAGGTCGTTGCCAACCCCTACAAGACGTGGAGCGACATCGACGCCTCGCTGCCGAAGGACAAGATCGAAGTTTACGGCCCGCCGCCGACTTCCGGCACGCGCGACTCGTTTGTCGAGCTGGTCATGGACGTCGGCTGCAAGAAGGCGGTCGAGGCCATCGACAAGGGCATGCACAAGAAGCTGTGCGGCACGATGCGCGAAGACGGCGCCTTCATCGAAGCTGGCGAAAACGACAACCTGATCGTGCAGAAGATCGCCACGTCGAACACAGGCGCACTGGGCGTGTTTGGCTACAGTTTCCTGGACCAGAACGCGGACAAGATCGAGGGTTCCAAGGTCGATGGCGTGGAACCGACGTTTGATACGATCGCGTCGGGCAAGTACCCGGTGGCACGCCCGCTGTTCGTGTACGTGAAGAACGCCCATGTGGGCACCGTGCCTGGCTTGAAGGAATTCATCGCCGAGTTCGTGTCCGAGAAGGCCTATGGCCCGAACGGCTATCTGGGTCCGAAGGGCCTGGTGTCGCTGCCCGACGCCGACCGCAAGGCCGTGCGCGACCAGGCCACCAGCCTGAAGCCGATGATGATGTAGCCTACCCGCCGGCGGCCCGTGTGGGCCGCCGGCGCCCTTTCCGACTTCCGTAACCGATCCGGCCAGACATATCGCCATGACGTTACCCGTTCTTCTGCTGGTCTTGGCCGTCCTTTCGGTCGGCGCGTTTTACTGGGGCCGCTCAACGGCCGTGCGCATGGCGCAAACCTCGGCCCTGCACTCCCTGCCCAGCTATTTCGGCTTCTATGTCCTGGTCTGGTGCGGCCTGCCGACCATCCTGCTGCTGTCACTTTGGCTGGCCGGTGAGGACTGGGTGGTCCGGCTTCTCGTGGTAGCGGATCTGCCTGAAAGCCTGCGCAACCTGCCGACTGACCAACTCAACCTCCTGATCTCTGACATCCGCAACATGGCCTATGGCAATGTGCCATCCACGGCGGCCACGCCGGAAACGCGGGCGGCGGTCGAGCATTACGTGTCTTTGAAGGCCGTTGGCGACTGGCTGGTGTGGGGCCTGTCGCTTCTGCTGTTTGTCGCTGGCGCCATGTTCGCCCGTTCGCGCATGACGCCGCAATTCCGCGCTCGCAATCGCGTTGAAACCGTCCTCACCGTTGTACTTGTAGCCTCCTCGACTGTCGCGGTGTTCACCACGGTGGGCATCGTCTTGTCGCTGCTGTTCGAGGCGCTGCGCTTTTTCGCGCGCTACCCCGTTCTCGATTTCCTGTTCGGCTTGACGTGGAGTCCCCAGACCGCCATCCGTGCCGACCAGGTCGGGTCGTCGGGATCGTTCGGGGCAGTGCCGCTGTTCGCCGGCACGCTTTTGATCTCGGCCATTTCGATGTTGGTGGCCATTCCCGTTGGCCTGATGTCGGCGATCTACATGTCGGAGTATGCGCCGCGCTCGGTGCGTTCGGTCGTCAAGCCGATCCTGGAAATCCTGGCCGGCATACCTACGGTGGTGTTCGGTTTCTTCGCCGCGCTGACGGTGGCTCCGGCGATTGCCAGCCTCGCCGCGGCCGTGGGACTTCAAGCTTCCCCGCAGAGCGCGCTCGCCGCCGGCGCCGTCATGGGCATCATGATCATCCCCTACATGTCGTCGCTGTCGGACGACGTGATTAGCGCGGTGCCGAACACGCTTCGCGAGGGATCTTACGGCCTCGGCGCCACGCAGGCGGAAACCATCAAGCGGGTTGTTTTGCCGGCAGCGCTACCCGGCATCATGGCGGCGTTCATCATCTCGTTCAGCCGCGCGCTAGGCGAGACCATGATCGTCGTCATGGCGGCCGGCCTCGCCGCCAACATCACCGCCAATCCGCTCGACACGGCAACCACGGTGACGGTGCATATCTCCGCGCTGCTGGTCGGCGACCAGGAGTTCGACAGCGCCAAAACCCTTTCGGCCTTTGCGCTGGGCTTAACCCTGTTCCTCGTAACGCTCGCCATGAACGTCGTCGCCCAGCGGATCGTCAAGAAGTACCGGGAGCAATATGACTGAGATGGCAATCGGCGGCCCGCTGGAGGGCGAAAAGAGGGCGGCATCCGGGATTCACACCTCGGAGGCGGCAAAGCTCAGGCTTAAGTCGCGCTATTCAGCCGAGCGTCGCTTCAAGCTGTACGGCATCGCCGCGATCGTATTTGCGCTGGCCGCACTTGCCACCTTGTTGTTCACCATCCTGGGCAACGGTGTTACTGCTTTTCAGCAGACCTTTGTGCGAATTCCCATCTCGTTCGAGGCTGAGGCTATCGACACCTCTGGCAAGCGGGATATCGACGAATTGCGGCGTGGCGATTACGCGGCGCTGATCCGGTCATCCCTGTCGAAGCAGTTTCCAGACGTGACCGATCGGCTCGGCCAGCGGCAGTTGTTTGGCATGTTCTCGGCCGGTGCACCCGATCAGTTGCGCGACATGGTTCTTGCCGAGCCGGGCGTGATTGGCCAGACCCGCGATGTCTGGCTCTACGCTTCGTCCGACGTGGACATGCTGAACAAGGGCTTCATCGACCGCAAGACGCCCGAGCAAAGCCGGCGGCTGAGCGACCGGCAGATCTCGTGGGTCGATACCCTCGCGTCCAGCAAAGCCATTGAAAAACGCTTTAACGCCCGCTTCTTCACCGGCGGCGACAGCCGTGAACCGGAGCTGGTCGGCGTGTGGGGCGCCGTAGTCGGTTCGTTCTTCACTTTGATGGTGTGCCTCTCGCTCTCCCTCCCGCTCGGCATCATGGCGGCGATTTACCTGGAGGAGTTCGCACCCAAGAACCGGTTTACCGAGATAATCGAGGTGAACATCAATAACCTCGCGGCAGTGCCTTCGATCGTTTACGGCCTGCTCGGACTCGCGGTGTTTATCGGCTTCTTCGGTTTCCCGCGATCTGCGCCGATGGTGGGCGGTCTCGTCCTGGCGCTGATGAGTCTTCCAGTCATGATCATCGCCTCGCGGGCCTCGATCCGCGCCGTACCGCCATCAATTCGCGAGGCGGCGCTTGGCTTGGGCGCGTCGAAGGTGCAGACCGTCCTGCACCATGTCCTGCCTTTGGCCATGCCGGGCATCTTGACCGGCACGATCATCGCGATGGCGCATGCCTTGGGCGAGACCGCGCCGCTGCTGATGATTGGCATGGTGGCCTTCTTGGTGGACATCCCGTCCGGCCCACTGCAGGCGGCCACGGTACTGCCGGTGCAGGTGTTCATGTGGGCCGACAGCGCCGAGCGCGGGTTCGTCGAAAAGACCTCGGCAGGCATCATGGTTTTGCTGGTCTTCCTGCTGGCAATGAATGCCTTGGCAATCTTCCTTCGCAAGAAATTCGAACGTCGGTGGTAAACATGAACGGCAACGGTAACGGCGCGCATGGCGTCGGCGTCAATTTTCCGCTGAAGATGACGAACCGGAAAGTCAACGTCTTCTATGGCGAGAAGCACGCGCTCAAGGGCGTCGATCTCGATGTCCGGGCCAACCACGTGACGGCGCTGATCGGGCCGTCGGGTTGCGGCAAGTCGACATTCCTTCGTTGCCTGAATCGTATGAACGACACCATCGCCAGCTGCAGGGTTACCGGTGAGATCGTTCTCGACGGGCAGGACATCTACGCCAAGGAAATCGACGTGGTGCAGATTCGCGCCCGTGTGGGCATGGTGTTCCAGAAGCCGAACCCGTTCCCCAAGTCGATTTACGAAAATGTCGCTTACGGTCCGCGCATTCATGGCTTGGCGCGCGGCAAGCCCGAACTGGACGAGATCGTGAGCCACAGCCTGAAGCAGGCTGGCCTGTGGAACGAGGTGAACGACCGGCTCGACGAACAGGGCACCGGGCTCTCGGGCGGACAGCAGCAGCGCCTGTGCATCGCGCGAGCCATCGCGGTGCAGCCGGAAGTGATCCTGATGGACGAGCCATGTTCCGCGCTCGATCCCATCGCGACGGCCAAGATCGAGGAGTTGATTGACGAGCTGCGCAAACACTACACGATCGTCATCGTCACCCACTCGATGCAGCAAGCTGCCCGGGTTTCGCAGCGCACGGCATTCTTCCACCTCGGCAATCTGGTTGAGGAGGGTGACACGCAAACCATCTTCACCAATCCGAAGGACGAGCGCACGCAGGGTTATATTACTGGCCGTTTCGGTTGAAACACGGCCAAGTTTGGAGACGGCAATGAAAAGCGCGGAACATATCGTCAAGTCCTACGACGAGGAACTACGCCGGCTGACGACGATCGTGGCGCAGATGGGCGGGCTGGCGGAATCGCAGCTTTCCGGTGCCATCCAGTCGGTGGTACGGCGCGACAGCGACCTGGCCAGTTCAGTGGTCCAGGCAGACGTCAAGGTGGATGCCTTGCAGGACGAGATCGACGATTTCGTCGTGCGCCTGCTGGCGCTGCGCCAGCCAATGGCTATCGACCTGCGGCTGATCGTCGGTGCGCTGCGGATCGCCAGCGATCTTGAGCGTATCGCCGACTACGCCGCCAACGTTGCCAAGCGAGCCATCGCGCTCAATCAGGCGCCTTTGGTGCGGCCTGTCCATGTGGTCCCGCGCATGGGCGCCCTGGTCCAGGCGATGATCAAGGATGTGCTGGACGCCTATGTCGCCTCCGACGTGGAGAAGGCCAAGTCGGTGTGGAACCGCGACGAGGAAGTCGACGAGATGTACAACTCGTTGTTCCGCGAGCTGCTGACCTACATGATGGAGGATGCCCGTTCGATCGGCATCTGCACCCATCTGCTGTTCATCGCGAAGAATATCGAGCGCATCGGCGACCACGCGACAAACATCGCCGAACTCGTGCATTACACGGTGACCGGGCAGAAGATGGGCGGCGCACGGCCGAAGGGCGACGTGACCAGTTCGACCTTGCCTGGCCAACCGGACGGCGGCACGGCATGAAGCCCCGGATACTCATCACCGAGGACGAGGTGTCGCTGGTTGCGTTGTTGCGCTACAACCTTGAGAAAGAGGGCTACGTCGTTGACGAAGCAAGCGACGGCCAGGAGTGCCTGGTCAAGGTCGCCGAGGAGCAGCCGGACCTGATCCTTCTTGACTGGATGCTGCCCCAACTTTCGGGCCTCGAGGTTTGCCGCCAGTTGCGGCGCAACCCCGAGACGCGAAATATCCCGGTTATCATGGTGACCGCGCGCGGTGAGGAGTCCGATCGTGTTCGCGGCCTCGATGTCGGCGCCGACGACTATATCGCCAAGCCGTTTTCGCCCGGCGAACTGTTGGCCCGCATTCGCGCCGTTTTGCGCCGCATCCGCCCGGCGCTGAGCGAGGAGATGCTGACCTGCGGCGATGTCGTGATGGACCTGGGCGCGCATAAGGTTTCGCGCGGTGGACGCGCCATCCACCTGGGGCCGACAGAATATCGCCTGCTGCGCTACTTCCTGGAACATCAGGGGCGCGTCCTGTCGCGTGACCAGTTGCTCGACTCCGTCTGGGGCCGTGACATCTTCGTGGAGCAGCGTACGGTCGACGTCCATATCCGCCGGCTGCGCAAGGCGCTTAACGGCGACAATGATCTGGACATGATTCGAACGGTACGTTCAGCCGGCTATTCGATTGAGCCGCCGGTCGTGGAAGCGGTGCGCTAGCGGGCCTTGGCCGTCTCGATGCGCTTGCGGAGCGCTTCCAGCAGGCCCTGGACGCGGCCGCCGTTGTTCTGGATGACCGACGAGAATTCCTGGTTGTGGGTCACCAGCAGGCTGACGCCTTCGGCCATCACGTCAACCACGCGATACCCGCCGTCCGTCTTGCGGACCCGCCAGTTTACGCCGTAGACCGGTCCGGTGCCGGATGGCGGCTCGATCGACGAGATGACCAGTGCATCGCGGTCTGATTCGGTCCGTGAGTTCTTCACGTTGAACTTCTCGCCGCTGAACTTGGAAAAGCGAGACGCGTAAATCCGGATCAGGTACTCGCGGTAGAGATCCTGGAATTCCTTGCGCTGTTCGTCGTTCGCCTGGTTCCAGTAGCGGCCCAGGACGGTACGGCTGACCGTGTCGGTATCGACATACTCGACCAGCATGCCGTGGAACTTGGTTTCGCGGCTGCCCTGGTCCAGCGACTTGTCGACCAAGATGTTGATGACTTCATCGCCCAGCGAGCGGATGAAATCCTCAGGCGAGGCATTCGACACCACAGCTTGTGCGCTGCCAAGGCAGAGCATTGCGGCGACGCCGGCGGTAAACAGGCGTCGTATCAGGGCGTGGGTCAACATGGCGGCGTGTCTGTCGAGATTCAGTTGGCCGCGACGACCGAGCGCTTCGAAATGCCGTCATCGTTCTGGATGTTCGTCAGCGGCACAGTCGGATAGGGCGCGGTGTCGCTCGGCAGGGCGCCGTTGCGAATCTCGTCCATCCGGCGCTGGCGGACCAGGCTGCGGATCGCGGCATAGAAGTCAATCGACTGCGCTTCGATGTCGTCCAGGGTCTTGATGTTCCGCGAACGCACATCGACCGCGTTCACGACCGTGCGGGTGATCGGGAACCAGATCTGGTCGTTACGGTTGGCGATGTAGTTGAACGGATCGGCCAGGCTGTCGACGATGAGGCCGCCCAGATCTCGCGGATTCGACGGGCCGAGAATCGGCAGCATCAGGTAGGGGCCGTCTGCGGCGCCCCAGACTGCGAGGGTCTGGCCGAAATCTTCTTCGGCCTTCGGCATGCTCGGGACGATTTCAAGGAAACCGCCAAAACCGACCAAGGTGTTCGTCAGGAAGCGGCCCGTCGCCTGGCCCGCGCGCTCGGGATTACCCTGCAGCAGCGAGTTGGCGATGTTCAGCGGTTGCTTCAGGTTGTCGAGGAAGTTGCGCACACCGGTCTGCACCGGACTCGGCACGGCGTCACGATAGACGGTAGCGACCGGACGGAGCAGAACAGTGTCGAAGCCACGATTGAACGCCCAGATGCTCCGGTTCAACGGCTCCAGCGGATCGTTCGCTTCGTAATAGGCTTGGCGGGCAGCCGGATCGCTCTCGGGCGGCGGGCTCGCGCACGCAGCAGCCAGACCGGCAAGCGTCAGCGTCAAAGCGAGGCGAACGGCCGCCTTGCCAAACCGCGACAAACCCAATTCCTGATCAAACATTGTGCAACGGTCCCCGAACCGCGTATGCGCCACCAGTTTCGGCCGGACTGAGAAGCAAGAGCCGACCAAATCTGATTTTGTCATAGTACCCAAATAGTTAGCAGATTACTAACGGGCGAAGCAGCCTTGCGTCCCGCGGTTTCCCCCGAATCGCCGCGTCTCCGCTTGGCCCATGGAATATCACGGCAAACGTCCGGCTTCGAGTGAGCGCCATCACGCCCAGCGGAATTGCCCGGCGTTGTTGCGGATTAGCAACAACACAGGGTTGGAAAACTATCTACAAAGAAATAAACATATGCTTATATATGATCACCGGAGGGCGCTTTGGACGAACTTATGGCCAGCCTGCGCGCAGTTGCCGAGCCAACCAGGCTGCGGCTTCTGTCATTGTGCGCGGATTCAGAGCTGACGGTCAGCGAGCTGACCCAGATCCTGGGCCAGAGCCAGCCGCGTGTGTCCCGCCACCTGAAGCTTATGGTCGAAGCCGGTCTCCTGGCCAAATTCCGTGAAGGCATATGGTCATTCTACGGTCTGGCTACGACCGGGGCCGGAGCGCAGTTGTCGAGCCGGCTTCTGGAGCTGATCGTTCAGGACGATCCGGTCGTTAAGCGCGACCTGGCCCGGCTGGAGGAGATCAAGCAGGCAAGGGCCGAGGAGGCGGCGTCCTATTTTCGGGCCAATGCGGCGCACTGGAATGAAATCCGCTCACTCTATGTCGATGAGGCGGACGTTGAGGCTCACCTGTTGAACCTGGCCGGCGATCAGCCGATCGATCAGTTTCTCGATATCGGCACTGGCACGGGCCGCATCCTGCAGATTTTTGCGCCGCACGTCCGCCATGGCCTGGGCGTCGATCTGAGCCGGGAAATGCTCGCCATTGCCCGCGCCACCCTGGAAAAGCACCGGCTGCGCCATTGTCAGGTGCGTCAGGCGGATATGTACAACCTGCCCATGGCGCCTGAATCGGCCGACTTCATTACCATTCACCAGGTGCTTCATTTTGCCGATTCACCTGCCGCGGCGGTGACGGAGGCGGCGCGCGTGCTAAAACCCGGCGGCCGCATGGCGGTGGTCGATTTCGCGCCACACGACCTTGAGCATCTGCGCGAGAAGCGCGCGCATCGCCGGCTGGGTTTTGCCGACGAGGAGATTGAATCCTGGTGTACGACGGCAGGACTGGAAGTCCTGCCGACACATCACCTGGCCGGCACGCCGCTGACCGTCAGCATCTGGCAGGCGCGGCGGCCCGGACCGACGTTGAACTGAGGAGTTAGCCATGGCGCCCGTTTCCAACGCCCTTACCCAGTCGCCGGTCGCGCCGGCCGGCCGGTTGAAGGTTTCGTTCGAGTTCTTCCCGCCGAAGACGGCGGAAATGGAGCAGAACCTGTGGCAGGCCCTGCTGCGCCTGGTGCCGCTGGGGCCGCGTTTCGTATCGGTGACCTATGGCGCCGGCGGCACTACGCGCGAGCGCACCCATGCCACGGTGACCCGCATCCGCCGCGAGACCGCGCTCGAGCCCGCCGCCCACTTGACCTGCGTCGGCGCCAGCCGTGGCGAGGTTGACGAGGTGGCGCGCCAGTATCTCGACGCCGGCATCAACCATATCGTCGCGTTGCGCGGCGATCCGCCGCCCGACCAAGGCGGCCGGTTCGTGCCGCATCCGCAGGGCTATGCCAATTCAACCGAACTGGTTGCGGGCCTGCGGCGCGTCGGCAATTTCGAGATCAGCGTCGGCTGCTATCCAGAACTGCACCCCAGCTCCACTTCGCCGCGGGCAGAGTTGGAGTATCTGAAGCGCAAGGTCGATGCCGGTGCGACCCGCGCGATCAGCCAGTACTTCTTCGACGTCGAGACATTCCTGCGCTTCCTCGACCGTGCACGTTCGGCCGGCATCACCGTGCCCATCGTGCCGGGCATTTTGCCGGTGACCAATTTCAAGCAGGTGGTGAAGTTTTCGCAAGTTGCCGGCGCCAGCGTGCCGGCGTGGCTGGCTGACCTGTTCGATGGGCTGGACGACGACGTGGAGACGCGCAAGATGGTGGCGGCGACCGTTGCGGCCGAGCAGTGCCGCCGCCTGCAGGCCGAGGGCCTGGACGAATTCCACTTCTATACCTTGAACCGCGCCGACCTGACCTTCGCGATCTGCCACATCCTCGGCGTCAGGCCTGCGCCCGTTCTGCCGGAGTAAGCGCCATGATCGATCTTTCGCCCGCGAACCGCGCCGCGCGACGCGCCGCCATCGAGGCGGCGGCAAAGCAGCGCATACTCGTGCTGGATGGCGCCATGGGGACGATGATCCAGCGCCTGAAGCTGACCGAAGCTGATTATCGCGGCGACCGTTTCAAGGACCACCCGGTCGATCTGAAGGGCAATCACGACCTGCTGAACATTACGGCGCCCGACAAGATCAAGGGCATCCACCGCCTCTATTTCGCGGCGGGCGCCGATATTGTCGAGAGCAACACATTCAGTTCAACGTCGATCGCCCAGTCCGAATACAAGCTGGAGCATATTGCCTACGAGTTGAACGTCGCCGGCGCACGCGTTGCGCGTGAGGCAGCTGACGAGTTCACCGCGAAGGAGCCGAACAAGCCACGCTTCGTCGCCGGCGCCATCGGGCCGACCAGCCGCACCGCGTCGATCTCGCCCGACGTAAATAAGCCGGAGTTCCGGAACGTCGATTTCGACACCCTGCGCGAGGCTTACAAGGAAGAAACCCGGGGCCTGATCGCGGGGGGCGCCGACCTGATCCTGATCGAGACGATATTCGACACGCTGAACGCCAAGGCGGCGATCTTCGCGGTCGATGAAGTGTTCGACGAACTCGGCTATACGCTGCCGCTCATGATCTCGGGCACCATCACCGACGCGTCCGGCCGCACCCTGTCGGGCCAGACGACCGAGGCGTTCTGGAACAGTCTGCGCCATGCGCGGCCGTTTTCGATCGGGCTCAACTGCGCCCTGGGTGCCGACCTGATGCGTCCCTATATCGCCGAACTGTCGCGGGTGGCCGACGTGTACATCAGCTCGTACCCGAATGCAGGCCTGCCGAACGAGTTCGGCGAGTATGACGAACAGCCGCACCAGACCGCCGGCCATCTGTGCCAGTGGGCGAAGGACGGCCTGGTGAACATCGTCGGCGGCTGCTGCGGCACGACGCCTGACCATATCAAGGCGATTGCCGATTCCGTCGCTGGCGTGAAGCCGCGCGTCCTGCCGGCGCGCGAGCGGCGCCTGCGCCTGTCTGGCCTCGAACCCTTTGAGTTGCGCGCATGACCAACGAAAACAATCCTTCGGCCCCGCCGCAGACCGCTGTGTTCATTAATATCGGCGAGCGCACCAACGTCACGGGCTCGGCCAAGTTCAAGAAGCTGATCTTGAACGGCGACTTCGACGCCGCGCTTACCGTGGCCCGCCAGCAGGTCGAGAGTGGCGCGCAGATCATCGACGTCAATATGGACGAGGCGATGCTGGACAGCGAGGCGGCCATGGTCCGCTTCCTGCGCCTGATCGCGTCCGAGCCCGACATCAGCCGCGTGCCGATCATGATCGACAGCTCGAAGTGGAGCGTCATCGAGGCTGGCCTGAAGAACGTGCAGGGCAAGGCCATCGTCAACTCCATCAGCCTGAAGGAGGGCGAGGAGAAGTTCTTCGAACAGGCGCGCAAGGTGATGCGCTACGGCGCCGCCGCCGTCGTCATGGCGTTTGACGAGAAGGGCCAGGCCGATACCGCCGACCGCAAGGTCGAAATCTGCACCCGCGCCTACAAGCTGCTGACAGAAAAGGTCGGCTTCCCGCCCGAAGATATCATCTTCGACCCGAATATATTCGCGGTCGCCACCGGTATCGAGGAGCACAACAACTACGCCGTCGATTTCTTCGAGGCGTGCAAGCGCATCCGGACGACGCTGCCATACTGCCACATCTCCGGCGGCGTCTCGAATGTGTCGTTCTCGTTCCGCGGCAACGACAAGGTGCGCGAGGCGATGCACTCGGTGTTCCTGTACCACGCGATCCGCGAAGGCATGGACATGGGCATCGTCAATGCCGGCCAGCTGATCGTCTACGAGGAGATTCCAAAGGACCTGCTGGAACGCATCGAGGACGTGCTGCTGAACCGGCGGCCCGACGCGACCGACCGGCTTCTGGAGATCGCCGAGCAGTTCAAGGGCGCCGCCGGCAAGAAGCAGGAAGTGGACCTGACGTGGCGTGAGAAGCCTGTGCGCGAACGCCTGAGCCACGCCATGGTCGCCGGCCTCGACGCCTGGATCGAAGCCGACACCGAAGAGGCGCGCCAGCTTTCCGACCGTCCGCTGGATGTGATCGAGGGGCCGCTGATGGACGGCATGAACGTGGTCGGCGACCTGTTCGGCGCCGGCAAGATGTTCCTGCCCCAGGTGGTGAAAAGTGCCCGCGTGATGAAGAAGGCGGTGGCTTGCCTGCTGCCGTTCATCGAGGCGGAGAAGAACAAGTCCGCCGCACCTGCCGAGGCCAAGGGCAAGGTCCTGATGGCCACGGTTAAGGGCGACGTGCACGACATCGGCAAAAACATCGTCGGCGTCGTGCTCCAGTGCAACAATTACGACGTCGTCGATCTTGGCGTCATGGTGCCGTGCGCGAAGATCCTGGAAATCGCGCGTGCCGAAAAGGCCGACATCATCGGTCTGTCGGGTCTCATCACGCCCAGCCTAGATGAGATGTGCTTCGTGGCGGCCGAGATGCAGCGTACCGGCATGACCATTCCGTTGCTGATTGGCGGTGCGACCACCAGCCGTGTCCACACCGCGGTGAAGATCGTACCGAACTATGATGGCCCGGTCGTGTACGTGCCCGATGCCTCGCGAGCCGTGGGCGTGGCCGGCAAACTGCTGTCGCGCGACAGCAAGCCGGCCTATGTGGCCGAGGTGCAGGCCGAGTACACCAAGATCCGTGAACTGCACGCGCGCGACCGCAACACCGGCAAGCGCCGCACCATCGCCGAGGCGCGCGCGAACAAGGCGAAGATCGACTGGAAGGGCTACGAACCGCCGGTACCGGCCTTCCTCGGCGTGCGTGCCTTCGACCACTATCCTTTGGCTGAACTGGTGCCGTATATCGACTGGCAGCCGTTCTTCGCCGCCTGGGAACTGCGCGGACGCTTCCCCGATATCCTGAAAGATCCCGTCGTGGGCGAGGCGGCGAGCAACCTGTACGACGATGCGCGCGTGATGCTGGACAAGCTGGTCGCCGATCCGAAGCTGTTCGCCAGCGGCGTCATCGGTTTCTGGCCGGCCAACAGCGTCAATGACGACGATATCGAGCTCTATACCGATGGCGGGCGGAACGCGCCGCTCGAAACGCTGCACACGCTGCGCCAGCAGATGCATCGCGATGGCGATCGCGCCAATCTTGCGCTGTCCGATTTCGTCGCGCCCGTGGAAACCGGCATCAAGGACTATGTCGGCGCGTTCGCCGTTACCTCAGGTGCGGCACTTGACGACCTCGCCGCCGAGTACAAGGCCAAGAACGACGACTACAACGCGATTCTGGTCAAGGCCCTGGCTGATCGTCTGGCGGAAGCTTTTGCCGAGCGCATGCATGAGCGCGTGCGCAAGGAATTCTGGGCCTATGCCTGCGACGAAAAGCTGACCAACGAGGAACTGGTCGCCGAATCCTATCGCGGCATCCGTCCGGCGCCCGGCTATCCCGCCTGCCCCGACCATACCGAGAAGGCAGCCCTGTTCCGTCTGCTCGATGCGGAGGCCAAGGCCGGCATCGTGCTGACTGAAAGCTTCGCCATGCTGCCAGGAGCAGCGGTCAGCGGCTGGTACTTCGCCCATCCGGATGCGCGTTACTTCGGCGTCGGCAAGATCGAGGCGGACCAGGTCGCTGATTACGCGAAACGCAAGGGAATGACTCTCGCAGACATGGAGCGCTGGCTCGCGCCGAATCTGAACTACGACCCGGTCAAGCGCGACGCGGCCTGAACGGCGTAAACACCTTGATCGCGCAACAAGTGAAATAGCGTCAGCGGCAACGTGGCGCTGTTTCTCTTTTTGATGCAGTCGGCGATATTTTGTATCGCAGAAACCGCAGTTTTCTGCGGCGGTAACCATTTTTGCCGGCAATTTCATACGGCCACTCATGGTAAAAAACCCGTTATCAGTGACTGGGTGTTTTCCTGATGGGTCGTCGGTCAGTTGCGTTTGCGATCGCCGCGTTTTTTGCTGCCGGGCTTGGCCTTGGCGGCGTCGCCTTGGCGTTGCCCGACGGCTATGGCCGGTTGACCCCGCAGGAGCGCGGCTCCGTTGATCAAGTCTGCGGCAGGCTCGGCGATGCCGGTTCGTCGCCGTGGCTGTCCTGCGTCGAGCGGCAGCTTGGCGCGCTCGATGCGATGAACGGCCGCCCGCGCACCGATCTTATGCGCCCGGAAGACCGCGCCGCCGCTGAACAGTTCTGCAAGTCGTCAATGGCGGCTGGCCCCGCGGTTTACTACCGCTGCCTTGATCGGCAGGTCACCCGCTTCGTTACACCGGCGCAGTTGAGCAAGCCGGTCGAGGCGCCCGCGGCCTCGCCGTATGTTGCCGCAGCACCTGCGCCGGCCGAGGTGCATCAACTGTCGGTGTCGAAGCAGACCGCCAAGGACCCGGTCGCTGCGCTTGGTGTCGCGTCGCCGTCCATCCACGACAGTACCGAATGGCCGAAATGGGGCGGCATCGCTGTTCCCAACATGCCGGCGCGTATCGCGACCAAGACGCTCGACCCTGCCGAATTGTTCGAGAAGGCCGGACGCTCGATTTACGTCACCCTGGCGGCGAAATCGATCGAAGACCTGCGCGCGCTCAAGGAAGTGAGCCAGGCATCGGCCGTGGCCATCGCACCCGACATGCTGGTCACCAATTGTCACGCGGTGAAGGACCGCCCTGTCATCATCGTCGCGCAGGACGGCAAGTACACCAATGCCTTGCTGCACCGCGCCGACGTCGAGACCGATCGCTGCTTCCTCAACGTGCTCGATGGCGGCCTGACGCCGGTGGCTGGCGTGCGCAGTTTCGATCAGCTCAAGGTCGGCGAGCGCGTCTATACGATTGGCGCGCCGCGCGGGCTGCAGCGTACCCTGGGCGAGGGGCTGGTTTCAGGCCTGCGCACCCAAAAAGGCCTGAAGCTGATCCAGACCAGCGCGGTCATGGCGCCGGGCTCGTCCGGTGGCGGGCTGTTTGATGTCCACGGGAACCTGGTTGGTGTTACAACGTTCGCGCTTGGAAGTGGCGAACAGATGAATTTCGCAATCGCCGCGGCCGAATACTGGCGCTAAGGGCGCCTCCGGGGGATCGGATGCTGCGACGTTTCTTTGTGCTTTCTGGAATTCTGCTGCTGGGCGCTTGCGCAGCGCCTTACGACCCGTCGCCAGCCAAGCTCTACACCGTGTTTTTCGAACCTGACAGCGATGTGGTCAACGCGCTCGGGCGCGGCGTCGTGGCCCAGGCTGCGTCGGACATGACGGGCAAACAGGGCACGCGCCTCAGTGTCGTCGGCTACGCCGACCGCAATGGCACGGCCGAGGCCAATCTGGAACTGTCCAAGCGTCGCGCCGCTGCCGTGGCCAAGCTGTTGGTCGATGCCGGTGCTCCGGAGGCAAAGGTGTTCAGCGCCGGCCGTGGCGAGGAACTGCTCGTCAGCGAGCCGAATTATGGCCGTCGCGTCGTGATCGAACTCTACCACCCATAGTCCACGCTATTTGACCCGGCCGCCCCGAAGCGGTAACCGTCTCCCTGATGTCAGAGGGCTGGATGGCCGCTGGCCCCGGCGCAAGCCGGTGCTGGAGGAAAGTCCGGGCTCCACGGTAAGACGGTGCCGGGTAACGCCCGGCGGGGGCGACCTCAGGGAAAGTGCCACAGAAAACAAACCGCCACGCGGTTTCGGCCGTGCGGCAAGGGTGAAAAGGTGCGGTAAGAGCGCACCGCATTGCCGGTAACGGCGATGGCAGGGCAAACCCCACCGGGAGCAAGACCAAATAGGGGTGGCGGTTCGCGCAAGCGGACAGGGCTTTATCGGTCTGCCGCCCGGGTCGGTCGCGCGAGGCGCCTGGCAACAGGCGTCCCAGAGGAATGGTCATCTATCCTGCCGCAGGGCAGGGGGACAAAACCCGGCTTACAGGCCCTCTGACATCTTCGATTTGCCCTAATTGCGCCATGGCGTTGCCGCCGGCGCAGCCCAGTAGTGGGTCTACGGCAAGACAAGAACAAAAACAGAACAGTATTGATTTGGGCCTTCATGGGCAAAATTCGGCCTTGGCGCCGATTTGGACTGCCTGCGCGCCCGGCTCGGCAGATGGGCGGCAAGTCAAACCATAGCCAAGTTCTTGAAACGCCCCGATTTTTACTGGTATGACCGTTGACGCCCATAATTTCCCATGATATCCCATACCGTCCCATGCTGAGACGGACGATTCGCACCACAAACTGTGCGATTCGCTGATCCGAACCGGGGATGCGGGCAGGCGGTGGGAGAGTGGCGGTGGAGCAGTTTCTCTCCACGTTCACCAACAAGATCGACCGGAAGGGGCGCGTCTCCGTTCCGGCCGAGTTCCGCGCCGTGCTGTCTGCGCGCAAGTCGACGCGCATCCTGCTGTTCCCCGCCGTTCACTACGCCGCCGTCGAAGGGGCTGGGGACGACTACCTCGCCGAACTCGACCGCCAGATCGCGTCGCTGCCGCCGCTCTCGCAGGAGCGCGACGACCTGATGTTCTCGATCAAGCCGTCGATCCGCTCGTTCCAGTGCGATCCCGAAGGTCGCGTTGTGCTGGCGGAAGACCTGATCGACCATGCGGGCCTGAGCGAACTGGTCTGCTTCGTCGGCATCGGCGATAGCTTCCAGCTCTGGAATCCCGAAGCCTGGCGCGTCCATCGCCAGGCAGCGCTTGCGCGCAGCCGCAGCCTGCGCGGCGCGGTACGTACGTGAACGCGCCGCACATTCCCGTCATGCTGGCCGAGGTCGTGGCCGCGTTGTCGCCTGCCGCGGGCGAGACCTTTGTCGATGGCACGTTCGGCGCTGGCGGCTACAGCCGCGCCATCATGTCCGCCGCCGGGTGCCGCGTCGTCGGCATCGACCGCGATCCCTCCGCCGTGGCGACGGGACAGGCGCTGGCCACTGAGAGTGCCGGCCGCTTCGAAATCGTCGAGGGCCGCTTCGGCGACATGTCCGACCTGCTGGGCGCACGCGGCATCGACGCCGTCGACGGCGTGGTGCTCGATATTGGCGTCTCCTCCATGCAGCTCGACCAGCCCGAGCGCGGCTTTTCGTTCCGCAACGACGGCCCGCTGGATATGCGCATGGGGGCCGATGGCCCGAGCGCGGCCGACGTCGTCAACCACGGCGAAGAGTCTGACATTGCCGACATTCTGTGGCGTTACGGCGAGGAGCGCCGCTCGCGCCGCATCGCCCGCGCGATCGTTATGGCCCGCGCCGCCGCACCGATCGAACGCACGCTGCAACTGGCCAATGTGGTTGCCGGCTGCGTGCATGCCGAGCCGGGCCAGCATCCCGCGACCCGGACGTTCCAGGCGCTGCGCATCCACGTCAACGACGAGCTGAACGAACTGCGCCGCGGCCTCGCGGCGGCGGAGCGTCTGCTGCGCCCTATGGGCCGGCTGGTGGTCGTATCCTTCCACTCGCTGGAAGACCGTATCGTGAAGCGTTTCCTCGAGGCGCGCGCCGGGAAGTCGAAGGGCGTCTCCCGCCACCTGCCCGACATGGCCGCCAAGCCGGCGCCGTCGTTCCGCCTGATGGGCGGTGCGGCAAAGGCAAGCGAGGACGAGATCTCGCGCAACGCGCGCTCGCGCTCCGCCCGGCTGCGCGCGGCTCAGCGCACTGACGCCCCGGCCTGGCCCGAGGATCTCGCGGCATGACCCGCATTCTCACCTTCGCCATCGTCCTCCTGACCGCCGTCGCCTCGTTCGGCCTGTACCAGCTGTCCTATGAGGTGCAGCGCCAGGAAGACGAGCTGAGCGAGCTGAACCGCGCCATCACCCAGGACCGCGAGAACATGCTGGTCCTGCAGGCGGAATGGAGCTACCTCGCGCGCCCCGACAACCTGCAGGCCCGCGCCGCACGCCTGCTTGAACTGCGGCCGATGATGCCGAAGCAGGTCGTCAGCGCCGCCGACCTGCCGACGCTGCAGGAACGCCTGCGCGCAGATCCCAATGCGCCGGCTGTGGCGTCGGCCAAGCAGAAGGCCGGCAAGCCGTCCCTGGCGATGGTGCCGGTCATGAACAGCAGCCGCGAGCCTGCCACCTTCCGGATGACGCCGTAATGGCCTGGTTCCGTCGCAAACCGCAGAGCAAGCCGTGCACGCCGGCAGACATGCCCGGCGCGTCGCCGCTCGTGCGCATGGATGGCGCGGCCAAGTCCGCGATCGAAACCGGCCGCAATCGCATCGTCGTGGCCGGCATGCTGTTCGCAATCGTCTTCGTCGTCCTCGCCGGCCGGTTGATGGAAGTGACACTGCTGCGCGGCAACGACATCGCCGCCCGCGGCGTGGTCATCGCGCCGCCGCCGGAGCAGGTGGTGCTCGACCGGCAATCCATCGTCGACCGCAACGGCGTGCTGCTGGCGACAAACCTGCGCACGGCCTCGCTGTTCGCAGAACCGAAGAAGATCCTGAACCCTGATGAGGCCGCCGCCCGCCTGGTGCAGGAACTGCCCGACCTCAGCGAGGCGGAGGTGCGCGCCAAGCTGTCGACCGGCAAGAGCTTCGTGTGGCTCAAGCGTAACCTGACGCCGCGCCAGCACTACGCCGTCAACCGCCTCGGCATTCCCGGCATCGGTTTCCAGAGCGAGCAGCGCCGTGTCTATCCGCAAGGCTCTCTGGCCGCGCACGTGCTTGGTTTCACCGATGTCGATGGCAAGGGCATTTCCGGCATCGAACAGTTCTTCGACGAGAGCCTGCGCGACCCCGCCCGCGGCGCCGAATCACTGGAATTGACCATCGACACGCGCGTGCAGCACGCCATGCGCGACGAACTGCTGCGCGCGGTTTCGGACTTCAACGCCATCGGCGCCGGCGGCATGGTTCTCGACGTCGAGACCGGCGAGGTCATCGCCATGGTTTCGCTGCCCGACTTCGACCCTACCAATCCGGGCGATGCGCCCAAGGAAACCCGTTTTAACCGTGTCACGCTGGGCGTGTACGAAATGGGTTCAACCATGAAGACGCTGAACACCGCCATGGCGCTGGACAGCGGCACCGTCAAGCTGTCGAACGGCTACGATGCGTCCCGTCCAATTCAGATATCCCGCTTTACCATTCGCGACGATCACCCGAAGAACCGTTGGCTCTCGGTACCCGAGATATTCATGTATTCGTCGAATATCGGTTCGGCGAAGATGGCGCTCGATGTTGGCCCTGCGGGCCAGCGTGCCTTCATGGATAAGATGGGCATGCTGCGCCGGCCGGTGATCGAGCTGCCGGAAGTCGGCGCGCCACTGGTGCCGCGTAACTGGAAGAACATCGAGACCATGACCATCGCCTTCGGGCATGGCCTGTCGGTCACGCCGCTGCAACTCGCCGTCGCGACCTCGGCGGTCGTGAACGGCGGCGTGCTGCACCCGCCGACCCTGGTCAAGCGTCCGGCCGACCTGCCGGTCCCCGGCGTGCAGGTATTGTCACAGCAGACCTCTGACATCATGCGTCGCCTGCTGCACCTCGTTGTCGAAGACGGCACCGGCAAGAAGGCGACCGTCGACGGCTACCTGGTCGGCGGCAAGACCGGTACGTCGGAAAAGGTTGGCGATCGCGGCGGCTATAACCGCAAGGCGTTGTTCAACACGTTTATCGCGGCATTCCCGATGAACAAGCCGCGCTACATCGTCATCGGTTCGATCGACGAACCCAAGGGGACGAAGGCCACATACGGCTACGCGACGGCGGGCTGGAATGCCGCGCCCGCCGTCGGCCGCATCATCGCGCGCATTGCGCCCATGCTGGGCATCCAGCCGGTGGACGAGGAATTGCCCGAGATCAAGCAAGCCATGTTCGTTCCGATACCGGGTAAGCCGGTGCCAGTGGAGAAGAAACTTGCGGCTTACTGACCTCATCGACGGGCCAGCGCCCGGGATCGAGATCGCCGGCCTCACCGCCGATAGCCGAGAAGTGCGCCCGGGCTGGATGTTCGCCGCCCTGGCTGGCTCGAAGACCGATGGCGTACGTTTTGTCGATGATGCCTTGGCGCGCGGCGCGACAGCGGTGCTGTCCTCGCCCGATTCCGCTTTGGCTGACCGTCTGGCAAAGGCCGGCATCGCCCTCGTTACCGACGAGCGCCCGCGCGCGCGCCTCGCCTTCATCGCCACTCGCTTCTTCGGGCCGGGGCCGGAGACGGTTGCCGCTGTCACTGGCACCAACGGCAAGACTTCGGTCGCCTCGTTCACACGGCAGATCTGGGCGCGCCTCGGCGTGTCGGCCGCGTCGCTCGGCACGCTCGGCGTCGTGGCGCCGGACTATTACCAGCCGCTGAACCACACCTCGCCCGACCCCATCGTCCTGCACCGCCTACTTGCCGACCTGAAGCGGCGCGGGGTGGACCATCTCGCCATCGAGGCGTCGAGCCACGGTCTGGACCAGTGCCGGCTTGAGGCGCTGCGTCCCGTGGCTGGCGCATTCACCAACCTGACCCGCGACCATCTCGACTATCACCCGAACGTCGAGGCCTATTTCGCCGCCAAGATGCGCCTGTTCGACGAACTCATAGCGCCGGGCGGCACCGCGGTCATCAACGCCGACAGCGAATGGTTCAACCGCGTCGTGGCGGTCGCCGATGCACGTAGGCTGCGCGTCGTCGGGTACGGTGCCGCCGGCCGAGAACTGCATATCCGCTCACTGGAACCGCATGCCCAGGGCCTGCGCGTCGATGCTGACCTGTATGGCCGCACTCGGCGGATCGAACTGCCGCTGGTCGGCGCCTTCCAGGCCGCCAATGCGCTGTGCGCGCTTGGTCTCGTCGTCGCCTGCGGCGGCGACATCGATGCGGCGATTGCGGCACTCGATCACCTCGAGGGCGTGCCGGGCCGGATGCAGTGGGTCGCAACGACCGCTGCCGGCGCGCCAATTTTCATCGACTATGCCCACACACCTGACGCGCTGCAGACCGTGCTCAAGGCGCTGCGTCCGCACGCGGCCGGCCGGCTGGTCGTCGTGTTCGGCTGTGGCGGCGACCGCGATCGCGGCAAGCGTCCGATGATGGGGCGCATTGCCACCGACCTGGCGGACACTGTTTACGTCACCGACGACAATCCGCGCAGCGAAGCACCCGCCGCAATACGCGCCGAAATTCTCGCCACCGCGCCCGGGGCCATCGAAATCGGTGACCGCGCCGATGCCATTCTCGCCGCCGTGAAGTCGCTGGGCCCCAGCGACGTGCTGGTGGTTGCCGGCAAGGGCCACGAGCAGGGCCAGATCGTCGGTGCCACGGTCCGGCCGTTCGATGATGCGACCATTGCGCGTGACGCGGCGACGAGCCGCCGCAACGGGACATTGCACTGATGGCCGCGCAGCCCCTCTGGACCGCTGACGAGGTTGCCCGGGCGACCGGTGGGCGCAGCCTTGCGCCGTTCGCGGCAACGGGGGTTTCCATCGACAGCCGCACGGTCGGTGCGGGCGACCTGTTCATTGCGCTGAAGGGCGATAACTTCGACGGCCACGCCTATGTCGCCGCTGCGCTCCGAGCCGGCGCCGCAGGCGCGCTTGTCTCCACCGTTCCCGATGGCCTGGAAAATGCGCCTCTGGTGGTCGTCGACAACACCTTCAACGGCCTGCGTGCCCTGGGCGCAGCGGCGCGGCTGCGCAGTGATGCGAAGATCGTCGCTATCACCGGCAGCGTCGGCAAGACCAGCACAAAAGAAATGGTGCTGCAGAGCCTCGAACGCCAGGGTGGCGCGCACGGTTCGACCGGCAACCTGAACAACCATTTCGGTCTGCCGCTGTCGCTTTCGCGCATGCCGGCGGACGCCCAGTTCGGCGTATTCGAGATGGGCATGAACCATGCCGGCGAGATCGAGCCGCTGACACTGCTGGCCCGTCCGCACGTCGCCATCGTCACCACCATCGAGGCGGTGCACCTCGAACACTTCCGCGACATCTACGGCATCGCCGATGCGAAAGCGGAAATCTTCGCCGGCATCGAAGCGGGCGGCACCGCCGTACTGAACCGTGACAATCCGTATTTCGATCATCTGGTTGCGCGCGCCAAGGAGCGCGGCGTGGACCGTGTTGTGTCATTCGGCAGCCATCCGCACGCCGATGCGCGGCTGGTGAACATGGCGCTGCATCCGGCCTGCGCGTGCGTCGCCGCCGACATTATGGGCCAGGCGATGACCTACAAGATCGGCGCGCCGGGCCGCCACTGGGTGATGAATTCGCTCGCCGCACTTGCTGCGGTCCGTCTGGTTGGTGGCGACCTTGGCCTCGCCGGCCTGGCATTGGCCAGCCTGACTCCGCCCGATGGGCGCGGCCGGCGGCATGTCGTCGAACGCGACGGCGGCACGTTCGAACTGATCGACGACAGCTACAATGCCAGCCCGCCCAGCATGCGCGCCGCCTTTGCAACCCTGGCGGCGGCGCGGCCTGATTCGCGTGGTCATCGCATCGCCATCCTGGGCGACATGCTGGAACTCGGCGCCGACGCGCCCGCCCTGCACGCGACGCTCGCCGCCGATATCGAGACGGCCGGGATCGACCGCGTCTACTGCGCCGGTCCGCTGATGCGTCACCTGTTCGATGCGCTGCCGGCAAGCCGCCGCGGTATGCATGCCGCCACCGCTGCTGAGCTGATGACCAGTGCACTGGCCGCGCCGCGTGATGGCGACGTCGTGCTCGTGAAGGGTTCGCACGGCAGCCGGATGTACGAAGTTGCGGCGGCGTTGATCGGCGGCGGTGCGCCGCGCATCGCCGCGAAAGGTTGAGACCCAATATGCTTTACCAGCTGCTTTATCCGATGGCCGACCAGTTCGCGGTCTTCAACCTGTTCCGTTATCTGACATTCCGGACCGGCGGCGCAGTGCTGACCGCCATGCTGATCGCATTCCTGTTCGGTGAGCCGCTGATCAATTGGCTGCGCTCGAAGCAGGGCAAGGGGCAGCCCATCCGCACCGACGGGCCGCAGAGCCACATCGTCGCCAAGCGCGGCACGCCGACCATGGGCGGCTTTCTCATCCTGCTGGGCCTCACGGTGGGCACGCTGCTTTGGGCCGACCTTGCCAACCGCTACGTCTGGGCGGTGCTGCTGGTCACCATCGGCTTCGGCCTTGTCGGCTTCTACGACGACTACCTGAAGGTCACAAAGCAGAACCCGAAGGGCGTGCCGGGCAAGCTGAAAATGGTGCTGCAGATCATCATTGCCGGAGCGGCCGCGGTTTGGATCGCGTCGGTAACGCGCGATCCGTTGGCCACCGGCCTCGCCATTCCGTTCGTCAAGGACCTGCTGCTGAACCTCGGCATCTTCATGGTGCCGTTCGCTATCTTCGTCATCGTCGGCGCCTCGAACGCGGTGAACCTGACCGACGGTCTCGACGGCTTGGCCATCGTGCCGGTGATGATCGCCGCCGCCAGCTTCGCGCTGATCTCGTATCTCGCCGGCAACGCGGTGTTCGCCAACTACCTGCAAATCAACGCGGTGCCGGGCTCGGGCGAACTTGCGGTATTCTGCGGCGCGCTGGTGGGCGCCGGCATCGGCTTTCTCTGGTTCAACGCGCCGCCGGCCATGGTGTTCATGGGCGACACCGGCTCGCTGTCGCTGGGCGGTGCGCTGGGCGCCGTAAGTGTCGTGACCAAGCACGAGCTCGTACTTGCCATCATCGGCGGTCTGTTCGTGCTCGAGACGGTCTCGGTGATCGTGCAGGTCGCGTCGTTCAAGCTGACCGGCAAGCGCGTCTTCCGCATGGCGCCGCTGCACCACCATTTCGAACAGAAGGGCTGGGCCGAGCCAACCGTCGTGATCCGATTCTGGATCATCGCCGTCATCCTGGCCCTCGCCGGCCTCTCCACCCTGAAGCTGAGGTAGCACTTACGTGATTGCCGTTTCCGCATACAAGGATCGCACCGTTGCCGTATTCGGGCTGGGCCGCTCTGGCCGCTCGGCGGCGCAGGCGCTTCTTGCCGGCGGTGCGCGCGTCTGGGCGTGGGACGATTCCGAGCCATCTCGTCGCGCGGCGGCCGACCTCCCGCTGAATGATCTTTCGGCCTGCGACTGGAGCAAGATTGCCGCGCTGGTCCTGGCGCCGGGCGTGCCCTTGACCCATCCGGCACCGCACTGGACGGTCGAAAAGGCCCGCGCCGCGCACGTGCCGGTCATCGGCGACGTCGAACTGTTCCTGTCTGCTCGCCCTGCCGGCACCAGGCTGGTCGGCATCACTGGCACCAATGGCAAGTCCACGACGACGACGCTGATCGGCCACCTGCTGCAGCAGGCCGGTGTGCCCGTCGCGATCGGCGGCAATGTCGGCACGCCGGTACTGGATCTGCCGGCCCTGCCACCGGGTGGGGCCTATGTGCTGGAAATGTCCAGTTTCCAGATCGACCTGACACCGTCTTGGCACGCGGATGTCGCCTGCCTGCTCAATGTGACGCCGGATCATCTCGACCGTCACGGCTCGATGGATGCCTATGTTGCGCTGAAGCGGCGCATGTTCGATCGCCAGACGGTGGATGATACTGCGGTGATCGGCATCGACGACGCCTATTGCCGCGCGATTGCCGCCACGCTGCGCGGCCCGCGCGTGGTCAAGGTTTCGGTCGGCCACACCGCCAATGTCGCGGTGCACGACGGCGTGCTGTTCGATGGCGTGGCAAGCGTTGGCCGGGTCGCCGACTTGCCGGCCCTGCCGGGTGAACACAACAGCCAGAACGCCGCCACCGCTTATGCCGTGTGTCGCGCACTGGGCCTCGACCCGGCGACCATCATGGCCGGCCTGCGCACATTCCCGGGCCTGGCTCACCGCATGGAGCGCGTCGGCCGCCTCGGCAGCGTGTCGTTCGTCAACGATTCCAAGGCGACCAATGCCGATGCCGCCTCCAAGGCGCTCGGCAGTTACAGCAATATCTACTGGATCGCGGGCGGCAAGCCGAAGGCCGGCGGTATCGAAGGGCTCGATGCCCTGCACCCGCGTATCCGCCGCGCCTACCTGATCGGCACCGCCGCGCGCGAATTCGCTGCCACCTTGCAGGGCAAGGTCAACGCCAGCGTCGTCGGCACGCTGGATGCCGCGGTGCCGGCCGCCTATGCCGATGCGGCGCGGGATGGCCATGCGGATGCCGTGGTCCTGCTATCGCCGGCGTGCGCGTCGTACGACCAGTTCCGTGATTTCGAGCAGCGCGGCGATGCCTTCCGCGATCTCGTCGCGGCGCTTGCCGCCCGCCAGGCAGGCCGCACCGAAGGAGCCGCGGCATGAGCGTACTTTCGCGCACCGACACCTCGACCGTTGGCCGCTGGTGGTGGACCGTGGATCGCTGGACCATCGCGGCTCTCGCTATCCTTATTGGTATTGGCGGCGTTCTGACGCTGGCCGCATCGCCTGCCGTCGCCACGCGCATTGGTCTCACCAGTCTGCATTTCGTGCTGCGCCAGGTCGTGTTCCTGGCACCGGCCGTGATGATCATGTTCGCCGTCTCGCTGCTCAGCCCGCGGGGCATTCGTCGCCTGGCCTGCATTGTTTTCCTGGGTGCGCTGGTGCTTATGGCGATGACCCTGATCTTCGGCATGGAAGTGAAGGGTGCGCGCCGCTGGCTGTCGATCGCCGGCCTTTCGCTGCAGCCTTCGGAATTCGTCAAGCCCACCTTTGCGGTCGTCGCCGCCTGGATGTTTGCGGAGGCGAAGAAGACGCAGGGGTTCCCCGGGCGCCTGTTGTCCATCGGCCTGTACGGGCTGGTCATGGGGATCCTGCTGAAGCAGCCGGACATCGGCATGGCCGTCGTCGTCACCGCGGTATGGTTTGCCCAGTTCTTCCTGGCCGGTCTGCCGATCGTGCTCGTAGCGGGATTGGGCGTCGCGGCACTGGGTGGCATTGCCGGCGCTTATGTGATGTTCCCGCACGTCGCCGCCCGCATCGACAAGTTCCGCGATCCGGTCGGCCACGAGAACTACCAGATCGACCGCGCCATGGAGGCCTTCGCCTCGGGCGGCCTGTTTGGCCGCGGCCCAGGCGAGGGCGCGGTGAAAAGCGTGCTGCCCGATGCGCATACCGACTTCATCTTCGCCGTGGCAGGCGAGGAATACGGCCTGCTGCTGTGCCTCGCCATCGTGTCGATCTTCGCGTTCATCGTGCTGCGCGGCTTCGCGCGTCTGCTGGAGGACAACGACCTGTTTGTTGTCCTTGCTGGCGGCGGCCTGCTGACCCAGTTCGGCCTGCAGGCGGTCATCAACATCGGCGTCAACCTGCACTTGCTGCCGACCAAGGGCATGACCCTGCCGTTCATTTCCTACGGCGGTTCGTCGCTGCTGGCCCTGGCCCTGGGCATGGGCATGCTGTTGGGCCTGACCCGCAGCCGGCCACAGAATGGTGGCCGCACGTGACCGGCCCCGTGGTCCTCGCCGCCGGCGGCACCGGTGGACATCTTTTCCCCGCCCAGGCGCTGGCGGCGGAACTTGTACGCCGAATGATTCCCGTTGCACTGCTGACCGACCGCCGCGCAGCCGGCTACGACACGCGCTTTCCCGGCGTGGACGTTCATGTCGTGCCGTCCGGCACGCCTGCCGCGCGCGGCGTGATGGCGAAGGTGCGCGCCGGTCTGGACATCGCGCTCGGCGTCGTTGCCGCGCTGCGCCTGCTGCGCCGCATCCGCCCCTCCGTGGTTGTCGGCTTCGGCGGCTATCCGTCGCTGCCGACCATGGTCGCGGCACAGCGCTTGGGCCTGCCGACGCTGATCCATGAACAAAATGCGGTGCTGGGGCGGGTGAACCGCCTGGTCGCCGGCCACGCCGCGGCAATCGCCGCGTCGATCCTGCCCCTTCAGTCTGTTCGTGCCGCCGACGAGCCTAAGGTCGTGCTGACCGGCAATCCGGTGCGCGATGAAGTGCGCGCTGTCCATGGTGTGCCGTATTCGGCACCTGACACGTCAGGCGAAATTCGCCTGCTCGTCCTGGGCGGCAGCCAGGGCGCCACAGTACTGAGCGATGTGGTGCCGGCAGCTCTCGCCTCGTTGCCCGATGCGCTGCGCCCGCGTCTGCGCGTGGTGCAGCAGTGCCGCCCGGAGGACCTGATCCGCGTGCGGGCGGCCTATGACGCGGCGAACATAAATGCCGACCTGGCCTCTTTCATCGCCGACGTGCCGACCCACCTGGCCAATTGCCACCTGGCCATTACCCGCGCGGGCGCATCGACCGTCGCCGAGCTTACTGTTGCCGGCCGCCCGTCGATCCTGGTGCCGTATCTGCACGCGATGGACGACCATCAGACCGCCAATGCCCGCGCCCTCCAGGCCGGCGGTGCCACCCTGGTCATGCCGCAGCGCGAGTTCACCTCCGTTACGCTGCGTGACGCGCTCCAGGCTCTGCTGCTCGACGGCAACCGTCTCACCACCATGGCCGGCGCGGCGCACCGCCTGGGCCGGCCCGACGCCGCGGCAGCGCTTGCAGTGCTCGTTGCTGGCCACGGCCGCAATGGCGGCAAGGCCACGATGGCGAGGGCAGCATGAGGGCTCTTCCGCTCGACATCGGCACGCTGCACATCGTCGGCATCGGCGGCATCGGCATGAGCGGCATTGCCGAGGTGATGCACAATCTCGGCTACTCGGTGCAGGGCTCCGACCTCGCGTCCAACGCCAATGTGAAGCGCCTGCGCGACCTGGGCATCAAGGTGTTCGAAGGGCAGTCGGAAGAGAATGTCCGCGACGCCGAAGTGGTGGTCATCTCCTCTGCCGTGAAGGCGGATAATCCGGAAGTACGCGCCGCCCGCGCGCGTCTGATCCCCGTCGTGCGCCGCGCCGAGATGCTGGCCGAGCTGATGCGCCTGAAGTGGTGCGTCGCCGTTGCCGGCACCCACGGCAAGACCACGACGACTTCAATGGTCGCTGCCCTGTTCGAGGCCGCCGGCCTCGACCCCACGGTCATCAACGGCGGCATCATCAACGCCTGGGGCACCAATGCGCGCCTTGGTGCGGGCGACTGGATGGTGGTCGAGGCTGACGAAAGCGACGGCACGTTCACCAAGCTGCCGTCGACTCTGGCCGTCGTCACCAATATCGACCCGGAGCATCTCGACTTCTACGGCACGTTCGACAAGGTGCGCGAGGCCTTCAAGACCTTCGTCGAGGGCTTGCCGTTCTACGGTTTCGCCGCGCTCTGCATCGACCATCCGGAAGTGCAGGCTTTGATTGGCCGCATCATGGACCGCCGCATGGTCGCCTACGGGTTCAGCCCGCAGGCCGATGTGCGCGCGGTGAACCTGCGCGTCACGCCCGAGGGCCAGGTATTCGACGTCGCGCTGACCGACCGCGCCTCCGGCACCCAGCGCACGATCGACAACCTCCTGCTGCCCATGCTGGGCCGGCACAATGTGCAGAATTCTCTGGCCGTCGTCGCCATCGCCCGCGAGATGGGCTTCGATGACGAAGTCCTGCGCAAGGCGCTGGGCGGTTTCCGCGGCGTGAAACGCCGCTTCACCAAGACCGGCGAGACTGGTGGCGTCACCGTGATCGATGACTACGGTCACCACCCGGTGGAGATCTCTGCCGTTCTTTCTGCCGCGCGTCAGGCCGTTCCGAACAACCGCGTCATTGCCGTGGTCCAGCCGCACCGCTTCACGCGCCTCCGCGATCTGTTCGAGGATTTCTGCTCCTGCTTCAACGAGGCCGACACGGTGATCGTCGCCGATGTCTATGCCGCCGGCGAACCGCCTATCGACGGTATCGACCGCGACGCGCTGGTGCAGGGCCTGCGCGAACGCGGCCACCGCCGCGTCCTGCCGCTGGAGTCGCCCGAGCAACTGCCCGCGCTGGTGCGCGGTGAAAGTGCGGCCGGCGACATGGTCGTTTGCCTTGGCGCCGGTTCGATCACCAACTGGGCCAATGCCCTGCCGGAAGACCTCCGGAAACTCGCGGGCGGGAGCCGATGAGCGCGCACATGGCCATTCCCCGTCCGCCGCTCGTCGATCGCCTGCCGCCGGTTCGCGGCCGCTACAATGCGGGCGTTCGCCTGGCTGACCAGACCTGGTTCCGCGTCGGCGGCGCTGCCGAGGTGGTGTTCCGCCCGGCTGATCGCGACGACCTGGCGCAGTTCCTGAAGCGCAAGCCGAGCGACGTGCCAGTGACGGTGATTGGCGTTGGCTCGAACCTGCTGGTGCGTGACGGCGGCGTGCCCGGCGTGACCATCCGCCTCGGCCGCGACTTCGCCCTCGTCGAGGCTAAGGATGGCGTCATCGAGGCCGGTGCGGGCGCGCTGGATCTCAATGTGGCGCTGGCCGCACGCGATGCAGGGCTGGCCGGTCTCGAGTTTCTCCGCGGCATCCCCGGCACGGTCGGTGGTGGCCTGCGCATGAATGCCGGCGCCTATGGTCGCGAGTTCAAGGATGTTCTGGTCGAGGCCGAGGCCGTCGACAGCGCCGGTAATGTGCATCGCGTTGGCGTCGCCGGAATGGACCTGACCTATCGCCACAGCGGCGTGCCGGAAGACTGGATTTTCACCTGCGCCTGGTTGCGCGGCACGCCCGACGATCCGGCCGCCATCCAGGCCCGCATGAACCAGGTCAGCGAAGCGCGCGAGGCCAGCCAGCCCGTCCGCAGCCGCACGGGCGGCTCGACTTTCGCGAATCCCGAGGGTGCCCGCGCTTGGGAGCTGATCGACCGCGCCGGCTGCCGTGGCCTGCGCATCGGTGGCGCCATGGTGAGCGAGCAGCACTGCAATTTCCTGATCAATACGGGAGACGCCACAGCTGCCGACCTCGAAACTCTCGGCGAAACCGTGCGTCGCCGCGTGAAGGAAACGTCCGGCGTCGAACTGCGTTGGGAAATCCGCCGCATTGGCCTCGCCGCCGCGGAGGCAGGCCAATGACTGCCCATGTCGCCGTCCTGATGGGAGGCTGGTCGTCGGAGCGCGAAGTGTCGCTCAGTTCCGGACGTGCGGTCGCCAAGGCGCTGCGCGACGAAGGCTATCGCGTTTCGGAAGTCGATGTAGGCCGTGACGTTGCCAGCGTGCTGGCGCAGCTAAAGCCCGATGTTGCTTTCAACGCCCTGCATGGCCCCTACGGCGAAGACGGCAAGATCCAGGGCCTGCTCGAGATCATGGGCATTCCGTATACCCATTCGGGTGTGCTGGCCTCGTCCATCGCCATCGACAAACCCAAGGCCAAGCACGTGTGGGCAGACCTTGGCCTGCCGCTGGCCGAAGGCAAGGTGGTTCGCCGCGCCACGCTCATCGCCGGCCCGGTTCTGCCGAAGCCCTATGTCATCAAGCCGCTGAACGAGGGTTCCTCGGTTGGCGTGCATATCGTGTTTGAGGGCGACAACTACCAGCCCGCCAACGATGCAGACTGGCATTTTGGCGACGAGGTCCTCGTCGAACGCTACATCCCTGGCCGCGAAGTGCAGGTGGCTGTGATGGGCGACGAGGTGCTGGGCGCCATCGAGATCAAGCCGCAGGGACGGTTCTACGACTACGAGGCCAAGTACACCGACGGCAAGGCGCAGCACCTGATGCCGGCGCCGATCCATGCCAGCGCCTACGCGCAGGTGTGCGATCTGGCCCTGCAGGCCCACCGCGGCCTGGGTTGCCGCGGCGTCACACGTTCGGACTGGCGCTATGACGATACGGCCGGTGAGCCAGGCCGCTTCTACCTGCTGGAAATCAACACGCAGCCGGGCATGACGCCGCTGTCGCTGGTGCCGGAAATCGCCGCGCACAAGGGCATCGGCTTCAACCGCCTGGTTCGCTGGATGGTGGAGGATGCGGGATGCGATCGCTGAGGGTAAGCGTCGATGACCGTCCGACAATCTGCGCGCCGGCGCCGCAGCGGTCGACGCGTGTGACGCGCAAGCGCGCGTCGCAGCCACGCCGCACCCAGGCCAATGACCGCATGCGGCTGATACGCGGCGGCATTGCCGCGCTGGGCGTCGCCGTCCTGGCGGCAGGCGGCTGGTGGTCGTGGCAGGCCGGCGTGTTCTCGGTCGTGGCCGATACGACCCATGCCGTTACCAGTGCCGGCATGGTCCGGGCCGGACTGACGGTGCAGGACGTGGAATTGACCGGCCGCGAACATACGCCGGCCGACGCGGTTCTCGCGGCCAGCGGCCTGCATCGCGGTGATCCGATCCTGTTCGTCAACCTCGACGATGTGCGCGCCCGCATCCAGGGTCTGGGCTGGATCGAGTCCGCCTCGGTCGTGCGCCGGCTGCCCGATACCATCGCCATTTCCATCGTTGAGCGGGCGCCGTTTGCGCGCTGGCAGTTGAACGGCCGCACCGTGTTGATCGACCGCACGGGCGCCGTCCTCGAGCGCGATGATCCCGACGACTACCGCGACCTGAAGCGCGTGGTGGGTGAGGGGGCGGCGAAGCACGCGGCGGCGCTGTTCGGACTTTTGGCGACCGAGCCCGCCCTGGCCGCGCGCGTGACCGACGCGGTGCGCGTGCGCAACCGCCGTTGGGACCTGGAGCTGGATAACGGGCTGACAGTGCGTCTGCCCGAGGACGGCATGGACACTGCCTGGGCCCGGCTGGCCGCGCTTGAGCGCGAGCAGAAGCTTCTCGGCCGCGACATTGCCACCATCGATTTTCGCCTGAGCGACAGGACGATTGTGCGCCTGACGCCCGAGGCCATGGCCGCGCGCAAGACGCCCGGCAAGAACACCTGACGGAGTGGGACCATGTCGGTAGGACGTAACGCGTTGATCGCCGGACTGGACATTGGCAGCACCAAGATCTGCTGCTTCATCGCACGCGCCGAGGAGCAGCACGCGCGGGTGATCGGCATCGGGTACCAGGTGTCGCGCGGGATGCGCAACGGTACCGTGGTCGATATGGATGCCGCCGAGGGTTCGATCCGCGCCGCGGTCGAGGCGGCCGAGCGCATGGCCGGCGAAACCATCAAGGATGTATTTGTCTCGCTGAATGCCGGCAGTCCGGTTTCGCACCAGGTCAATGTCGAGGTCTCTATCGGCGGCCACGAGGTCGGCGAGTCCGACATCCGCCGCGTCCTGACCCAGGGGCGCAACCTGGAACAGCACACCGAAGGCGACCGCCAGGTGGTGCACTCGATCCCCGTCGGCTTCACCATCGACGGCAGTCCCCGCCTGCGCGAGCCGCGCGGCCTGTATGCCGACAATCTGGGCGTGACGATGCACGTGGTCACCGCCCAGGTCGGCCCTGTGCGCAACGTCGCCACCTGCGTCGCCCGGGGTCATCTTGGCATCGCCGGCATGGCGGTGGGGCCGTTCGCCTCGGGGCTGGCGGCGCTGGTCGAAGACGAGATGGACCTCGGCGTGACCCTGGTCGATTGCGGCGGCGGCACCACCTCGATTGCGATCTTTTTCGAGGGCGCGCTGGTCTACACCGATTCCATCGCCATCGGCGGCGCCCACGTCACCAATGACATCGCCCGCGGCCTGACCACGACGCTGGCCGATGCTGAGCGGCTGAAGACGCTCTATGGCACCTGCCTGCGCGGTCACAACGACGACGATCCCATTGCGGTGCCGCAGGTCGGCGAGACCGAGGAGCACAGCCACAAGGAAGTGCCGCGCAGCTACCTGACCGGGATCATCACCCCGCGGGTCGAGGAAATCCTGGAACTGGTGCGCGAGCGCATTGCCCAGTCGGGTTTCGAGCGTATCGCCGGCCGCCGCGTGGTTCTCACCGGCGGCGCCAGCCAGTTGCAGGGCCTTCGCGAACTGGCCGCGCGGGTGCTGGACAAGCAGGTGCGCCTCGGCCGCCCCATCCGTGTGGCCGGCCTGGCGGAGGCGACCGGTGGTCCGGCCTTCTCGGCCTGCGCCGGTTTGCTGGCTTACGCGCTGAAGGATCGGGCCGAGGCACCGGCGCCGAACAGCGAGTCGGATCTGGCGGCCATGGGCCGCTTCTCCCGACTCGGAAAATGGATAAGGGCGAATTTCTGAGTACGGCGGAGACGAGGGTGCGGCGCGTCTCCCACTAGAACAGCCGATTCCGCATCGCGACAAGACGACTTGTGACTTTGTGATTACACAACAGCTTACTGGAGGGCATCTATGAGCATCAATCTTAGCGTTCCGAAGACTCGAGAGCTGAAGCCGCGCCTGATGGTGTTCGGCGTCGGTGGCGCCGGCTGCAACGCCGTCAACAACATGATTTCGTCCGAACTCGAAGGCGTTGAGTTCGTGGTTGCCAACACCGACGCGCAGGCGCTGAACAGCTCTCTGTGCGACCGGCGCATCCAGCTCGGCATCAACCTGACCGAAGGTCTCGGCGCGGGCATGAAGCCGGATATCGGCCGCGGTGCGGCCGAAGAGGCGATCGACCTCCTGGCCGAGCACCTCCAGGGCTCGCACATGGCCTTCATCGCCGCCGGCATGGGTGGCGGCACGGGCACCGGCGCGGCGCCGGTGATTGCACGCGCGGCCAAGGAGATGGGCATTCTCACGGTCGGCGTGGTCACCAAGCCGTTCCGGTTCGAGGGCAATGCGCGCATGCGTCTGGCGGAACAGGGCATCCGCGAGCTGCAGCAGTATGTCGATACCCTGATCATCATCCCGAACCAGAACCTGTTCGTGGTGGCGACCGAGAAGACGACCTTCGCGGACGCCTTCAAGATGGCCGACAACGTCCTGTACTCGGGCGTTCGTGGCATCACCGACCTGATTGTGAAGCCGGGCCTGATCAACCTCGACTTTGCCGACGTGAAGTCGGTGATGAGCGAGATGGGCAAGGCGATGATGGGCACCGGCGAGGCCGACGGTGACCGTCGCGCAATGGACGCTGCCGAACGCGCCATTGCCAACCCGCTGCTCGACGACGTGTCGATGAAGGGTGCGCGCGGCCTGCTGATCAACATCACCGGCGGCCCGGACCTGACCCTGCTCGAGGTCGACGAGGCGGCCAACCGCGTGGCCCAGGAGGTCGATCCGGAGGCGAACATCATCACCGGCGCGACCATTGACGAAAGCATGGCCGGCCGCATCCGCGTGTCGGTTGTCGCCACCGGCATGGATCGCGAGGCCGCAGTCGAGCCGAAACCGAGCGAGACGGTCGTCAAGTTGCAGCCGCGCTCCAGCACGGTCCACATCTCGCGTCCGGCCTCTATGGGTTCGGGCGGTGGCGCTGCCGCGGCCGTGATGGCCACGGCCTCGCTCCGCGTCGAACCGATGGCGGCCCCGCAGCTTGCGCCGGTCGCCATGGCGCCGATGCCGGCCACGGTTGCCGAAGTGGTCGCCGCGCCGGTCGCGGCCGAGGTTGCTTCGCCAGTGGCGGAAGCGGCCCCGGTCGTCGAGGAAGCCCCCGAAGTGGCGATCCGCCCGGAGCGTATCGCCCCCCAGGGTGTGTCCGAGCCGTTTGCCGCTCCGAAGCCGCTGCCGATCCCCGGCCGTCAGCCGCTGATGAGCCGTGCCCCGGTTGCGGCCCGCGACCCGTTCCGCGAGGCGGACATGGTCAATGGCCCGAAGGCGACGGAAGAGAAGCGTAACAAGGTCGGCCTGCTCCAGCGGATCGCCAATATGAGCCGCCCGTCCACCCCGCCGGCAGCTCCCGCCGAGCGGATCGAGCCTGCGGCGCCCAAGGTGACGGCGACCCGTCCGGCCCCGGCTGCCCAGCCGGCACCCGCGCCGGTCGTGACTAAGGCGGGCGGTTTGCTGGGTGGATTGGAGCCGGCAGAGCGTCCGGCGCCCCCCGCCCAGGACGATCTCCTGGACATTCCGGCATTTCTTCGCCGGCAGGCCAACTAAGGAGCAAAAAGCCGTGGCGAATCAGGAACTTGCCCTCCGCGCCGCGGTAACAGGTTGTAACACAGAGTGATTTGTTGGCTCCGGCACCCATTGCTACATAGGGTGCCGGAGCAAAATTTATTCAGCAGCGTTTTCCGCGGGTTACCCGCCAAGACGAAGCCGAGGGGCAGTCAGTGGATTTTACCGGGGCCAAAGCAGTAAAGCAGTCGTCGCGCCTCGCCGAACTGGGGGTTGCTCAGACCACCCTGAAGCGCGCCGTGTCCTGCACTGGCATCGGCCTTCATAACGGCCATCAGATCCGCCTTTCCCTGCATCCCGCCGCTGCCAATAGCGGCATTGTCTTCCGCCGCGTCGATCTGCCTGGCACGCCTGTCATTCCGGCCCGGTACGACCGGGTTAGCGATCTGGTGCTCTGCACCACCCTCGCGGTCGATGACGTCAAGGTCGCGACCGTCGAACATCTTCTCGCCGCTCTCGCGGGCCTTGGCATCGACAATGCGCGCGTCGATGTCGATGGGCCCGAAGTACCGGTCATGGACGGCTCATCGGCGCCGTTCGTCGGTCTGATCGAACAGGCCGGCACGCTCGGCCTCTCCACGCCGCGCCGTTACATCCGCATTTTGGCGCCGATCGAAGTACGCGATGGCAATCGCGTCGCGCGTCTCGAGCCGGGCTACGGTTTCTCCGTTGCCGTCGCGATCGATTTCGACAGTGCGGCGGTCGGCCGTCAGGCGGTCGAGGTCGAACTGGACGATGGTGCATTCAAGGCCGAGCTGGCCAGCGCCCGGACCTTCGGGTTTGCCCACGAGGTGCAGCAGCTCCAGGCCATGGGCCTCGCGCGCGGCGGCTCGCTCGACAACGCCGTTGTCATCGATGGCGACCGCATCCTTAACGATGGCGGTCTGCGCTTCGGCGACGAGTTCGCCCGCCACAAGGCGCTCGACGCGCTGGGCGACCTTTACCTCGCCGGTGCACCGATCATCGGCCGCTTCCATGGCGAGCGCAGCGGCCATGCGCTGAACAACCGTTTGTTGCACGAACTCTTCGCGCAGCCGGAATCGTGGTGCTTCGCCAGTCACGCGGTGGCGCTGCCGACTCATCCGGAAATGGCGCTCGCCGCCGCCGAATAGGCGCTGCCCCAGAACAGCGAAAAGCGCCGCCCTTTCAGGCGGCGCTTTTTTGTTTAGTGGTGAGGCTAGGCCTTGCTGCGGCGACGCGGCTTGCCGGCCAGGCTCTTGATCAGGCCGGAAACAGCGGCCCGCAACTCGTTGTCTTCGATCTCGGCGAAATTGCGCACGAGTTCGATGGTCGAGCGGTTCTTGCCGCCATGCTCCATCGGACGGCTCGGCATCGTCGGCTCAAGCCCTTCGAAGAAATGGGCGATATCTACTTCCAGCTTGTGGGCGATCTCGTACAACCTGCCCGAACTTACCCGGTTGGCGCCAGTCTCGTACTTCTGAACCTGCTGATAGGAAATGCCAAGAGCCTGGGCGAGGTCGTGCTGGGTCAACCCCAATTCCGCACGGCGCTGGCGCACCCGTTCCCCGACATGTTCATCGACGCGCTTGGCGATCTTTCCCATCCGAATATCCTTAAAATCTGGCGGCAGCGTAAGCTATGGCCCGTGCAAAACGCCCGCCGGGGCAGTTTGTTCCACAATGATATGATTTCTATCATTTGGCCCGGCGCCAGCCTTAGCCAAAAAACAGACTAGTCGGTTAATTATCTGGTATTTTGCGATCATTCTCAATTGCAGGGTGTTGTCGTTTGTCGCGCCTTGATTCTGTACCTTTTGCGTGGGAAATAGCGGCTATGCGGGTTCCCCTGATTCGACTTATCGCGCTTCCGTTCTGCTTCATCCTGCTTCTCGCGGGGTGCGGGAGTGACAAGGAGGCCTATGTCGAACGCCCGGTTGAAGAACTCTACAACCGTGGAATGGACCGGCTGGCGGATAGCAACTGGGTCGAGGCCAGCAAGAATTTTGAAGAGGTCGAGCGCCAGCACCCATATTCTGTGTGGGCGTCGAAGGCGCAGTTGATGAACGCCTATTCGTTGTACATGAACAACAGGTACGACGACGCCATTCTCGCTGCCCAGCGCTTCACGCAGCTTTATCCCGCGAACAAGGACACGGCCTACGCCTTCTACCTGATCGCGATCTCGTACTACGAGCAGATCACCGATGTCGGCCGCGACCAGAAGACCACCGAGCAGGCGCTGAAGGCGCTGGATGAACTGGTGCGGCGCTTCCCGAACAGCGAGTACTCGCGTGATGCGCGGCTGAAGATCGACCTGACGCGCGACCATCTCGCCGGCAAGGAAATGGAAATTGGCCGCTACTACCTCAAACGCGGCCAACTTGTGGCGGCAATCAACCGCTTCCGCACCGTGGTCGAAAACTACCAGACCACCACCCACGTGCCCGAGGCGCTGCACCGGCTGACCGAGGCCTATCTGTCGCTGGGCGTGAAGGAGGAGGCGCAGGCCGCTGCTGCCGTTCTCGGATACAACTACCCCGGCAGCCAGTGGTATCTCGATTCCTACGCCCTGCTCACCGGGCAGGATTTGCGGCCGCAGGCGAACAAGGGCTCCTGGCTCAGCCGCATATTCTGAGGGGCCACCCTTGCTCACCGGCCTCGCCATTCGAGACATCGTCCTGATCGACCGGCTCGATCTGGCCTTGGCGCCGGGTCTCAACGTGTTGACGGGCGAAACCGGTGCGGGCAAGTCCATTCTGCTCGACGCTCTGGGCCTGGCCTTGGGTCGCCGCGCCGATTCCGGTGTCGTGCGGCATGGGGCGGTCCAGGCCTCGGTCGCTGCGACCTTCGACCTTGCCGCCTCTCATCCGGCGCTCGCGCTACTCGCCGACAATGGCATCGCTGCCGAGGGTGACCTGATCCTGCGGCGCACCGTCGGCACCGATGGCCGCAGCCGCGCCTTCGTCAACGACCAGCCTGTGGGCGTCGCCCTGTTGCGCCGGATTGGCGACACGCTGGTGGAAATCCACGGCCAGAACGACGAGCAGGGCCTGCTCGACCCGCAGGTGCACCGGACCATGCTGGATGCCTTCGGTGGCCTCACCGCCGACGCGGCGGCGCTGCGCGGCCTGTACGCTGCCATGCGCGAAGCGGCGGCGAAGCTAGCCGCGGCCCGTGAGGATGTGCGGCGCGCCCGCAGCGACGAGGACTTCCTGCGTCACGCGGCAACGGAGTTGCGTACCCTCGACCCGCGCCCGGGCGAAGAAACAGCCCTGGCCGAGCAGCGCGGCGTTCTGCAGCATGGCGAGAAGATCGCCGAGGCCCTGCGCGATGCCGAAGGGGTAATGGCCGAGCGTGGCGGCATCGAAAGCCGCCTGCGTGTCGCAGTTCGTACGCTGGAACGTGTGGCGCCCAAGGCCGGCGGCAAGCTGGACGCTGCTTTGGCTGCACTCGACCGTGCCTTGACCGAGGCCGGCGAGGCCAATGCCGCGCTGGATGCGGCGACGCAGTCGCTGGACATGGAGCCTGCGGCGCTGGAGCGCGCCGAGGAACGCCTCTTCGCTTTGCGCGCTGCGGCACGCAAGCACAACGTGCCCGTCGATGATCTTGCCCGCCTTCGGGCCGATTTCGAGGCCCGCCTGGGCGCCATCGAGGACGGTGGCGCAGCCCTGGCAAAGCTCGAAAAGGCCGCCGTCGCGGCCGAGGCCGATTACGTCGCCGGGGCGGAGGCGCTGAGCAAGGCGCGGGCGAAGACCGCGGCGAAGCTGGACAAGGCGGTGGCCCGCGAACTGGAGCCACTGCGCCTCGGTGCCGCGAAGTTCTGGACCGAGCTGACCCGCCTCGATCATGGCGACTGGTCGGCGGAGGGCATCGATCGCGTGCGCTTCCTGGCCGCGACGAACCCTGGCACGCTGCCCGGCCAGTTGTCGAAGATCGCGTCGGGCGGCGAGCTCAGCCGCTTCATGCTGGCGCTTAAGGCCGCCCTGGCGGCGAAGGGGGACGCGGTCACACTCGTGTTCGACGAGGTTGACCGTGGCGTGGGAGGGGCCACGGCCCATGCGGTGGGTGAACGTCTGGCCGCCCTGGCCGACGGCGTGCAGGTGCTGGTGGTGACCCATTCGCCGCAGGTGGCGGCGCGCGGCGCGGCGCATTGGCGCATCGCCAAGGAGAGCCGCGGCAAGGGTGCGACGGCTACCACCGTTACATCCGTCATCGGCTTGGCGCCGGACGAACGACGCGAGGAAATCGCCCGCATGCTGGCCGGTGCCAGCGTCACCGATGCCGCGCGTGCCGCCGCCGCCAGCCTGATGGAAGGGCGCGGCTGAGTGGCGAAGACGGCGAAGGACTCGAAGGCCGCCCTCAAGGCCGAACACCATATGCTCGTACTGGAGATTGCGGAGCATAACCGGCGCTATCATCAGGAAGATGCGCCGACGATTTCCGACGCCGAATACGACGCCTTGTTCCGCCGCCTGCGCGAGATCGAGGAGCAGCATCCCGACCTGGCGACGTTGGACAGTCCTACCCGTCAGGTGGGCGCGGCGCCCGTTGAAGGTTTCGGTGTCGTTCGCCATGCCGTGCCCATGCTATCGCTCGACAATGCCTTTTCCGACGAGGAGGTCGAGCAGTTCCTCGCTCGGGTACGGCGCAAGCTGTCGGGCGAAACAAATCTGCCCGACGATGCGCCGGTTGCCTTCATGGCCGAGCCGAAGATCGACGGCCTGTCCTGTTCGCTCCGCTATGAGGACGGCCAGCTGGTCCTGGCTGCCACCCGTGGCGATGGCCAGGAAGGCGAGAATGTCACGGCCAACGTCCGCACCATCGCCGACGTGCCGCACAAGCTGAAGGGCCGCAACGTACCCGCCGTGCTGGAGGTGCGCGGCGAGGTTTACATGTCGCGGCCGGCCTTCATCGCGCTGAACGAGCAGCAGGCGGCGACCGGGAAGCAGTCCTACGCGAATCCGCGCAACGCCGCCGCCGGCTCGCTGCGCCAGCTTGATGCCACCATCACCGCGCAGCGCAACCTCGGCTTTTTCGGCTATGCGTGGGGCGAGCTATCGGCGCCGCTCGGCGATACCATCCATGCCGCGCGCGAGCGCCTGAAGTCCTTTGGCTTCACCCTCAACCACCCTGCGCGTATCTGCACCTCGGCCGCCGAGCTGATCGCCTATTGGCGCGAGATCGGCGTGCAGCGCGCGACCCTGCCGTTCGACATCGATGGCGTGGTTTACAAGCTGGACCGGCTGGACTGGCAGGAAATCATGGGCTGGGTCAGTCGCAGTCCGCGCTGGGCCATCGCCCACAAGTTTCCCGCCGAGCAGGCGGAGACGGTGCTGGAGAACATCGACATCCAGGTCGGCCGCACCGGCAAGCTGACGCCCGTGGCAAAGCTGAAGCCCGTAACGGTCGGCGGCGTTACCGTGTCGAACGCGACGCTGCACAACGAGGACGAAATCGCGCGCAAGGGCGTGCGCATCGGCGACACCCTAGTGGTGCAGCGCGCCGGCGACGTTATTCCGCAGGTGGTCCGGGTGGTCGACGACAAGCCGCGCGGACACCAGGCATTCGAGTTCCCGAAACAGTGCCCGATCTGTCTCAGCCCGGCGGTGCGCGAGGAGGGTGAGGTCGACTGGCGCTGCTCCGGCGGTCTGGCCTGTCCGGCGCAGGCAAAGGAGCGCCTGCGCCATTTCGTGTCGCGCACCGCGTTCGACATCGAGGGCCTGGGCGAGAAGCAGATCGACCTGTTTTTCGAACTGGGCTGGGTTCATTCGCCCGCCGACATCTTCGACCTGAGAACCCGGGCGGACGAACTGCGCGAACGCGAAGGTTTCGGCGACACGTCGGTGCGTAACCTGCTCAAAGCCGTCGAATCCCGGCGCAATATCTCGCTCGAACGCTTCATCTACGCGCTTGGAATCCGCCATGTCGGCGAGGCCACGGCGCGCCTGATCGCCGAGCATTACCGCTCGGTGGAGGCGTGGGTTGACGCCATGCATCGCGTGGCAAGAGGTGACGAAGCCGCCGCTGCCGATCTAGATTCAATCGAAAGCGTGGGTGACGCGGTGGTCCAGGCCATGGCGGCTTTCTTCAGTGCGGATACCAATGTCGGCGTGCTCATTGCCCTGCTGCGCCAGGTGACGGTTCAGGCCGCCGCGCCGCGTGTGGTGCCGGACTCCTCGCCGGTCGTCGGCAAGACGGTGGTGTTCACTGGCTCGCTGGCCACCATGTCGCGCGGCGACGCCGAGAAACAGGCCCGCGAACTGGGCGCCAAGGTGGCCGGTTCGGTGTCGAAGAAGACCGACTATGTAATTGCCGGGGCCGATGCGGGCAGCAAGCTGCAGAAGGCCACCGACCTCGGGGTCGCGGTCCTGACCGAGGACGAGTGGCTGGCGATGATCAGACCGGGCTGATTCGGCTCGGCGGGAAAAGCTCAACGCGGCCGGACAAAAGTGCTGACCGGTCGTTGTCCAGAGGCCCGCGATCGACGGGTTCTGGAGCCGAGTTTCATGGACAGCAACATTTCTGCACAAGACCTGCGCTCCGGGCGGTCTGTTTGGGAAAAGCAGACCGCGGACCTTCCGGTGGGCAGAAAGCCTGCCGCCTCCTTTCGCACCGATATCATTGTCATCGGGGCCGGCATTACCGGCTCGTTCATTGCCGAGCAGTTGAGCCGCACCGGCCGCGAAGTCACCGTTCTCGATGGCCATGCGCCACAGCGTGGCAGTACGGCGGCAAGTACCGCGCTCCTGCTGTGGGAGCTTGACGCACCGTTGATTGAACTTGAATCTACACTCGGCTTTGGTCGCGCCGCCGAGGTTTACCGCTACAGCTTCGCCACCGTGCAGCGCCTGTTGGCGCTCACCGCCGAACTGGCCATACCCTGCGACGCAGTTGCGTGTCCGTCGGTCTATCTGGCTGGCGACCGTCTCGATTCAGCCGGCCTACGTGAGGAACACGATATCCGCCGCAAGGCGGATCTGCCGGGCGCGTATCTTGATCGGGCACGGTTGCTCAACAGGTTCGGCTTCGACCGCCCGGCGGCGCTGGTCTCGCCAGCGGCGGGCGAGGTCGATCCCATGGCTCTGGCTGCAGGCCTTTTGGCGATCGCATCCGCGCGCGGCGCGCAGGTCTATTCGCCTGTCAGGGTGGTGGACCACGACGCCTCTGCATCGGGCGTCACGGTGAAGCTGGACTCAGGGCTGGAGATTGCGGGGCGGGCGCTGGTGCTTGCAACGGGCTATGAAATGCCGACCTTCGTGCCTGCCCACCGTCACCGCATCAATTCGACGTGGGTCATGTGCACCGTTCCGCAGAGCACGCCATGGCCCGATCATGCGGTGATATGGGAAGCATCGCGCATCTACACCTATCTGCGATCAACGCCGGTCGGCGGTATCATCGTCGGCGGTGAGGATGAGAGCCTGTCCGACCCGCAGCAGCGCGAGGCTCTGTCAGCGGCAAAGACCGCGGCCTTGCGTCGCCGCCTGGCCGAGCTGGCGCCCCGCGCAAACACAAATGTTGCCGCAGCGTGGTCGGGCTTGTTTGGCGAGACTAACGACAGTCTGCCGCTCATCGGTCCCGTTCCGGGCTGGCCCGGTTGTTTCGCGGCCTATGGCTATGGCGGCAACGGCCTGACGTTCAGCGCCATGGCGGCCGAGATGCTGGGGCAGTTCGTGGCCGGCGGCCGCCACTGGGCGCAGGACATGTTCGCCCTCGACCGCTAGGCGGCCCGCACACGATAGCGGATCGGCAGCACCTCGAGGCCGGCGATGACACCGGTCGGCTTCATTTCCATCGGGCCATCGATGACGACCTCGGTCAGGCGCCGGGTCAGGATCGTCATGCCGTCGACCAGTTCCGCCTTGGCCAAGGCATGACCCAGGCAGAAATGCGCGCCGTAGCCGAAACCGATGTCGTACAGCGGTTCCGCACGATGCAGGTCCACGCGATCAGGGTGCGGAAACACCGCCGGGTCGCGCCCGGCCGCGCCCATGTTCGGCGCCACCACCTCGCCGGCAGTGAATTGCTCGCCACCGATCTCCATGTCTTCCAGCAGAATCTTGATCTGCCGCGGGGTCGCCGGGTACAGGCGCATCGCCTCGTTGACTAGGGCAGGCACCAGTTTGGGCTCCGCCGCCAGTTCTTCCCACACACCACCCTCGATGGCCGCGCGGACGCAGGCCGCCAGCTGGTAGCGCGTCGTGTCATGCCCCGCCAGCAGGATGCCGGCAATGCTCCACACGAGTTCTTCTGGCGACAGGTCGCCGCCTTCCTGCTGCACGCGGATCAGATCGCTGACGAAATCCTCGCCGGGCTGCGCGCGCTTTCGTTCCACCAGGCGGTTGCCGTAGTCATGCAGCACGGCCAGCGCAGCCTCGAGGCGCGGTAGTCCGGGCTGCATCGGCACCTGGCCCAGCAGGCGCAGTTCCGTCGTGGCGCGGTCGAACGTGCGCACGTCCTCGCGCGGAATGCCGATAAAGGCGGCCACGACGCCGATCGAAAAGAAGTGCGAGAAGGCGGAGACGAAATTGCAGTGGCCCCCGGCGATAATGCCATCGACCAGTTCATGCGCCAGGGCCTTGATCTGGTCACGCGCCTTCTCCACACGGGGCGGCGTGAAGCCTTTGACCATGATGGCGCGAACGCGCGCGTGCTGTTCCGGCCCCATCATGTTGAAGTTGCCGTTGTTGATAAACGTCATGACCGGCGGCGTGGCGCCGCGCTGCGCGAAATAGGCGGCAGAGCGGTTGCCATACCGCTTGTCGCGGAAACAGGGACGGGCCAGGTCGTAGGCGTAGAGTTCGACGCCGAAGACGGTTCGCGCCATCGTCAGGCGACCAGCGCCACTGCCTAACACGGCGTTCGGATCGTCGATGAACGCCTCGGTCTGGGTTTCCAGGAACGGCAGTTCGCCGTGCGGCTTGGCCCGGTCCATGTCTTCCTCCCTTTTGCGGTCAGGCTAGCGGAAGCGCTGGCCCAAGCAAAGCGTGCCGGGATCAAGGGCGGCGGCCAACCATGGAATAGCCGCGGATGGTGGCGACCTTTTCGCTCTTCTGGTTCTCGATGTCGATCTCGGTTAGCAGGATTCCGCGGTCGGGTTTGCTGGTCGACAGGCGCACCTCCAGCACCGTGTACCAGACGGTCAGCACGTCGCCCGGCCGCATGGGGTTGATGTAGCGGATTTGCTCGACGCCGGGCGAACCGAGCGCTGCGGCTTTGGCCAGGAAGCTGTCGCAGATCACCCGCATGGCGATGGCGCAGATATGCCACCCGCTGGCAATAAGGCCGCCATAGATCGACTTTTCCGCCGCCGCCTTGTCGATATGGAAGGGCTGCGGGTCGAACTCGCGACTGAATCGCAGCAGATCGTCCTCGCTGACCGCGCGGCTGCCCAGCAGGCGGCGCTCGCCGACGACGTAATCCTCGTAATGAATCCAGTCGGCCATCAGAGGCGCGAGAACAGCCGGCTCATCGCCGCGGCCGACACGCGCGCGGCCTCGTCTGGGCTGTAGGCGCGCTGCTCGTCGCTGAATACTTCTACCGCGACGTTCATGCCCGGATGGGTTTTCAAAAGGTGGCGTACGATCTCGGCCAGGGGCAGGTCGCCGTCACCCGGCTGCAGGCGGCCGGTCATCGGCACATAGGGCTTCGTCGTATGCATATGTTCGCGCGACCGGTCGCTGATCTGGATCGCGGTCACATCGCCCGGCTTCAGGTCAAGAACTTCCCGCAACGTGCTGTTCGAGCGTGACATGTGCCAGGTGTCGAACAGCACGCCGGCATTGCCGATGCCGCGCACGACCTTCAGGCCGGTGGCGAGATTCGACACGCCTGTGCCGGGGATGAATTCAAACGACACCTTGAAGCCGCGTCGCCGCGCCCGTTCGCAGAACGAGCCGAAAGCGTCGATGATCTGCGGCAGGGGTGTGTCCGGCCGTCCCATATAGTGCGGCAGGTTGATGACCCTGGCCTCCAGCGCCTCGGCCAGGGCAAAGCCCTCGTCCTCGGACATTTGCAGGCCGGCGCGGTCGCGCTCAGCGATCTTGTCCGGCAGTTTGATGCCGGGCAGGCGGGGGCCGAACGTATCGATCACCTCGACGCGTACATTGTTGCGCTTCAGGGCGGCGCGCAGTTCGGCGTCCGTCCGGCCGGCCTTGCGGGCATCCAGGTACAGGCCAGGGCGTACCTGCAGCGCGCCGAAGCCGTGCCTGCCGGCCAGGTCGATCATCTGGTCCAGGCTGGCCTTTTCCACGGTGCCCCAGCACAGGCCAATAGCCGGATTCGTGGCCGGGTTGGTGGTCATTCGTTTCGCTCCCTCTCGCGCGTTTCCTGCGCTAGTGTGCGGCCGATCATAGCGGGAGGAAACATGACCGACCTTGAAAAAATCATCATTCAGCGCGCCTGCGAGGAACTCGTCCTGCGGGCCCACCTGTATACCGACCGGTGCGAGCACGACAAGATCATGGGCTTGTTCGCGCCCGACATCGTCATCGACCATGTGGTCGTCGGTACGATGAGCGGCACGGCGGCGGTCCAGAAATACTACGACGCCAAGATCACCACCATTGTCGGCCAGCACAACACCAGCAATATCATCATCGACGTCATCGATGGCGATAACGCGACCGGCGTTGCCTATTACGCGTTCTACTACGCGGCCCCGGGGACCAAGATCCCGGCGCCGCTGAACGGGCCTGCGGTGGTTGGCTATTACACCGACAAGTTCAAGCGTGTGAACGGCCAGTGGAAGTTTGCCTACCGCAAGATGACCAACACTTTCCAGGCTGGTCCGATGGACAACATCAACCTGATCGACAAGAAGGCCATGAAGGCCTGAACGGTTCTTCTATCGGGTCTCGCCGCTGGGTGCGGCGAGACCGCGCGGGAATGACATGACCGACATCGACACCATCGCTGCCGAGTTCGCCGTGCGCGGGCTGGTTGCCCGCTACGCCCATGTCCTTGACGGACGCGACCGCGGGGGCTTTCTGGCCCTGTTTGCGGACGATCCTGTCGTTACCCTGAATGGCACTGAATATGCCGGGCTGCCTGCGATCGGCGGCTGGTACGACCTCATGGCCAAGGGACAGCCTGGCATCCACATGACGACGAATACCACAGTCGGTATTGCGGGCGCTGCGGCGACGGCGCGCAGCGACTTCCTGCTGATGCGGAAAACCGATGACGGCTGGAAGACCTTGTTTGGCGGCAGCTATGCGGACCGCCTGGAAAAGCGCGGCGGGCAATGGCTGTTCACCCGCCGCGACCTCACCTTCGCCTGAACCTTATTTCTTTTTCTTTTTGCCGGTGAGCGGCGTCGGACGCAGCGCTGTCATCAGCCCGTCGTCGTACCGCTCGCGCAAGGCGATAGCGATCTGCATCCAGCCCTCGAGGTCGGCCTTGTCCTCGGGCGAAGGCGTCTTGGAGTAACGCGCGGTGTAGTGCTCGCCGTACGAGGTAAAGCCCTTGGGCAGCGCCCAGATGCTGATGGCCTCAAAATTCTTCCACTGCGTGCTGTAGGTGCCGATCCATTTGCGACCGTTGCGCCGCGCATACGGCACCCAAAGGCGATCGATCTGTTCGACATAGTCGAATTGCTTGTCAGGCTGGGTGGTCAGCCATTCATGTACGCACACCGTGGCGTCGATGCCGTCGGCCTTCAACTCGGCCAGCGTCGGGTTGTGTGGCGCGGGCGCCAGGATGCGGCCAGTGCCGCCGGTCACGCAGGTTTCACGCTCGTTGCGCCAGGCGCGGAAGCGCTTCGCATATTTCACATCCGTGTATTGCGCGGCGGCGATTTTGGAATAGTGGACCTGGTCGTCCACCTCCCACAGCGCGATGGTCTGCGGCCAGGGGAGCGAAATGGCCACGGTTTCCCACATGGCGACCAGCCGCGCGCCCAGTTCTTCCATCAGCGGCTGATAGACCTGTTCGAACAGGTCGACGAACCGGTCCATCTTGCCGGGGGCAATCTGCGTCTGCTCGTGGATGTAGATCATGCGTTTCCTCGCTGCGTTTTTGTGCAGCGACCCTAGAATCCGCAAGCGCGATTGAAAAGTGCCGATGTTCCTAGCCTAGCGGTCGCGTCGCCTGATCCAGCCAGGTCGCGGTCTCGCCATCGACCAGCGGCAGCAGCGTCGCGCGTACATCGGCATGATAGGCATCGAGCCAGGCAATCTCGGCCGGCGTCATCAGCGACAGGTCGAGGCACGTCACGTCGAACGGCGCGCGGGTCAGCGTCTCGAAGCCCAGCATCGTCTTTTCGTCGCCGGGCCGCGCGGGCAGGGCGGTCACCGCGACCAGGTTCTCCAGGCGGATGCCATAGGCGCCGGTCTTGTAGTAGCCGGGCTCGTTCGAGACGACCATGCCGGGCCGCAGCGCGACGGTGTTGGCAACCTTGGAAATACGGTGCGGTCCCTCGTGCACGCCGAGATAGGCGCCGACGCCATGGCCGGTGCCGTGGTCGTAGTCGAGCCCGGCCTGCCAGAGCGGCAGCCGTGCCAGCGCGTCCAGCTGGCTGCCGGTGGTGCCGACAGGGAATATCGCGGTGGCGAGCGCGATATGCCCCTTCATCACGCGGGTAAAGCGGTCGCGCATCTCCGCGCTCGGCTGGCCAATGGCGATGGTGCGGGTGATGTCGGTCGTGCCGTCCAGGTACTGCGCGCCGGAATCGAGCAGGTACAGTTCGCCCGCGCCAAGGCGGCGGTTGCTCTTCGTCGTCGAACGATAGTGGACGATGGCGCCGTTCGGGCCACTGCCGGAAATGGTCGGGAATGACAGGTCGCGGATCAGCGAGCTGACCCGGCGAAACTCCTGCAGCCGTTCGGCTGCGGTCAATTCATCCACCGTGCCCGGCGCCTGGCGCGACAGCCAGGCGAGGAACGTGGCCACGGCCGCGCCATCGCGCCGGTGCGCCGCGCGGATGCCATCAAGTTCGACCGCGTTCTTGCACGCCTTGGGCAGCAGGCACGGATCATCCGCCCGCCGGATTGTCGCGCCTGCATCGGTCAGCATGTCGAACAGCCAGGCCGAGGCCGCGCCCGGATCCGCCTGCACGATCTTGCGCGCATGGCCGAGGGCGGCTAGGGCCGGGCCGAACTCGGTTTCGTCGCGCACCAGCACGCCGTTGCCCAGATGCGCCCGCGTCGCCGGTGTCAGCTTGCGCGGATCAATGAACAGGTCGACCGTGCCGGTCGCGAACAGGATCGCGCGCGCCAGCGCCAGCGGTGTGTGCGGCACATCGCCACCACGGATGTTCAGCAGCCAGGCAATAGATTCCGGCAGCGTGATCGCGACTGCATCGACGCCGTCCTTCTTCAGCGCTGCGGCAAGGCGTTCGCGCTTCGCAGCCGAGCTCTCGCCCGCATAGCTCTCCGGGTGTGGTTCGACCGGAGCCAGCGGCGCCGGCGGCTGGCCGGTCCAGACACTGTCGATAGGGTTGGTCTTGACCGGCACCAGTAGCGCGCCGGCCTTGGCGCACGCGGCTTTCAGCTTGGCCACACCGTCCAGCGTATGCAGTTGCGGGTCGTATCCCAGCTTTGCGCCGCGCGTCAGGTTCGCTTCCAGCCATGCGAACGGTGGATCGTCGGTGAGGTGGTGCAGTTCATAGAGGGACGCATCGACCTGGTCGCGCAGCTGCAGCGTATAGCGCCCGTCGCTCCACACCGCCGCCTTGTCGCCCAGCACGATGGCCATGCCGGCAGAACCGGTAAAGCCGGTGAGCCAGACGAGGCGGCGCGCGCGACGGGGCAGGTATTCACCGAAATATTCGTCGGTCATCGGCACCACGAAGCCGTCGAGGCTGCGCTTGGCCAGTTCGGCCCTGAGCTCGGCGAGGCGGGTGGCAGACTGGGCCGGCTGTTCCGCCGCACTGTCGAAGCCAGCGGCGGTGCGGGTTGTCCAGGCTGCAAGGTCGGCAGTCAGGGCGGCAGCGGCGCCCGGGGCGGCCAGAGCCAGCCCCTGGGGAGTCCCGAATGGGGCTGGGGCAGCAGCCAGGCCCTGCAAATGGGCGGCGGTTTCCGGCCGGTCGAGCAGTTCCTGCAAAGAGGTCATGGTGAAATTATGGCCCCGCGCCGGCCTTCCTACAACCGTGCCATGCGTTTTTTGCAGAGCAGCATTTCCGCCTGGGATTGGCTCAATCCATTGATTTTACTAGGGTGCGGTGCAACATTCTGAGGGCGGGCCACGATGGTCTGCAAATGGAGATGAAGATGACCACGAATTACGCCTACCTGCGCGACACCCTGCCCGCCGGCGAATATGTCGAGCGTGAAGGGAATGTGGAGCGCGCTGCTGTCGTCGGCGAAGCGATCGCCAACGGCCTTGCCAGCCTCGCGTCGCTGGGTTTCAAGGCTGTGCGCGCCTACGAGGACTGGCGCCTGCGTCAGGCCGCCAAGGCCGAACTGCTGTCGCTCGACGACCGCCAGCTGGCCGATATGGGCCTGACCCGTTGCGATATCGAGTCCGTGCTTGAGGGCATCGACGTGCGCACCGGCAAGCCGGCGAACGAAAACACGGCCCCGGCGAACGTCAATGTCGCCGCCTAACGGGCCTTCCGTCTTGCCCGGCCGGCACGGAACGACAGGGTGTGCCACCCGTCGACCGCGATCCGGCCGGTAAAGACGAAGCCCGCGGCGCGGTAACGCGCCCGAACCCGCCGCTCCTCCCAGCCCAACAGGCCGGACAGGATGACGGCGCCGCTGGCGGCGCTATGGTTTGCCGCCGCCTCGGCCAGCCGGTACAGCGGCCCGCTCAGTATATTGGCGACAATGACGTCGAACGGTGCTGCCGCCGCGATCCGGCGGTGGCGGAAGCCTGTCGCCGCCACCATGGCGATGCCGGGCAACCGGTTCAGCCTCGCATTGTCCCGGGCCACCTTCACCGCCACGGGGTCGATGTCCGTGGCCATGACGGCATCTGCACCCAGCCGCGCCGCGGCCATGGCCAAAACACCCGAACCTGACCCCAGATCCAGCACCCGGCCCAACGGTCGTTGCCGGGCCAGCCTGTCCAGCGCCAGCAGGCAGCCGAAGGTCGAGGGTGCTCGCCCGGTTCCGAACGCCTGGCCAGCATCGACCTGCAGCGTGCCGCGGCCGACTGGTGCGCGCTCGCGGTCATGGGCGCCGTGCAACAGGAAGCGTCCGACCCGCAGGGGCTGGAACAGGCGGTTGGTATGCGAAACCCAGTCCTGCGCAGGCAGGTGACGGAACCTCACCTCGGGCGCATCGATCCCGGCGATTGCGGCGGCTTCAGCCACCGCGTGCCGGATTCGCGCCTCGTCCGGCGCCGTCTCGAACATGAGCTGCAGGACCCAGGATACCGCCGGCTGCAGCGGGTCTGGCGCCGCGCCCTCTTCGAACGAACTGCTGGCCTCGGCCATCGCCTCGAGGACCGCTTCCATCGCGCCTAAAGCGCGGTACGGAATGATCATTTCCGCGGTCCAGGCCGGGTCGGAAATGCCGCCTAGGTATGGGTAGCGTAAGGACATCTTTAACCCTTGCCCGCGTAGGGTGCGGGCTGGTTCGACCAATGAAACGGCAAACCGTGATTAGCACGGAACTCATCAGCGACAATCATAAACACCCGACATGGTCCCTCCGGGCCTTGGCCGGTGTGGATCGTCTCGACCGGCGGCTGGCTGCTGCGGTGTTCGTCCTGCTGTGTGGGCTCAAGCTGTTTGCCGTGTTGCTGACGCTGGCGGCCACGGACTGGCTCAACGGCCTGCCGCTGCCGGAAGTCATTGTCACCGCGATCCTTGCCGCCGCGATCGAGACGATGGGCGCCGCCTACCTGCTTCGCTGGCTTGCCCTGCGCCCCCTCGCAAGGCTGTGCCAGTCGGTCAATGCGGCAGCCAAATTGGCTGCCTTGTCCGAACCGGTGAGTGTCCAGTCCCAGGGCGTGGTCGAGGTCGACGCAATTGCCTGCGGGGTCAACGCGCTGCTGACTCGCATGGCGATGAACGTGGCGATGCTGCGCGAGCACGACGCGGCCGAGCGTCAGCGTCTTGCGACCCACGATGACCTTACGGGTCTGCCAAACCGGGCACTGTTCGGGCAGCGCTTGCGTGAATTCATCCATGCAGAGGCTTCCATCGCACAGCCGGTCGGCATCATGCTGATCGGTCTCGATGGCTTCAAATCCATCAATGCGTCCCTCGGGCACCGCATCGGCGACCAGATTTTGCAGGAAGTGGCGCGCCGTATCTCGACCGAGCCGCGCCCGCGTGCCACCCTGTCACGGATCAAGGGTGACGAATTCGCGGCCTTGTTGCCTGCGCTCGAGGATGCCAACGGTGCGGGAACGGTCGCGCGCCGCTTGCTGACCAAGCTTTCGGAACCGTTCCATGTCTCCGGCAACGAGATCATGCTGTCCGCCAGCATCGGCGTGGCATTGGCCCCGATCGACGGCACCGATGCTGATAACCTGCTGGCGCATGCCACGTTTGCGATGGACCGCGCCAAGCTCGAAGGCGGCAATCGTGTCCGATACTTCAGCGCCGAGCTGAACCAGCAATTGCAACGTCAGCGCATGCTGGAAGGTGGCCTGCGCCGCGCGCCGCGCGCTGCGCAACCGCGAACTGCGCCTGCACTACCAGCCCAAGTTCGACATGGTGACCCGTCGCCTGGTCGGCGCCGAGGCGCTGATCCGCTGGGAGCATCCCGACGAGGGCCTGCTGTCGCCGATGGAGTTCATCCCCCTCGCCGAGCGCAGTGGCCTGATCGTGCCGATTGGCGCCTGGGCGCTGAACGAGGCCTGCCGCCAGGCCCAGACCTGGCGTCGTGCCGGCCTCGACGACTTCCATGTTGCAGTCAACCTGTCGGCTGTGCAGTTCAAGCATGCCGACCTGCTCGAAACCGTGTCCGAGGCGCTGGACGGCGCGAACCTGCCGGCCGAGGCGCTCGAACTCGAGATCACCGAAAGCATGCTGATCGACCAGGGCGGCGATCCCGGCGGTACGCTGGCGGCGCTCACGATGCGTGGCGTGCATCTGTCCATCGACGATTTCGGCACGGGTTATTCCAGCCTGTCGTATCTCAAGCGCTTCCCGGTCAACGTCATCAAGATCGACCGCTCGTTCACCGCCGACCTGGGCGACAAGCAGGACGCGCTCGTCATCGTGCGGGCAATCATCGGCCTTGGGCACAGCCTGGGCCTGCGCGTCGTCGCCGAGGGCGTCGAAACCCAGGCGCAGCTCGACCTTCTGGCCGCGGAGGGTTGCGACTTTGCACAGGGCTACCTGCTGGGCCGCCCGCTGCCGGTCACCGACTTCGAGCGGACCTTCGTGCCGGTGACGGCCTTCTGACGCTCAGCCGCGCGGCTTCGCCGGCGGCGCATCCAGCATGTACTGATACGACAGGTCGTCGCGCGAGGTCTGGCCGGCAATGCCCTGCGCCAGGTCGGGCCAGTGCGGCAGCCATTTCTGGCCCACCGGATCGACGCGCGTCACGTCACGTACCAGCTGCCGCTCCGACACCCGCCACACGCCGTCGCGCCGCGACAGTCGTTCCAGAAAGCGTCCGGCGACGATGAAGTCCAGTTCCTGCTCGGGCGTGATGATGCGGTCATACTGGAACAGGTACCACTCGCTGCTGGCGCGGTCGCCGTCAACGTAGGTCAGCTCGTTGGCGACCATGTGCGACCATGAGCCGGCGAGGTGGCCCTTCGAGCTTTTCTCGACCATGTCGAAATAGGGCGTCGCCGGGCCGTCGTACCAGGGCTGGTGATGGATGACCGCGTCGTCGTGAAAGGTCGAGCGCATCAGCTCGATGTCGCGCCGGTCGACCGAGCGGCAATACTTGCAATGCAGTTCGTGGATTTCCTGCTTGTCGAGCAGGACTTCGAGCGTGCGCTGGTTGGCGGTCATGGCTGATCCCGGTGCTGGAGCGGTGCAAGGCTGGAGAAGGGGCCGGAAAAGGTGCGGTAGTACAGGCCGCGCGGATGCGGGCTGAGGCCGGTGGCCCGCCACGCCGGCAGGATTTCCTCGAGCGCCTCATGCGCGACCCGTGGTGGCCGGTCCAGCAGGAACATGTGCAGGCAGCGGCCCAGCCCTTCCTCGCCATGCGGTTCGAACTTCAGTGCCGCCAGCCAGCCGGGCACCGTCAGCATGTCGATGTAATGCTGGATGTACCAGGCGCTGGCCTCGGCAATATCCTCAACCCTTGGGATGAATCCCGTCGCGATCTGGATGCCGACATGCGCGAGGTGCGGCATCGCATCTGCCGACACCGGAATGCCCTGCGCCGCCCAGCTGCCGATCAGCCGGTACAGGTTCGAGAAAGTGACTTTTTTCTGGCCGAACATACGGCCCTCATGCCTCAAGCGCGCGGCCAGATCGGCGAGCGATTTCTGCGCGGCATCCAGGTCTTCGTCGCCGATCAGACAGACCAGGGCGTAACGGGCATCGCCGATGGGCGGTGACTCGGGCCGTGCGTGGCGATAGGCCATGATGTCATCGTCCGCGTGATAGCGGCGCACCGCGGCGAGGCCGGGCAGCGCCGCCATTTCCGGCATCAGGACCAGGTCGCACCAGCGGTCATATTCGTCCCTGGCCGATATCTCCACGTCGATGAAAGTGATCACCATGCCGGTTACGCGCATGTCTTTCCTCCGGGCCGTCTCAGGCGGCTTTTGTGAAGCCTAGCACCGGCGCTTTCCAGGCAGCCATGCTGATTCGCCGACATTCCAGCCGGTGGAAAATCGTGCTGGCCCAGGCGGGTCCGGCGGGGCACAATCCCGGCCAACAGGCTGCGCCAGGAGGAAGGCCGATGAACGTCGTCATTGGTTTGGTCAACAAACCGACCACGAAACCCATCCGCGAACAGGTCTCCGCCGCTGAATGGCAGGCGCGGGTGGATCTTGCCGCCTGCTATCGCCTCGTCGCCCACTACCGGTGGGATGACCTGATCTTTACCCATCTCTCTATCCGGGTGCCGGGTGAGGATGGACATTTCCTCATCAATCCCTACGGCATGATGTTCCACGAGATTACCGCGTCATCGCTGGTCAAGATCGATCTCGACGCCAACATCGTGCTGTCGAACGGCTATGGCGTGAACCGGGCGGGTTTCACCATTCACAGTGCGGTGCACAGCGCCCGGCACGATGCCATGTGCGTTATGCACCTCCATACTGCCGACGGTGCCGCCGTCTCGGCGCAGCGCGAGGGCCTGCTTCCGCTCAGCCAGACTTCGATGGTCGTCCTCGCCTCGCTGGCGTATCACGACTACGAGGGTGGTGCGCTGAATCTTGACGAGCGTTCGCGCATCGTTGCCGACTTTGGCGACAAGACCTCGATGATCCTGCGCAACCACGGCACCATGACCGTGGGCGGCACGGTGGCCGAGGCCTTTACCCGCATGTGGTTCCTCGAACGCGCCTGCAACATCCAGGTGCGCGCGCTTGCGGGCAACCGCGATGTTGTCGCCGCTTCGCAGGCCGCGCAGGACACCGTGAAGCAGCAGATCAAGGAAAACGGCGGCATGGCAGCGCAGACGGCCTGGCCGGCGCTCATCCGAATGCTCGATTCCAAGTATCCCGATTTCCGCGATTGATTGGAGATAGACTCGTGACCGATAAGATTGCTGCCGAAGTGATTGCCGCCGACGACGCGCGCCTGAGCGCAATGGTTGCCGACGACATCGCGGCGCTCGACCGCCTGATGGGCGAGAATTTCTTCTATACGCACAACAACGGATTCACCGAGGGCAAGAAGCCCTACTTGGACCGCATGCGCGAGGGCAAGGTGCGCTACCTCAACCCGCGCAAGCACGACATTACGGTCAGCGTCTATGGCAATGCGGCGGTCATGAACGGCCGTATCCAGCTCGACGTCGAAATCCTGGCCGAGAAGCGCAAGATCCAGATGAACAACCTGTTCATGTCAACCTGGGTGAAGGGCGACAAGGGCTGGACCATTGTCGGCTGGGCCTCGACGCCGATCCCGGCCGGGGCCTGATCCCACAAAAGCGAAGGGCGCCGGCTGGTCGTGCCGGCGCCCTTTTCTTTGTAAGCGCGTCAGCAGCCGGCGCGCTTCATCGTGCCGTCGGGGCGGATCGTATCGGGATTCTCTACCATCGTGATGGTCCCCAGATTCGCCAGGAAGTGTGAACTTGAACTTGCCTTCAGCACGCCGCTGATCGCTTTCACCTTCGGCGCGTTCTCCTCGATCCAGGCCACCATCTTGCGGCCATCGGTCGAGTTGGTTCCTTCGGCGGCCGCTTTCACGAAGTGCATCGCATCGTACATATAGACTGCGTTGCTGTACGAGATCTGGTCGTAGCCCTTGGGGTCCTCGGCCTTCAGGCGTGCGAGAAATTTGGAATAGTCGGACTGGCCAAGCGGGTCGCCCGTGCAATAGGTGAATGCCTTGACCTGCAGCGCCGACGATACGCGCTTCATTATGGCGGGACCTGCGATCTTGGCGATTGGCGCATAGAGGATTCCGAGCGTACTGCTGCCGCCGATCGGGACGTTCCAGTTGATCTGGTCGATGTTCTTGAGCACGTTCGCCATATCGGGCGCGGAGCTGCCGGTCAGCAGCAGGACGTCAGGATTGCTGCGCCTTAGCGCCAGCAATTGCGGCGTCATATCGGTGGCGCCGAGATCGAATTGCTCGATTGCCGTAACCTTCATGCCCAGTTTTTCGGCGTAGGGCCGGAAAGGCTCCGTCATCGTCTTCGAATTGGCGCTGTTGTCTGTCAGGAAGGCGACTGTCTTGGCCTTGCGGACGTCCGCGGCCCAGTGGAGCATGGCGAAGCCCTGTTCTTCCGGTAGCGGCTGCATGCTGAAAAAGGTCGGGGCGGTCTTTGGAACGAGTTGCCCGGTCGAACCGATGGAGAAATAGAGAACGTTGGCTTCAGCCATGACCGGCGCCGCGGCGAGCGCGAGACCGCCTGCCTGCGGGCCCAGAACGACATCGACCTTGTCCGAATAGACCAGGCGCTTGGCCATGCCGACCGACTGGGTGGCGTCGAATTGGTCGTCAGTCAGGATGAACTGTATCTGCCTGCCCAGGATTCCGCCGGCGGCGTTGAAGTCGCGAATGGCCAGGCGGGTGCCAATCTCACTGCTGTAGCCGGCCGCTGCGCCGATGCCGGTCATCGGATAGACCGCGCCGATCTTGAACGGTTCCTTGCTCTGTGCGAACGCCGTGCCCGCCGCCAAAAAGAAAACGCCGGCAAGCAGGGCTGACCGGCGCAATGTCGTTAATGTTTTCACATTATCCTCCCAAGAACATTTGTTCCGGGAAGGCTAGCACGTGCTTTCGGAGCCGGCAAATCCGCTCCCCGTCCTTCCACACTGTGGAAGGACGGGGCCGGTGGCAATCAGCAGCCCGAACGCTTGGTCATGCCGTCGGCACGCAGGCTGCCCGGATCCTCGATCACCGTCGCCGTCGTGGCGCTGCCGAGGAAGTGCGTGTCCTTCGTGGCGCGCAGGTCGCCCGTCAGAGACTTGACGGTATTGTTTTCCAGCCACGCGGCCATCTTGCGGCCTTCGGTCGAGCCCGCACCATCGGCGGATGCCTTCGCCAGCATGACCGAGTCATAGGTCCAGGCCGCAAGGCTCTTGGCGATCTGGTCGTTATTGGCCGGATAGGCGGCCTTGATCCGCTCCAGGAACTTCGCATACGGCGAGACGCCGACCGGGTCATTGGTGCAATAGGTGAAGCTCTTGATCTGCACGGCGCCGGTGGCGTGCTTGATCGCCTCCGGACCTGCCGCCTTCAGCACGGGGCCGTAAAGGGCGGTGAATGTCGCCGAGTGGACGGTGGCCACGTTCCAGCCGATCTGGTCGATGTTCTTGAGGAACGTCGCCTCGTCAGGCACGGTCGAGGCTTGGAAGGCGATGATGTCCGGGTTCTGGCGGCGCAGGGCGAACAGCTGCGGCGTCATGTCGGTGCTGGGCTGCTCGTACTGCTCCAGAATGCCCTTCACACCCTTTTCGACCACGTAGGTCTTGAACCGTTCAGCCATCGCCTTGCCGTTGCCGCCGCCGTCGCCGAGGAAGGCGATGGTCTTTGCCTTCTTCACATTGATTGCCCAATCGACCATGGCGGCAACCTGCTCTTCGGCGCTGATCTGCACGCTGAAGAAGGTCGGGCCCTGGGCCACTGTGACGCCCGTGGGGCTGCCGGCGGTGAAATAGGCGATGTTGGCTTCCGTCATGATGGGCATGACCGCCAGGGCCAGCTGGCCTGCCTGCGGGCCGATAATGATTTCGGCCTTGTCGCTGCTGATCAGGCGCTTGGCCAGCGAGACCGATTGGGTCGGGTCAAACTGGTCGTCGTACAGCGTGTAGGTCACCGGGCGGCCCAGGATGCCGCCGGCCTTGTTGACGTCTTCAATAGCCATTTTCAGGCCGACTTCGCTGCTGACGCCGGTCGGCGCGCCGAAGCCGGTCATCGGCATGATAACGCCGATCTTGAGCGGTTCCTTGCTCTGCGCTTGGGCCGGCGACAGCGGCAGGGCAATCGCCAGCGCGGCGAGCGCGGCGGTGGACAGCAGCAGCGCACGGCGCTGCATCGCGGACTTCTTGGTCATGGCATTCCTCTTTCGGTTTTTATGCGGCACGGCTTTTACGAAATGACTTCCACCTTGATGGTGGCCGGACCCAGCGGCAGCTGCCGCTTGGCAAGATCTGTGCGGAACAGTTCAGCAATGGCCTCCATCGTCCATTGGTCACGCTTGACGACCGGATGCAAATTGGCCGGATGTGTGGCGAGGCAGAAATCGTTGCCGGTGATCTTGAGCTGCTGGCCGTTGACACCCTTGCTCTCGTCCGAGAGCAAGTACTCCACCACGGGCGTATTCGCCTCGGGCGGGACGACCGGGGTGAAATGCGCGCCCATGTTGTGGCTGTTGCGGTAGGCGTCATTGATCGTGCGCATGCTGGTCGCCGCGTTCGGCAGCAGCGAGTTCACGCGAATGCCGAACTCGGCAAGCTCCGCCGCCCACGAATAGACATAGCTGGCAACGGCGCCCTTGGTCGCGGCGTAGGTCGACAAAGTCGGCGAGCCCATCGACGAACCGGACCCGACGCAGACGATGGAACCGCTGCGCTGCTTGATCATCTGCTTCGCCGCGTGCGAGACGGGGAAAGCGGTGCCGAAGATGTTGACCTCGACCATGCGGCGGATGTCGGATTCCTTGGCTTCGTCGATGCGGTCGGGTGTGATGACGCCGGCATTGGTCACCAGGCCATCGATCTTGCCGAACGACTTGACGCACTGGTTGATCAACTGCTCGGCGCCCGCCCAGGTGGCGATGTTCGAATAGTCCGCGACAGCCTCACCGCCGGCGGCCTTGATCTCGGCCACAACAGAATCGGCATGCTTCTGGCTGATGTCGTTAACGACCACCTGCGCGCCGCGCTTGGCGACATTGCGCGCGGTCGCGGCACCGATACCCTGGCCCGCTCCGGTAATGACGACGGCTTTGCCTGACAAGGCACCCATTTTTTCCTCCCTGACGCGAAACGCCAACAGTGTGGCGCAAAATTGCGGCGCATCTTGGTCCGGCAGCAGAAAAATGTCTCGCAGAAAATAGCCTGTCGCCGGGGCGCCCGGGTCCGGGCTAATGTCCCTGGACAAGGGAGGAATGAATGAAGGCGTCGCTGGAGATTATCGAGGAAATCAAGCAGTTGAAGTCACGCTACTGCCGCTGCATCGACACCAAGGATTGGGTCGAACTGGAGAAGACGTACACAACCGATACTCGCATAGACCTGGGCGACGAAAAGGCGTTGCCGGAATTCCAGGGCGCCATTGTCGGCATTCCGGCGGTGATCAAGTCGATGAGCGACGCCCTGGGCGACGGCTGTTCCATCCACATCTGCTTCCTGCCCGAAATCGAGCTGGTGTCGCCTGACAGGGCGCGCGGCATCTGGGGGCTCGAATACAGAACGCGACAGCCCAAGGGCTCACCAATCCCCACCTTGCACGGCTTCGCCTTTTCGCATGACGAGTACGAACGGCACGACGGGCGCTGGCTGATCAAGAGCGTTCGCCTGCAGACGATGTGGAACGACGCGGTTCCGTCCTGAGGTCCTTGTCCGCCTGGCGGACAGGCCTGGCGGTTGGAGGGAGGCGAGGGTGATCGAAGTCTACGGCATGAGCAGTCCGAACGTGCAGAAGGTCATCCTCATGCTTGAGGAAACCGGCCTGCCTTATACGTTCACCTTTGTGAATGTTTTTACGGGTGAACAATTTGCCCCGCCGTTCCAGGCCCTGAACCCGAATACGAAGGTGCCGGTGATCGTCGATTCCGACGGCCCGGGGGGCAAGGCCTTCACACTGTTCGAATCGGGCGCCATTCTGATGTACCTGGCGGAGAAAGCCGGCCGGTTCTGGCCGGCCGACATGCGCGCCCGTCATATCGTCAGCCAGTGGCTGATGGTGCAGATGGGGGGGCTCGGCCCGATGTCGGGCCAATACGTCCACTTCATGAAATTTGCTCCGCCTGGCAACGACTATGGGCGCAGCCGCTATGGCACCGAGGTCAACCGCCTGTTTGGCGTGCTGGAACAGCGCCTGGGCGAAAGCACCTGGATCGGTGGCAATGAATACGGCATTGCCGACATGGCGTTCTGGCCTTGGGTGCGCAATCCGATCCTGGCCGTACCGATGGACAAGCATCCGACTATCGCCCGCTGGAACGAAGCAATCGCGGCCCGCCCGGCGGCGCAGCGCATGCAGAAGTGGCTCGACACCGTGCCGCGCGCCGACTTCGCCAAGCTTCAGGCCGAAAATCCCGATGCCCTCGACCGCTATTTCGGTCGCGGCAAGTTTTCGAAGGTGTGATCATGGGCAGTCTCGCAGGCAGGGTGGCTTTCATCAGTGGTGGCGCGCGCGGCATGGGCGCAGCTGAGGCGAAGCTGTTCGTACGTGAGGGGGCCTCGGTCGCCATTGCCGACATTCTCGACGACCGGGGCAGGGCACTGGCCGCCGAGATCGAGCAGGGCGGCGGCAAGGCGATGTACGTTCACGTCGATGTCTCGCTCGAAGCCGACTGGATCAAGGCCGCGGCCGCGGTGCGCGAACGCTTCGGTCGCATTGACATCCTGGTCAACAACGCCGGCATCAACGATCGCCAGACGATCATGGGTACCAGCCCGGAAAGCTGGCGCAAGGTCATGGCCGTGAACGTCGACGGCACCTTGTTCGGTCTGCGCGCCATCGCACCCATCATGCGCGACGGTGGCGGTGGCGCGGTGGTGAACATCGCTTCGACTGCTGGGTATAGCGGTAACAGCTTCGCCGCCTATGCGACCAGTAAATGGGCGGTACGCGGCCTGACGAAGTGCGCGGCGCTGGAATTCGCGCCGTGGCGTATCCGCGTCAACGCCATCTGTCCGGGCCTGGTGCTGAGCGAGCTCAACACCGGCCAGCCCTATATCGAGCCGATGGCCAAGGCGACGCCACTGGGCCGCGCCGGTGACGTCGAGGACATCGCCAAGCTGGCCCTGTTCCTGGTGTCGGATGCTTCCGACTACATCACCGGCCAGGACCACATCATTGACGGCGGCTTTACCGCCGGCCTGGTCCTACCCAGTGCGCCGGCCAAGTAGCGGGCGTAAAGGTGGTACAGCGGGGGGACCTGCGCTAGTTCCCGGCGTTTCCTCCGCGAAACCGGAGGTCAAAATGAAGAATCTGTTCGTGCTTCCCCTGCTCGCCGCGGGCCTTGCCCTCGCAGTTTCCGCCTGTGCGGGGCCCGGTGGTCGCTATATCGGAACTGACAAGTGTTCGAAGGACGGCTCGGCCGTCTGGTTCGAATACCCGAACGCGCAGGGTTCGTTCGACGGCGTGGACAACAAGCGGGAATATTGCGGTACGCGCTAGATCGCGAGTTCGGCCTTGGCGACGCGCCGGTACACCCAGATCGCATAGCCGACCTGCACCAGCAGCAAGGGCAGGAACAGCAGGATACGGTGGCCTGACGATACGGTCAGGAACCACAGGCCGGTCAGACCCTGCAGCACCGCGAAAGCCAGGTGCAGGCTGGTCACCTGCACATGGGTCCAGCCCGACCCGTTGAGCAACTGGTACAGGTGCGTGCGGTGCGGCTGCATCACCGATTCGCCGCTGATCAGCCGGCGAATGAACGTAAAGATCGCATCGAACAACAGCGCGAACAGCAGGATCGGCACGATCATGAATGACGTGCGATTGAAGTCGAACTGCGCCGCGATCACCCCCAGCACGGCGAAGGAAAAGCCGACGAACTGGCTGCCGACATCGCCCATGAAAATGCGCGCGCGGGGAAAATTCCACGGAATGAAGCCGGCGATACTGGCGCACAGGCACAGCGCCAGCAGGTAGCCGAAGAAGCTGCCGCCCAGGAAGCAGATTGCGGCGAGGAACGCCGCGGCGATGGCGGTGGCCCCCGACACCAGCCCGTTTAACCCGTCCATGAAATTTATCGCGTTGGTCAGGCCGACAATCCACAAGGCCGTCAGCACATAGCCGGACACGCCCAGTTCGAACCGGCCAGTGAACGGTAGCCACACCTCGGTGATTACCAGCCCGCTGGCCAGTACCAAGAGGGTAGCGGCAATCTGGGTGAACAGGCGGAACGTCAGCGAGCGCTGCTTCAGGTCGTCCAGGAACGAGACGCCCGCCACTGCAAGCGAACCAATGATAAGACCGATGAAGTAGCGTTCCGACAGGCGCACGGTATCGGCGATGAAATAGAGGCACGGCTGCCCCACCATGAAGGCGGTCAGAATGCCCAGACCGCCACTCTTTGGCGTTGGCCGGTCGTGCGAGGACCTGGCATTGGGGACGTCCATGATTCGGAAGCGGATCATGGCGCGGGTGACCACAAAGGAAATCAGGAACAGGACCAGGGCGAACGCGGCGTGTTGAAGAGCGCTGATAAGGGTCATTCGCCTGGCACGTTAAACGGACCGCCTTGGGTCGGGACGCCGCAGAGCCTCGAGCTGGCGGCGCGTGGCAACAATGGCCGTTCTAAACCCTGCCCTAGGCCTAATCAACGCGAAGTTTGCCTGGTCTAATCCGGGACTTCTCCAGAGCGAATTGCAGCTGATACCCCGCCTGTCGACAGGGCGCGGCGGACAATATTGCGCACGATCGACTGGGCCACCGGATCACTTGCCAGGCTCGCGGTGAAGGCGACCGAACCGGCATTGAACACGAAGCTGCGATTGGCGTGGTCCCGGCACACCATATAGGCGGGGCCTTCTTGGTTCGTGCCTATTGCGAGCACATTGAAGTCGGGCGCGAAGACCGAAATCTTGTCGGTTTCATAGCCGCTCGCGCCATCGTGTGTTTCTGCTGCTGCGCCGAACTCGGTCACCTGCGGATCGACCCCATCGAAGCACCAGTGCTGCCGGTCGACGATGGCATAGGGCGCATTGCTCAAATAGCCTGCGGCGGAGTAGCAGGCGCCGATCAACGGAGTGACCTCGGCCGGCGGCACGATCTGATGAATGACGGATATGCCGGCGCCCAGAAGCTGAACCTTCCGATACGCATTGTTGCCCGAGAGAAAAGCAACGCTGGTGCCCCGCCTGATCAGGGTTGCAAGACGACCCAACATCTCGTCCGACCAGTATTCGGAGTGTGTGTTGAACACCAGCAACTTCGCCTCGCGAAGCCTGGGGTCGGTTGCGAAATCGCGGTCGGAAAGAATGGTGTAGTCCACCCCGTCGCGCTCCAGGCAGCCGATCAGGACAGCTTCGCGCGCCGCCAGGTGACCATTGGTTCGCGGGGTCGCCGAGAAGTCCCGGTTCAATGCCGTGTTCGGCCGGCGCTCGGGCAGCGGGACACTCGGGATCCAATGGCGTTCGCCCAGCCTTACGCGAAGATTCAGCAGGGTCATGGCCTGCACGAAAAGGCGCAGCGGATAAGGCGTTGCGCGGTTGCCATAGTTCGACAGGCCACCGAAGTCGTTATAGGCGTTCCAGGTATTTGTCGATGCAATAACAACGACGGGCGCACCTTCGCGCTTGCGCACAATGAGCGGGAATTTCCACTGGACGGCGCCGTCGCGCACCAGGTCCACGCGATAGAAACCCGCTGATAGCGTTCCCGGCGAGACCCTAAGTCCCGATGACCACCGGAAGCCCTTCCAATGGTCATACTTCCTGCTTTGCACGTTGGCTTCGGTGGGAACGCTTTTGAGCTGTGAAAAGCCGCCTCTATCCATGCGATTGAAAGTCACCTCAAGCGGGGTGCTTGAATGAATGCGTAGAATAATCTCCTCGTCCTCGAAGAAGCTTTGCCGCTCGGCATAGGCGACGGGATCGGCCAGTTTGACGTTCCTCGTCCAGCGTCTGAGGGCGTACAAAAACAGCTGACCGTCCCCCACTGAGTGGTCCGATTGGAATGTTAGTTTAGAGCATGCGTTTGATCCACCGGTTTTGCCGTTGGCCAGACGATGGCCTCTGGTGCCGGAGGCCGATACCCCAGCGATGAATGCGGACGCACCGTATTGTAGTGGCG
>CANJGB010000014.1 GCA_947473805.1 Alphaproteobacteria bacterium
ACCTCGGCCTGCCGCAGCAGCCCGATGATCTGCTCCGCCGTATATCGCTTCCTTGGCATCGTACCTCCTCCATGTGGAGGCCGAATTCTCCCTCAAATCTTGGAGCCCTTTAAGGGATGCAGACCAGGAGTGGTGGAAGGAGCAGCTAGAGTTGATTGATGCAAAAGTCGAGTTGAAGAAGGCTAAAAAGGCACCGTTGGGTAAACGCTCTTGCTGACAAGGCGATATCTCAGCCCAGGGTATCAGTCTTTTCCGTGGATTTAGATTGAGCGCTATCCATAGGTCGGTTTTCCGGTAGTCACGCAACTTATTGCCAGCACCGGCCATTTCCTTTTGCCTCTTACTGGCATAGAACGGCCCGCCATTTAGCTTCCTCGCCTCAATCAGTCAGCCCTAAGACCCCATGATCCGCCTCGATAACATCAGCAAGCAGAACGGCCACCAGATCCTGTTCATCGAGGCGTCGATGGGCCTCCAAAAGGGGGAAAAAGTGGGGCTGGTCGGGCCGAACGGCGCGGGCAAGTCCACCTTGTTCCGCATGATCGCCGGCGAGGACCGGCCCGACGACGGGCAGGTGCTGATCGATACCGGCATGACCATCGGCTATTTCAACCAGGATGTCGGCGAGATGTCGGGCCAGAGCGCCGTCGCCGCGGTCATGGATGGCGTCGGGCCGGTCAGTGCGCTGGCCGCCGAGATGGCCACGCTCGAGGCCGACATGGTCGATCCCGCCAAGGCCGATGACATGGACGCCATCGTCGAGCGCTATGGCGAGGTGCAGGCGCGCTTCCAGGAACTGGATGGCTATGCGCTGGAGGCGCGCGCCCGCGAGGTGCTGGGCGGCCTCAGCTTCAGCCAGGAGCGCATGGACGGCGATGTCGGCCTGCTCTCCGGCGGCTGGAAGATGCGCGTGGCCCTTGCCCGCATCCTGCTGATGCGGCCCGATGGCATGCTGCTGGATGAGCCGAGCAACCATCTGGATCTCGAAAGCCTGATCTGGCTGGAGAGTTTCCTCAAGAATTATGAGGGCGCGTTGCTGATGACCTCGCATGATCGCGAGTTCATGAACCGCATCGTCGGCAAGATCGTCGAGATCGACGGTGGCTCGCTCACTACCTTTTCCGGCAATTACGATTTCTACGACCAGCAGCGCGCGCTGAACGAGAAGCAGCAACAGGCGCAGTTCGAGCGCCAGCAGGCGATGCTCTTCAAGGAGATCAAGTTCATCGAGCGCTTCAAGGCGCGCGCCTCGCACGCCGCGCAGGTGCAGAGCCGGGTGAAGAAGCTGGACAAGATCGAGCGGGTCGAGCCGCCCCGGCGTCGCCAGTCCGTGCAGTTCGATTTCCGCTCGCCGCCGCGTTCGGGCGATGACGTGGTGGGCTTCAGGAACGTGCACAAGGGCTATGGCAGCCAGTCGATCTATGAGGGGCTGGATTTCCAGGTGCGCCGCAAGGAGCGCTGGTGCGTGCTGGGCGCCAACGGCGCCGGCAAATCCACCCTGCTGAAGCTGGTGGCGGGCGAGACCGCGCCCGACCAGGGCACGGTAACGCTCGGCGCCAGCGTCAGGATGGGCTATTTCGCGCAGCACTCCATGGACCTGCTCGATGGCGACGAGACGGTGTTCGAATCCCTCGACAATTCGTTTCCGCAGGCGGGGCAGGGCGCGCTGCGCACGCTGGCCGGCTGTTTCGGCTTTTCCGGCGACGATGTCGAGAAGACCTGCCGCGTGCTCTCCGGCGGCGAGAAGGCGCGCCTCGTCATGGCCAAGATGCTGTTCGACCCGCCGAACTTCCTGGTGCTGGACGAGCCGACCAACCACCTCGACATGGCGACGAAGGACATGCTCGTCGCCGCGCTGGCGGAGTTCGAGGGCACCATGCTGTTCGTCTCGCACGATCGCCACTTCCTCGCCCGGCTCTCGAACCGCGTGCTGGAACTGACGCCCGAGGGCGCGCACCAGTTCAGCGGCGGCTATACCGAATACGTCGTGAGCACGGGCCAGGAAGCGCCGGGCCTGCACCCGGGCTGATTGGCGACATGGCGGCGGGCGCGCGCGACAGTGACGGTGTTTCCCCGGCGGGGCCGCGCTGCAACCTGTTCTTCGCCCTGCGGCCGCCGGCCAAGGTGCAGGCGCGCGCGGCGGCCCTGGCCCAGGTCGTGCGCCGTACGCACGACCTGCCGGGCAGGATCGCGTCGGGCGATTTGCAGTACGTAACCCTGTTCTTCCTCGGCAACCACGCCACGGTGCCGCCAAAGCTGGTGGCGGATGCGCAAGCCGCGGCGGCATCGCTCATTGCCGCACCGTTCGACCTCTCGTTCGACCAGGTTGACAGTTTCGGCAGCCGCATCAGGCCCGCCATCGTGCTGCGCAATGGCGCCGACATATCAGCCTGGGTGAAGTTCCATCGCCTGCTCGGCATCGCGCTCACCCGGGCCGGCCTGCGCCAGTGGGTGAAAAGCCAGGTGCCGCACCTGGCCCTGTTCTATACCGACGAAGTTATCGACGCCTGCCCGGTGGAGCCGATAGGCTGGCGCGTCACCGACTTCGTGCTGGTCGAAAGCCTGGTCGGCAGGTCGGAGCACCGGGAACTGGGCCGCTGGCCCCTTGAGGGATAGATATGGCCAAGGCGAAACCCGTCACCATCCACGGCATCAGGAACTGCGACACCATGAAGAAGGCGCGCACCTGGCTGGAAAGCCACGATGTCGCGCACGACTTCCACGACTACAAGGCCGTGGGCGTGACCGCCGACAAACTGAAGGGCTGGGCGAAGCAGGTGGGTTGGGAAGTGCTGCTGAACCGCGCCGGCACCACGTTCCGTGCGCTGCCCGATGCCGACAAGGCGAACCTGGACGAGAAGAAGGCCATCGCGCTGATGGTGGCGCAGCCCTCGATGATCAAGCGCCCGGTGCTGGATGTTGGCGGTGACCTGCTGGTCGGCTTCAAGCCGGAGCAGTACGCGCAGGCCTTCGGCAAGTAGCGCATGAAAATACTTCATGGTCTCACCCTGGCGACCATGCTGCTCGGTCTGGCCGACGTGACGGCGAGCCAGGCCGCTTCAACCGCGCCCATCTTCGATTGCGCGCGGGCCAGTCACGAGATCGAACTCCTGGTCTGCGCCAATGAGGACCTGGCGGCACTCGACCGCATACTGGCGCGCACCTATGCCGCCGCGCGGCGGAAGACCGATACGCAGGGGATGAAGCGGTTACGGGCCGAACAGTCGGGGTGGGTCAAGGGCCGCAACGATTGCTGGAAGGCGGCCGACAAGGCCGCCTGCACCCGCGATGAATATGTGCGCCGCATCGCGGAACTGCAGGCGTCCTATCGCCTGGTGCGGATGCGGGGCCCGTTCACCTTCCGCTGCGTCGGTGATGGGGCCGGCGAAGTGGTCGTCAATTTCTTCGCGACAGACCCGCCGACACTCATCGCGGAGCGCGGCGACAGCGTATCTCTCATGTATGCCGCACCTGCCGCCAGCGGTGCCCGCTATGTCGGGCGCAACGAAAGCTTTTGGGAGCATCAGGGCGAGGCGGCGGTCGTCTGGGGATATGGCGCCCCGACGCTGACCTGCCGGCAGTAGCCGGCCACCGGCCGGGCGTGATATTTCGGCAGTGCTGAACAAGAAACCGGGGCGGGGACATGGCGGCGACAAAGAAAATTCTGCTGCTCGGCTCGGGCGAGCTGGGGCGCGAGTTCGTCATCTCGGCCAAGCGCCTCGGCGCCCATGTGGTGGCCTGCGACAGTTACGCGGGCGCGCCGGCCATGCAGGTGGCCGACGAGGCCGAGGTGTTCTCGATGCTCGACGGTGCGGCGCTCGGCGCCGTCATCGAGAGGCACCAGCCCGATTTCATCGTGCCCGAGGTCGAGGCCATCCGCACCGAGGTGCTGAAGGACTACGAGGATCGCGGCCTGTCCGTCGTACCCTCGGCCCGCGCCACGGTGATGACCATGAACCGCGACCGCATCCGCGAAGTGGCGGCGCAGGAACTGGGTCTGCCGACATCGCGCTATCTCTATGCCGAAACGCTGGTGGAAATGCGCGCCGCCGTGGCGCAGGTTGGCATGCCCTGCGTGGTGAAGCCGGTCATGTCCTCGTCCGGCAAGGGCCAGAGCACGGTGAAGAGCCAGGCCGAGGTCGATGCGGCCTGGGACTATGCGGTGTCCGGCATGCGCGGCGACCGCGTGCGCGTGATCGTCGAGGCTTTCATCGCCTTCGACTACGAGATCACGCTGCTGACCATCCGTACCCGCGACGGCGTCATCTTCTGCCCGCCCATCGGCCATCGGCAGGAACGCGGCGACTACCAGGAAAGCTGGCAGCCTACGCCCATGACGCCTGCCGCGGTGGCCGAGGCGCAGCGCCAGGCCAAAGCGGTGGTTGATAATCTCGGCGGCTACGGCCTGTTCGGCGTCGAGTTCTTCGTGAAGGGCGACGATGTCATCTTCTCCGAACTGTCGCCACGGCCGCACGACACCGGCATGGTGACGCTGATCTCGCAGAACCTGACCGAGTTCGACCTGCACGCCCGCGCCATTCTCGGCCTGCCGATCCCCGCCATAACGCAGCATGGCGCCAGCGCCTCGGCCGTCATCCTGGCGGACCGCGATGCGACCGGCTTCACCATCGCGGGCCTGGAGCGTGCCCTGGTGCCATCGGCGCCGGGCATCGAGCTCGATATCCGTATCTTCAACAAGCCCACCACGCGTCCCTATCGCCGTATGGGCGTGGCCCTTGCCCTTATCCGTGACGGTGACACCGATGCGGCCCGCATGGCGGCGCGCGCCGCGGCGGCCAAGGTGAGGATCGACTATCGCTGACCGCGCAACTACATTTTGGCCTTGATGTACTCTACCAGCTGGGTCACGACGGTACCCCAGCCGTCATGGAAGCCCATTTCCTCGTGCTTATTGCGGGCCTCGCCATCGCGGTGCCGGGCGGTCGCGACATAGTGCGTACTGCCCGGGCCGGTCGCTTCAAGGTCGAGCACCGCGACGAAAAAGGGGTTCTCCGACGGGCGCCAGCCCGGCTGCAGCACGTCGGTAAACACCAGCCGCCGGTTCGGTATGACTTCAAGATAAATGCCGACGTTGGGAAATTCCTGGCCCTCGGGCGAGCGCATGGTCGTGCTGCACATGCCGCCGGGGCGCAGGTCCAGTTCAACCTTGGCGATGGTCCATGGCCGCGGCACGAACCAGTGTTTCAGATGCTCCGGCGTGGTCCACGCCTTCCACACCAGTTCGACCGGCACGTCGATATTGCGTTCCAGCACCAGGTCGGTTTTCGGATCGGGAGTTACGACGATCGGCGTGGTCACGGCTGTGTCTCCTTCAATTCCAGCAAATAGGCGTCCAGTTGATCCAGCCGGCGCTCCCACAGGGTGCGCTGCTTCGCCAGCCAGTCCTCGGCCACCTGCAGGCGCTTGGGCACGAGCTGGTAGGTTCGCACCCGGCCGGTCTTCTTCGAGCGGACCAGCCCGCAGCCTTCCAGCATGCGCAGATGTTCCAGGAACGAGGGCAGGGCCATTTCGAATGGCGCCGCCAGTTCACTGACCGAGCCGGGGCTGCGCCCCAGCCGCTCCAGCACCTGCCGCCGGGTCGGATCGGCAAGGGCGCGGAAAACGCCATCTATGGCGACGGCGGCACTTGCCATGGAAAGGCCTTTCAAACGCATGCCCCGGTATCGAGGCAGTGCATCATAGGCCAGTTAAACACTTAGGTAAAATCCTAAGTGTTTGGGCGCGTCAATGGGCTGTCGTTACTTTCGCCCTTGTTCGGGGTGTGCTGTATTCTCTGCGCGCGCCGCTATCGGCGCCTGGTCGCTACAGTGGAGCAATTTCGATGCCCAAAGGCATAGGCAGTACCATCGTCAAGCTGCTGCTCGCGTCGCTGCTCGTCGGGCTGGTGATGCGCTGGATGGGCGTGACGCCGCGGTCGCTGATCGCCAATTTCGGCGCGACGGTCGAGCGGCTGTTCAACAACCTCGCCGGTTTCTTCGGCTGGGCAGTCGATTACGTCCTAGTCGGAGCGGTTATTGTTGTTCCGATTTGGCTGGTGATTTTTTTGCTGGACTGGACGAAGCGGAAGCGGGGGTCTTGACCACCGCCTTCTTCGGCTCCGCGTCCGGAATCGGCGCCATGACAGCGGGTGCCGTGGTGGCCACGGTCGTGCGCCTGCCGAGACACGACGCATAGAGCCGCTGCACGACCGGGTCGGAATCTAGCCAGCGGCGTTCCGCCACCGTCACAACCTTGAACGTCGGGCTTTCGCCCGGGGCGGCGGCGCTGACAACCGAGATCAGTTCGCCGTTCAGCCGCACCTCGACCGGGCCGGCGCCGCTGGCCGGCTTTGGCTCCTCGGCGCAGGTGGGGCCAAGGACGGCGTCGAACATCTTTACCCGGCGGACATAGTGGGCGTCGCCCGGCACCAGTTCAGTCGAGGCCGAAATCACCCGGCCGAAGGGGAAATAGAGCTCGACTCCATCCAGCAGAACATGCTCGCCCATCTTCCCATCGACGATCGGCAACGACTTGATCCGATGGCCGGGGATGCGGGTGGCATCCTCGTTCAGACTGATCTGGGCCCGGTCGCCGCGCTGGGCGGCGCGGTCCGACTCGAAGGGAATCGCCAGAAGTGCTGGTGGCGTGCGCTTGCCTTGGGCAAGGGCCGGGCTCGCAAGGGCCGCGACGGCTAGGCTAGCGATGGCGGCGTGCTTGAAAAACGGTCCCAAAAACATGGGTCCCCCAGCCGAAAAAATGAATGCGGCGACGATAGTGGCCCTTGCCCGAAATGCCAAGGATTTTAAGTGCCTGCGTCGGCTTGCCGATTTGCCATATAACCGCCGGGCGTGGTACACGCCGCGCGGTGAAACCGGTTGGAGCATTGCGGCCGTGGCCGACGCTTTCCAGGAAGTCGAAGAGGATGTCCGGCGCGACGAACTGCTGAAGTGGTGGAAGCGTAATGGCCCCTACGTCGCAGTTCTCGTCGTCGTGATAGCATTGATTGCTGCCGGGTTCTCGTACTGGCGCAATTTGCAGGAGCAGAAGCGCGAGGCCCAGGGCGTGCAGTTGCAGGCTGCCCAGGTGCTGCAGCGCGACGGCCGCCCTGCCGATGCCGCGAAAATTCTCACTGACCTCGCCGCCGAGGGCGGTGCGGGCCAGCGTGCCGTGGCCGCCCTGCAGGCCGCCGCCGCCTTTGTCGCGGCCAAGGACGTGCCCGGAGCGATTGCGGCCTATGACCGCCTGGCCGCGGACTCTACCGTCGAGAAAGAATGGCGCGACCTGGCCAGCGTCTATGCCGCGCTGCATGCGCTCGATGTCGAACAACCCGCCGCGGTCGAGAAGCGTCTCGCCCCGATTGCGGTTGAAGGAAACATCTGGCGCCACGCCGCGCGCGAAGTGCTTGCCGCCGCCAAGCTCAAGGCGGGCGATACGGCCGCCGCCCGCCAGGCCTTCCAGCAATTGGCGGACGATGCCACGGCCCCAGCCGGCGCCCGCGCCCGGGCGGCCGAACTGCTCGCCGCCCTCGGGCCCAAGGCGTAGCGATGAGATTGACCCGGACGGCCGGAATCCTGTTTGCCACCGCCTTGCCTTTGCTGCTGGCGGGCTGTGACTCCATGGATCTGTTCGCCGGCAAGAAAACCGCACCTCTGCCGGGTGATCGACTGTCCGTCCTTGCCCTTGACCAGCAGCTGGAACCCGACCCCCGCATCGCCGACCTTCAGGTTCGCCTGCCGCGTCCCTGGGTAAATACGGAATGGCCGCAATCCGGCGGCGAGCCCAACCACGTCATGCACCACCTGTCGCTCAGCCCCTCGCTGCGGCAGCTGTGGCGGACCAGCATCGGGTCCTCGGCCTCGTCGGACGAACGCATCCTTTCCCAGCCGCTGGTCGCCGACGGCCGGATCTATGCGATGGATGCCGAGGCCAATGTTTCTGCCTTCAATGCCGAGAACGGCCGGCGCATCTGGCGGACCGACCTGACGCCGCGCAGTGAAGACAGCGGCGCCATCGGCGGTGGTATCGCGATCGACGGTGGCCGCCTGTTTGCCACTACCGCCTATGGCGATGTCTATGCGCTGGACCCCGCCACCGGCAAGGTGGTGTGGCAGCAGAAGATCGGCGTGCCGCTCCGCGCGGCGCCGGCGGCAGATGCCGGCCGCGTGTTCATCATCACCCAGGACAACCAGATGAAGGCGCTCGACGCCAACACGGGTGTCGAGCAGTGGAGCTTCGCCGGCATCGTCGAGGTTGCGGGTCTGATCGGCGCGGCGACGCCGGCGGTCGATGGCGGTGTGGTGATCGCGCCGTTCTCGTCGGGCGAACTGTTCGCGCTCAGCACCGCCAATGGCTCGGTGGCTTGGAGCGACGCGCTGCAGCGCACCGGCCGCATCTCGTCGGTCGGCACGATCAACGACATTGCCGGCAATCCGGTGGCCGACCGCGGCCGTGTCTATGCCATCGGCCATGGCGGTCGCATGGTTGCCATCGACATGCGCACTGGCGAGCGTGTGTGGGAACGCGAGCTCTCGGGCCTGCAATCGCCGTGGGTCGCGGGCGACTTCATCTATGTCGTGACCCTCGATGCCGAGGTCGTGTGCCTGTCGCGCCGCGACGGCCGCATCCGCTGGGTCACGGCTCTCGAACGCTTCAGGGACCCGACCGCCAAGGTGAAGAAGGGTCCGATCACCTGGTACGGCCCCGTTCTGGGAGGCGACCGCCTGGTGCTGACCTCCAGCAACGGCGTGGCTGTATCGCTTTCGCCCTATACCGGAGAAGTGCTGGGTCGCATCAAGCTGTCCGGAAATGCCGCCGTGTCGCCGGTGGTTGCCAACGAAACCCTTTACATCCTGACCGACGACGCCAATCTCGTGGCGCTGCGCTAGTACGATGGATTTCACGGTCGCCATCATCGGCCGGCCCAATGTCGGCAAGTCGACGCTTTTCAACCGGCTGGTTGGCAAGCGGCAGGCGCTGGTCGATGACACGCCAGGCGTGACACGCGATCGCCGCGAGGGCATGGCCCGTCTCGGCCCCCTGCGCTTCCGTATCATCGATACCGCTGGCCTCGAAGAGGCCGATCCCGACAGCATGGAAGGGCGCATGCGGCAGCAGACCGACGCCGCGCTGGCCGATGCCGACGTGGCCCTGTTCCTGGTCGATGCGCGCGCCGGCGTCACGCCGATGGACCGGCACTTTGCGCAGTGGCTGCGCCGCAGCCCGACGCCGATCATCCTCGTCGCCAACAAGGCCGAGGGTCGTGAGGGCGTCGCCAATGCCATGGAGGCGTTCAGCCTCGGCCTCGGTGATCCCATGGTCCTTTCCGCCGAACATGGCGAGGGGCTGGACAGCCTGTACCAGGCGCTCTCCGCGTTCGCGCCCGAGGAAGAAGAGAAAAAAACCGACGAGGCGGGCGAGGACGAGGAAAAGCTCTCGATCATCCAGCTTGCCATTGTCGGCCGCCCGAATGCGGGCAAATCCACCCTGGTCAACCGGTTGCTGGGCGAGGAGCGCATGCTTACCGGTCCCGAACCGGGGCTGACTCGCGATTCCATCGCCACCGAATGGGCGTATGACGGCCAGCCGATCCGCCTGGTAGATACCGCCGGTCTGCGCCGCAAGGCGCGCGTCGAAGGCAAACTGGAAAAGCTCTCCGTCGCTGAGTCTCTGCGCGCCATCCGCCTGGCCCAGGTCGTGGTGCTGGTGCTGGACGGCAAATTCGGCCTCGACAAGCAGGACCTGCAGATCGCCAACCTGGTCGAGCAGGAGGGCCGCGCCCTCGTCATCGCGGTCAACAAGTGGGACGCCATCGAGGACCGCGCCAAGGCGCTGCAGGCCATCGAGGACCGCCTCGAAATTTCGCTGCCACAGCTCAAGGGCGTGCCCATCGTGACGCTGTCGGCCTTGACCGGCCGCCATGCCGAGCGCTTGCTGCCGGCGGTGCTGGCCACCTACGGCAAGTGGAACGCCCGCGTGAAGACCGCCCTGTTCAATCGTTGGCTCGACGCGATCGTGCAGAAGCATCCGCCGCCGGCTTACCAGGGCCGCCGCATCCGTCTGCGCTACGGTTCGCAGGTGAAAAGCCGTCCGCCGACCTTCGCGCTGTTCGTCAGCCGCCCGGCGGAGCTTCCTGAATCCTACGTGCGCTATCTCGCCAACAGCCTGCGCGAGACCTTCCATCTGGAAGGCGTGCCGATCCGCATCCACTTACGCAAGAACGACAACCCCTACGTCAACGCCGACGACTAGCGGCCCGGCCATGGTCCACGATCCGATCACCCGCGAAGGTTTGCGCAGTGGCGCCGTCGAGATCGTGCCGGGTGCACTGGCGACGTTCGCCTTTGGCCTCGCGTTCGGCGTCTACGCGGCGCAGCACGGGCTCACGTTTGGCCTCGCCTTGTTCATGAACACGGCCATGGCGGCCGGCACCGCCCAGTTCGCTGCCGTCGCTCTGTGGCACGAGCCGCTGCCTTGGCTGGCGATGATTGCCGCTTCGGTTGCCGTGAACCTCCGCTTTACGCTGATGAGCGCGACGCTGCGTCCTTACTGGGGTGGGGTGCCCGCCTGGCGCGCCTACCTGTCGTTTTTCTTTCTTTACGATTCAAACTGGGCGCAGCTGATGCGCCGTCATGTCGACGGCCGGGGAGAGAACGGCTACCTGCTTTCCAGCGGTGCTTTCATGTTCGTGCTGTGGGAGATCGGCATGATCGGCGGCTACCAGTTGGGCGTGATGGTTGCGGAGCCAGGCCGCTTCGGCATCGATTTCATTCTGCCGGCCTTCCTTGCCACCACGACCGCCAGCCTGTGGCGGCGCCGCAGCGACTACCTGCCACTGGTCGTCGCGGCATTGGTCGCCGTGTTGTGCCGACGCTACGTCTCGGTGGAGTTCTACATCCTGGCTGGCGCTCTGGCCGGCAGCCTCGCGGTGCTGGTGCGGCGGCCGAGGGAGGATGGCAATGCCGCTTGAGCATGTCGTCCTCGTCCTGCTGCTGGCGGCTTCGACCTATGCCTGCCGCGCTGGCGGCTATGTCGCCATGCGGTTCGTTCGTCTCACGCCCCGCGTACGGCAATGGCTGGATGCCCTGCCGTTGGCGGTCATGGGCGCCTTCCTGGCGCCGATTGCGCTGGATGGCGGCGTGGCGGAAACCGCCGGCCTCGCGGCGACCGTGGCGGCCACGCGCCTGACCGGCAACAGCCTGATCGCGACGCTGGTTGGCGTTGTCGTGGTTGCGGGCTTGCGCGCCGTCCTGCCGCGCTAGCTCCAAGCCTCTACCATGACCCCCGTCATGCCCACGTACGCGGCGGGGTCGGTCGTCACGAGGACCAGGCCTTCGCTGCGGGCATGGGCGGCGGCGAGGATGTCGCGGGGCTTGGCCTCGAACTCCGCCCGCTCCAGTTCCGCGCGCAACGTGCCGTAATGGGCCGCTGCCTTGGCGCCGAAGGGCAGGATGTCGAGACGGGCAGCGAAATGTTCCACCGCCAGCACGTTGGCCGTACCGCGCGCCGAACGTTCGGCGGCATGGTGCAGGTCGGCCAGGGTGAGGGCGGAGACGCATAGCTGTTCGGCCACGGCGTTGAAGCGGTCACGCAGGGCCGCGGGGTGGCGGCGCAGGACGTGTGCGCAGAAGCCGGCATCCAGCATGTAGCGCAGCATCGGCTCAGCCTGGCGGCAGGTCGAAGTCGTCGGACACGCGCGGCCCGATGGCGAAGAAGTCGCTCCACCGCCGCCCGGCCGGGGTGACGACCCGGCTGCTGCCGATAACCACGATCTCGACCTGGTGTACGCCCTCGGGGAAGGCGACGGCCTTCGGCAGGCGTACGGCCTGGGTTTTGTTACTGCTAAAAACAGTTGTCGATGTCATCAGGTATATCCCTTAAGAATATACGTATCTTCTTAAGGGATATACCTACCACGAGTGGGTGCGCCCCTCAAGGCCTTCAGGCCCGTTCAGGTATCGCTTTCGCTCTCGCCCTTGAGGAGGTTGCGTGCGGCGCCGCCGCAGATGGTGCGCAGCCGGCCCGACAGCTTGCGTGCCATGTCCAGATAGTCGGCGGCAAGGCCCGCCTTAACATCGGCATAGCGCTGGTTGGCCAGGTCTTGCAGCGGGGACGTCAGCCGGCCGGTTGCGTCATTGGCGCGCGGCTCCAGCGCCAGCTTGCGGGCCAGTGCGGTGAGTTCGGTGGAGATCTGAGCGGAAACCTGCTCCAGCGCCTTGTCCTCGCGCTGGGCGAACTCGCGCAGGTCGCGGGTCACTTCGCCGCCGACGCACTTTTCGTTGGCCACCCCGCGGGCGACCCAGCGCAGCCGCGTCTGCCAGCCGATCCGCGCCACGATGCTGCGTACCGGGCGGCAGAAGCCACCGGCGATCCGTACCGCATCGCCCTCGCTGACCGCGATGCGGATCAGCGGCGTGGTGACGGTTAGGGCGCCGATGCGCGGCTCGAACGGATAGACGGCGTTGTCACCCAGACGTTCCAGCGTACCGGTCTTGGCCCGCTCGGCGGCAAAGCGGCGTTGATAGTCGCGGTTCAGCGCGTTGAGGCCATCCATGCCCAGCGACGTCGTCACCGAAACGATTGGCCGCGCCATCTCCACGCGCACGACAACGTCCGAGGGCGCGCAATTTTCCGCTCGTGCCGCGCCAACCAGGGCGAGAAGCGCGCCGGCGACGAGAAGCGTAAGTTGCTTCATTGAGGGCTCAGGCCGCCGGCGAGCCTAGCTGGTCGGGACCGTACCGGTTCGAACCCACGTCGCCGGGAATGAACAGCAGCGCCAGCGAGAAAAAGAAACCGATCACCGGAATGAGGATGATCAACGTGGCCCAGCCGGTCCAGCCGAAGTCGCGGCAACGTTGCGCCGCAACCGCCCAGGCCGAGATCGACAGGGCGAGGATGACAAGGCCGCCGATGACGTAGGCCACCGACGAGTCCGTGCTGCCAAAGAGGCCGCCGATGATCGACATCACCACCAGATAGACCAGCCAGAACAGGAAATAGGATTTCCGGTTGCGCCGTCCCGAAAGGTGAAGAGATCCGAAAATACCGGCTTGGACATGGCCCCTCCCAAGGTCAACCCCGTGTCTAGGGTCTCAGGTTAGCGGCGGGGCGGGGGCGCGACAAGCGCCGGCCTGTTGCGCGCTAGGACTTTACCTCGGCGTCGCACGCCTTGATCAGCCGGCGCAGCGAACGATCCAGCGCCGCGCGCTCGGCGCTGGCTAGGTGGCGGGTCAGGCGCTCGGCGCGGCGGATCGTGCGTTGGTGCACCTTCTGCGACAGGCGGCGCCCGGCGGCGGTGGCGCGCACCAGCACCAGGCGCAGGTTCGTCTTGTCCTGCAGGCGTTCCGCCAGGCCGCGTTCGACCAGCTTGCCCACCATCACCGTTGCGGTGGCGCGGGTGACGCCCATGAGCTGCGCGACGACCGTCATGGTGAGCGCAGTGCGGCTGATACCGCGCAGCGCCCGCAGCTGTCCGACGGTCAGCGCCTCGACGCTGTTCGGCCCGATGAATTCCTGCGACAGGAAGCGGTACAGCCGGCCCATCACGTCGAGCAGGTTTTCGTTGAGGTCGCTCGCCACCTTTGCCATGGCTTTATTGCACCGTAACGCCGGCGGGGCGGCGCCAGTCTGGTGCATTGATCCATTCGCCGTGGCGGGTCGAACTCGCCTCGGCCAGCATGACGAAAGCATCTGTCAGTTCGTCCGGGTGGGGCAGGGTGAGCGGGTCTTCGCCCGGCATCGCCAGCGCGCGCATCGCGGTGCGGGTGGCGCCCGGATTGATGGCGTTGACGCGAAGGTTGGTCTGCTCGGTCTCGCCGGCATAGGTGGTGACCATCGCTTCCAGCGCCGCCTTGGTCACCGCGTAGGCGCCCCAATAGGGCGCGGGGTGGCGGGTCACGCCCGAGGTGACAAACATCGCCTGGCCGGCCGGCGAGGCGCGCAGCAGCGGGTCCAGTGCGCGGATCAGCCGCCAATTAGCATGGACGTTGAGATCGAATGCCTGTTGCCACAACGCGGGCGGAAACTGCGCCAGTGGTGTAAGCCGCCCGAGCATGGCGGCGTTGGCGACCAGGATATCGAGCCGGCCCCAGCGTTCGAGGATCGGCGCGGCGAGCCCGTCGATCTGGTCGTGCTTGGCGAGGTCGAGCACCAGCAGCGTGGCGGTGCCACCGACCTTGCGGATTTCGTCGTCCAGTTCTTCCAGCCCGCCCTGCGTGCGCGCGATGGCGATGACATGCGCGCCTTCGGCCGCGAAGCGCTTGGCGATGGCGAAACCCAGCCCCCGGCTGGCGCCCGTGACCAGGGCGAGACGTCCGTCGAGGCGCTTCATGTTCGGCTCCGGCTAGTGGCGGTGGTGGCGGCGGGGAGATAGCAGCCGGAACGGCAGCAAAACAAGTCCGCCGATCATGACGCCGATGCCGACGCCTACCAGGGCGTAGAGCAGTCCCTCGACGGTCAGCGGCGTGGCCGGCACATAGGCCTGCAGCGTGCCCCGGAAAATGTCGGGCTGGAAATGGCTCGCCAGGGCCCACAGCTTGCCGGCGCCTGCGGCGTTCTCGAGGCTGGCCTGTGCGGCGGCCAGTACTTCCAGCCTGGGCTGCACGGCCGGCACGGTATCGACCAGCCCGCGCAGCTCGTCGACGTGGCCGCCCAGGCGCTGCGTGTATTGCTGGATGAACTCGGGGGCCTGCGATCCTGCAGCCGCTCCCGCCGCGCCCCAAAGTCCGTTCCAGAACGAACGGAGCATCAGTCGGTCACGCGGTTTCGGCCAGCAGCGACAATTGCACCGAGCGGCTGGTCTGGCCGCCGGTCTCGTCGGTCAGCGGAATGGGATAGTCGCCGCTGAAACAGGCGTCGCAGAACTGCGGCTTGGCGGCATCGCGGCCCTTCTGGCCCATGGCGCGGTACAGGCCGTCCATGCTGACAAAGGCAAGGCTGTCGGCCTTGATGTAGGTGCGCATCGCTTCCAGGTCGTGGATCGCCGCCAGCAGCTTCGAACGTTCGGGCGTATCGACGCCGTAGAAGCACGAATGCGTGGTCGGCGGCGAGGCGATGCGCATGTGCACCTCGCGCGCGCCGGCCTCGCGCACCATCTCGATAATCTTGGTCGAGGTGGTGCCGCGCACGATGGAGTCATCCACCAGGATCACGCGCTTGCCCTCGATGTGCACGCGGTTGGCGTTGTGCTTCAGCTTCACGCCCAGGTGGCGGATCTGGTCGGTCGGCTCGATGAACGTGCGGCCGATATAGTGGTTGCGAATGATGCCCAGCTCGAAGGGGATCTTCGCCTCGGCGGCATAGCCGATGGCGGCGGGCACGCCAGAGTCAGGCACCGGGATGACGACATCGGCATCGACGCCGTTTTCGCGCGCAAGTTCGGCGCCGATGCGCTTGCGCGCATTGTAGACGCTGTGCCCCTCGACGATCGAGTCAGGACGCGAGAAGTAGATGTACTCGAAGATGCAGAAGCGGCTGGCGGTCGGCGGGAAAGGCTTGTGGCTGTTCAGGCCGGATTCATCGATGACGATCAGTTCGCCGGGTTCGACATCGCGCACGAATTCGGCGCCGATAATGTCCAGCGCGCAGGTTTCCGATGCCAATATCCATGCGCCCTTCAGGTGACCCAGCACCAGCGGGCGAACGCCCGTGGGGTCGCGCAGTCCGATCAGCTTCTTCGCGGTGAGGCAGACGAGCGAATAGGCGCCTTCGACCTGTTTCAACGCATCGACAATCCGATCCACCACATGGTGCTTTTCGGAGCGCGCGATCAGGTGGGTGATGACCTCGGTATCCATGGTCGACTGGAAGATCGAGCCGGATTTCACCAGGCGGCTGCGCACCGCATAGGCGTTGGTCAGGTTGCCGTTGTGCGCGACTGCGATGCCGCCGAAGGCCAGGTCCGCGTAGATCGGCTGCACGTTGCGCAGGACCGTGTCGCCGCTGGTCGAATACCGGTTGTGCCCGATTGCCGCGTCACCCGGCAGGCCCTGGATAACCTTGGGCTGGCCGAAATTGGCGCCGACATGGCCCATGGCGCGGTGGCTATTGAAGCGGGTGCCATCGTACGAGACGATGCCCGAGGCTTCCTGCCCGCGGTGCTGCAGGGCGTGCAGCCCCAAAGCGGTGTGGGCAGCGGCATCCGGCGTGCCGTAGATGCCGAAAATACCGCACTCCTCGTGCAGCTTGTCGTCGTCGAAAGGGTTCGTCGATACAAAGGTCATGGGCACTCGCACCGGTCAGCGGGGCTGTAGGTTGCGGGTCGGCGGTTCGGACGTTGACCGATTGTCCGGCTTATAGACCGTTTTGCCGTCGGAGTCAGGGGTTTGCAGGTTCTGGATGATCTTGCCGGTTTCGGTGATCGTCCGGGCTGCTCCACCCGCGTTGCGGGCGGCATTTTCAGTTCTTTCCCGGATGCTGGATGGCACCAGTTGCCGCAGGAAATCGCCGCCTTTTTGCAGCAGGGGCAGGCTCTGCGCCTCGCGCACCCAGACCGGCATCCGTTCCGGGGTGTCCCAGACCCAGGTCATGGCCAGGTAGGCGAGGCAAACGATCACGGCGCCGCGCACGACGCCGAACAGCACGCCCAGCGACCGGTCAAGCGGGCCCAGCGCAGAGTCGCGCACCTTGGATGAGATGGCGTGGCTGAACACGGAGAACAGAACTAGGGTTACGACGAAAATACCGATGCCGGTAAGGCCGTCGGCCAGCAATTGCGGCTCGACATACTGGCGGACATAGGGACGCAGGGGGGCGAGCAGGTAGAGCGTCGCGAAGCCCGCCGCCGCCAGGCCGGCAATGCTGAGTACCTCTTTGACGAAGCCGCGAAACAGGGCCAGCAGGGCCGAGATCGCGATGACCGCAATGACCGCAAGGTCGAGCCCGGTAAGCTGCACGTTGTCCATCTACTCGATCTCGCTGGCAGAACGGGCGCGACGGGCGCCCGGGAACAAGGCGATCAGATCGGCCAGCCGGGTCAACTCCACGGCCTCGATATTGTGGGGCGGGGTCAGCTTGCCAAGGCCCGGCATGATGGCGCGCCTGAAGCCCAGCTTGGCCGCTTCCTTCAGGCGCGCTTCCGCCTGCGACACCGGCCGCACCTCGCCAGCGAGCGAGATTTCGCCGAACAGCACCGTATGGTCGGGCACCGCCACGTCGGCGAGCGACGACAGCAAGGCCGCGGCGACCGCGAGGTCCGCCGCCGGTTCCTGGATGCGCAGGCCGCCCGCCACGTTCAGGTACACGTCATGGCCGCCAAATTTCAGGCCGCAGCGGGCGTCCAGCACCGCCAGGATCATCGACAGCCGCCCGGAATCCCAGCCCACCGCCGTGCGCCGCGGGGTTGCCAGCGGCGAGGGGGCAACCAGCGCCTGGATTTCGACCAGCAACGGCCGGCTGCCCTCGACACCGGCAAACACCGCCGCGCCGCTTACCGGGCCGTCGCGGTCGCCGAGGAACAGGGCCGAGGGGTTGGACACTTCCGACAAGCCGGCGTCGGTCATGGCGAACACGCCGATCTCGTCGGTCGCGCCGTAGCGGTTCTTCACGGCGCGCAGGATGCGGTACTGGTGGCCACGCTCGCCCTCGAAGTACAGCACGGTATCGACCATGTGCTCGACTACGCGGGGGCCGGCGATCTGGCCGTCCTTGGTGACATGGCCGACCAGCAGCACCGCCGCGCCGGTCTCCTTGGCGTGGCGCACCAGTTCCTGCGAGCAGGCGCGAACCTGCGCCACGGTGCCGGGCGCCGAGTCGAGGTTGTCGGCATACATGGTCTGGATCGAATCGACGACCACCACGTCGGGCTGGGTGGCGTTCAGGCTGGTGATGATGTCGCGCAGGTTGGTGGCGCTGGCGACCTGGACCGGCGCATCGGCCAGGCCCAGGCGGCTGGCGCGCAGGCCAATCTGCGCAACTGCCTCTTCGCCGGAGATGTAGGCGGCGTTGACGCCCCGCCGCGCCAGGGCGGCGGTCGCCTGCAGCAACAGGGTCGATTTGCCGATGCCGGGGTCGCCGCCGATCAGGATGGCCGAACCGGGAACCAGGCCGCCGCCCAGCACGCGGTCGAATTCCGGCAGGCCCGAAACGCGGCGTACGAGGGGTTCTGCCGAGTCGGCCGACAGCGGCGCGAACTTGACGATATTGCCCTTGCCGCCGGACAGCCCCTTGGGGATGGCCGCGCGGGCGGCTTCCTCGACAATGTGGTTCCAGCTGCCGCAGGAGTCGCAATGGCCCTGCCATTTGCGATACGTCGCGCCGCAGTCCTGGCAGACGAAGCGTTCCTGCGGCTTGGCCAAATCGCGCCCTCGATTCCGATACGCCTGTTTACCCCGGCCGGGTTCCGGGCGGAAGCGAAGACCGCGCCGCCGGAACCCCGGCCGGGTCCTGCCGTTTCATACTTTCTGTCTTTTACTGATGAGGTTTACCAATGGCGCACCAGCCGGACATTGCCCAGGTTTGGGAGCTGATTGAAAAAATCGGAATTTGCATGCTGACCACCCGCGAAGGCGAGGCGTTGCGTGCCCGCCCGATGTCGGCCCATGCCAAGCCGGACGAGAACGCGATCTATTTCCTGGCCGACGTGCGGCAGCACAAGGAAGAGATTATCCGGCAGACGCCAAGCGTTGGCCTCGCATTCGCCGATAACGGCTCCTACAAATACGTTTCCGTCACCGGCCACGCGGAAATTTCGAACGACCGCGCCAAGATCAAGGAATTGTGGTCCACCTGGGCCAAAGCCTGGTGGTCGGGTCCGGACGATCCGAACATCCGTCTGCTGCGCGTCGATCCCGTTGATGCCGAATACTGGGATAGCCCCGGCAAGATCATCAGCGGCATCAAGATGGGCGTGGCCGCCCTGACTGGCGAGCGGCCTGACCTCGGGCGTAACCGCAAGGTGGCCATGTAGAAGGGTCACGCAACCAAAATCGCGCCAGTACGTTGTAGCGCTCGAAGCCGGGGGAGGAATCCCCCGGCGGGGACGCGACAGATGGGCAAGACTGCGGCATTTCTCTGCGGTGTGATACTGGTGGTGGCGCTGCTCTCGGGCTGCACCACGCCGCAATCACTCGAGGATCGTACGGAAGTGGGGGTGACGCCAAAGCTCAGCGGCGCGCGTGGGCCGTTAACCGCAGCGCGCAGCCGGGCGATCCTCGACAAATTGAGGGCGGAAGCGCCAGATGCCGACGTGCTGAAAAAACATCTCGCGTTCGAAGAGGCCGTGTCTGAGACGCCGCTCTCGACGGGCAACAAGGTCATCTTGTTGCGTGACGGGCCGGCGACATTTGCGGCCATTGCCGCATTGATCCGCGACGCGAAGAACCACATCAATCTCGAATACTTCATCATCGAGGATGTAGACCTCGAAGGAACCAAACTGTCCGATCTGCTGATTCAGAAGCGTCAGCAGGGCGTGCGGGTCAATCTGATCTACGACAGTTTCGGGTCGTCCTCGACACCCGACGAAATGTTCGCCCGCCTGCGCGACGCCGGCGTCAACATGGTGGCGTTCAATCCCGTCAGCGCATCGCTGAGCGGTTCGTCGTACTCCATAAATGATCGCGACCATCGCAAGATGCTGATCGTCGACGGTACCCGCGCAGTGACGGGTGGCATCAATCTCAGCGAGGTTTATTCCAGCAACCCGCTGCGCCGCCCGAAGGGCGCCGACGCCCCCACCGCATGGCGCGACACCGACATTGCCATCGAGGGTCCTGCCGTGGCCGAGATGCAGCGGCTGTTCATCCAGACGTGGACGTCGCAGAAGGGTGCCGTGATCGACCAGGAGGGCTTCTTCCCGCCACCGGTCGCGGCCGACGGTCAGGTCGTGCGGGTCATTGGCAGCGCGCCGGCCCAGGACCGGCCCATCTATTACATCACGCTGCTGTCGGCGATCCGCAGTGCCGAGACGCGCATCTTCCTCACCACCGGCTACTTCGTGCCGCCGCGCGAGGCGCTGGAAGATTTGATCGCGGCGGCGCGCCGTGGCGTCGATGTGCAATTGCTGCTGCCCAGTCAGTCCGACTGGGGCCTGGCGCTGCACGCCGGGCGTTCGTACTACGCGCGCCTGCTGGAGGCGGGCGTGAAGATTTACGAACTGCGCGACGCAACCCTGCATTCCAAGACGGTGGTCATCGACGGCGTCTGGTCGGCCATCGGCTCATCGAATTTCGATACCCGCAGCGCCATGTTCAATGACGAGATCGACCTGGTCATCCTCGGCAGGGAGACGGGCGAGGCGATGGAGGCCCTGTTTCAGGAAGATGTCGCCAATGCCGACCGCATCGATCCCAAGGTGTGGCGCGGCCGCTCCATCAGCCAGCGTGCGCATGAATTCTTCTCGCGCCTCTGGGCATATTGGCTCTGATTAATTATATCCGGATAATATTTACATTTAATTTTACCCGGATATAATATGAGTCTCTCGCGGAGACCATGATGACCGACGCCCCTGCTACTACCTACACGGCTTTTGACGGGTTTACCCGGATCGCCAATGGCCCGCTGGCGACTGTCGCCCTTGCCGTCAAAAGGTTCGTCGAGGACCGGCAGGCCTTCACCCCGCTGACCTTCGACGACACCACCGGCAAAGTATTCGACCTGGACTTGAGTGGCCCGGAAGAACTGGTCCTGGCCCGGGTGGAGCCGCAGCACCTCGCAGCAGAGGTTCGCCCACGCGGTCGCCCGAAGCTCGGGGTGGTCGCTCGCGAAGTAACGCTATTGCCGCGGCACTGGGATTGGCTCGCGCGACAACCCGGCGGCGCCTCGGTGGCGCTCCGCAAGCTGGTCGAGGCGGCCCGGCGTGAAAGCGCGGACAAGATGCGCAATCGTGAGGCCGTCGAGGCCGCCTACCGCTTCATGTCGGCGGTGGCGGGCGATCTGCCAGGCTTCGAGGAAGCCATCCGGGCGCTCTTTGCACATGACATGAAGGGATTTGCCGAGCGTATCGCGGCGTGGCCTGACGACGTGCGCGACTATGCGATGAAGCTGGCGGTTCCCGCCAATGAAGACGCGGTCGCTAACGCGCTCTAGGCGCGCCGCACTTCCATCCGGATCGGGCCGTCGGCACGGCCGTTGATGAACTGGTCGACATAGTCGTTGCCTGAATGGTCGACCTCGGCCACCGCGCCTTCCCAGACGATCTTGCCCTTGTAGATCATGGCGACGCGGTCGGCGATCTTGCGCGCCGAGGCCATGTCGTGGGTGATCGACAGCGTGGTGGCGCCCAGGCGCTGCACGCACGCCTTGATCAGGTCATTGATGACGTCGGCCATGATCGGGTCGAGACCGGTGGTCGGCTCGTCGAAGAAGATGATCTCGGGCTCGGCCGCGATGGCGCGGGCCAGCGCCACCCGCTTCTGCATGCCGCCGGAGAGTTCGGCAGGGCTGAGATTACCCACATCCGCGTTGAGGCCAACCTGGGCCAGCTTGTCGAGCGCGACCTTCTTGGCCGCGCCACGGTCCATGCCGCGGCCTTGGATCAGACCGAAGGCGACGTTTTCCCAGACCTTCAAACTATCGAACAGGGCCGAGCCCTGAAACAGCATGCCGAACTTGCGCAGGACCTTTTCGCGGTCCTTCGGGCTCATGCCGATGACCTCGTCGCCATCGACCTTGATCGAGCCCTTTTCCGGCTTGAGCAGGCCCAGCACGCATTTCAGCATGACCGACTTGCCGGTGCCCGAACCGCCGATCACCACGACCGACTGGCCGCGCGGCACGTCGAGCGTCAGTCCATCGAGCACGACCTTCGATCCGAAACGTTTCTGCACGTCGCGCATCGCGATCTTCGGCACGGCGGTGCTCACGGTTTCGCTCATTTGCCGGCGAAGAAAAGTTCGGTGATGAAGTAGTCGGCCGTCAGGATCAGGATCGAGGACCAGACCACGGCGTCCGTCGTCGCCTTGCCCACGCCCTGTGCGCCACCCTTCGAATGAAAGCCGTGGTAGCAGCCCATCAGCGCGACGATGAAGCCGAACACCGCCGCCTTGACCAGGCCGGACACCACGTCGACGGTTTCCATGAAGTCGAAGGTGTTCTTCAGGTAGGTGCCCGAATTGAAACCCAGCTTGTGGGTGCCGATCAGGTAGCCGCCCATGACGCCGATGATGTCGGCAATCAGGATCAGCAGGGGCAGGGTGAGTGTCGCGGCGATGATGCGCGGCGCCACCAGGTACTTGAACGGGTTGGTCGACAGGGTGGTCAGCGCGTCGATCTGCTCGGTCACGCGCATGGTGCCGATTTCGGCGGCCAGCGCCGAGGCAACCCGGCCGGCGACCATGAGGCCGCCCAGAACGGGGCCCAGTTCGCGCGTAATGCCGATGACGACGATCGAGGCAACGGCACTCTCGGCATTGAAGCGCGCCGAGCCGATGTAGATCTGCAGTGCCAGCACCATGCCGGTGAACAGGGCGGTGAGGCCCACGACGGGCAGCGAGAACCAGCCGATCGCCAGCATCTGGCGCATGATCAGGCGCAGGTAGATGGGCGGCAGGAAACTGTGGCTGACCGAACTGGCGGTGAAGCGCGACAGCCGCCCGGTCTGGGCCAGGAATTCGAGCGTTACATGGCCGATGACGGCGAGAGGATTCACTGTTTGCCGCCTACATAGTGACGTACGAAGCGCCGGCCCAGCCGCGTCAGCAATTCGTATTCGATGGTGCCGGCGCGGTTCGCCGCTTCGCGCAACGAGGCTGCGCCGCCAAGCACCGTGACCCAGGCGCCGGGCAGGGCAAGGTCGCGCGGCACGGCGCTGACGTCGAGGGTGATGAGATCCATTGAGACGCGTCCTACCAGCGGCACGCGGTACGTGTCGAGCCAAGCATCGGCATTGCTGGAAAAGCCCCGCAGGAAACCATCGGCATAACCTACCGGAACAGTGGCAATCCGCCCCGGACCGCCGACGCGATGGGTCGCACCGTAGCCAACGGTCATGGGGGTGTCAACGTCGCGCACCTGCAGGATTCTTGCTTTTAAATGAACCACTTGGGTCATGCCGCCGGGGCCGTGCGGGGCGTTGTCGGGCAGCGGGTCGACGCCGTACAGGCCAATGCCGGGACGCACCAGGTCGAAAGTGTAATCCTGGCCGAGATAGATGCCGGCGGAATTGGCCAGGCTGGCCGGTGCCGCCGGCAGCAATGTCCGCAGGTGGCGGAAAAGCGCGAGTTGCGCCGGGTTCTTCGGGTGGTCGCGTTCCTCGGCGCAGGCCAGATGGCTCATCACCAGCATGATCTCGATGCCGGCAAGACGGGCCGGTTCGGCATGCAGCCGCTCGATGTCGCTCGCCGCAAGGCCCAGCCGGTTCATCCCGGTGTCGATGTTGATAACGGCGCGGCCGCCGCCACCGAGGCGCCACCGTTCTATCTGGTCCAGCGACCCCAGCGCCGGAACCAGCCGGTTCTGCCGGTACAGCGCCTCGGCGCCTTCGCTGAGGCCGTGGAGCACGACGATGGCGGTATCGGGCAGCGCCGCGCGCAATTCGACCCCTTCGCCGACATGGGCGACGAAGAAGGTCGTACACCCGGCCGCGGCCAGCGCCGTCGCCACCGGCACGGCGCCCAGGCCATAGGCATCGGCCTTGACCACGGCGGCGCAGGCGGCGGGCGCGGCGCGGCGCGCCAGCGCGCGCCAGTTCGCCACGATGGCGTCGAGGTCGATGGTCAGACGGGTGTCGGGAAAGGCTTCGGTCATGCGCACGCTGTTTCCCGGCCAGTGTACACCGGCCGGGGCGGGGCCGGGGACCTACAGTTCGGCCGGCACCGGAAGCCCGCGGAAGCCGACCAGCAGCCGGTTGACGTTCTGGCCGTCGGTCGAGAATGGCAGGATCAGGCGGGCATAGGCGGTTCGCACGTCGCGGCTGCGCAGGATGACTTGGTGGTAGCTGGGCGCGGCGCTGATCTTGGCGCGGTAATAATCGGCCATCAGGACGCGCGAGATGATGGGCGTGTTGTGCTGGCCCATCGACATGCCGGAAATATCTTCGTCAAACACCCGGCCGGACGCGTGCAGCTCGATGGTGAAGCGGCTGGCATCGGTGGCGCTAACATCAACCACATTGAAACTGCCCAGCAGGCCGAAATCGCGCACCAGAAGGGGATTGAAGGCGGTGAAGCGGGGCACGATGCCGCTGGCCAGGCTGTTCCAATGGTCCAGCAGCAGGCGCAGTCCCTTTTCGCGCAGCTGGACATTGGCGAGTGTCAGCTTGCGCCGGATGATCAGGTTGCCGGCTTCGTCGACCAGGCCGGTTTCGAACTCGGGATCGTCGTCCGGGGGCGGCGCCGTAAAGTCCTCGGCCGGCCGGCGCAGGGCGTCGTGCCTCAGGTAAACCACATTGTCGCCGCCGCGCCGCGCGGCAGGGCCGGCGGGCTGGGGAAAACGGTGCAGGCAGTTGTTGGTGAGCGGACATGTGCCGCTGTCCTGGCAGCGGTAGGCGGCGCTTTCGATTTCCTCCGCCGCCGCGCGCTCGTGCAATTGCTGCAGGCGCAGCAGGGCGCTGGTGACAAACATGGACTCGCAATGATCGTAGACCGCGATCGGCACACTACTTCCCCCTCGGGATGCATGCCCACACGGCGACCTTCGAGCCACTGTGTGAATCATTCCCCCGATCAGAAGTCTATGGATGCGAAAGTTGTTTGCCTAGTGCCCAACGACTTTTCGGCAAAAGCAGCCCTTGGCTGCGTCTTGATTGACGCCGCCGATATTGCTTATGTGAAAATCCTGAGACTAGTGCTCGAACGACGGCGGCAGGTGGTCGCCGGCGATATAGTCGCTGAAGCGCGTCAGTTCCGCCTTGAACTGCAATGTGACAGTGCCGGTCGGACCATGGCGGTGCTTGCCGATGATCAGGTCGGCAAGGCCCAGGATGCTGTCCATCTTCTCCTGCCAGGCCGCGTGCTCCGGGGTGTTCATCTGCGGCTGCTTGCGCAGTTCGTAATATTCCTCGCGATAGACGAACAGCACGACGTCGGCGTCCTGCTCGATGGCGCCTGACTCGCGAAGATCCGACAGCTGCGGGCGCTTGTCGTCGCGGCTTTCGACCTGGCGCGAGAGCTGCGACAGGGCCATGACCGGCACGTCCAGTTCCTTGGCCAGCGACTTGAGGCCGCGGCTGACTTCGGACACGTCGTTCACGCGGTTGTCGCCGCGGTTCTTGTTGGACGATTCTACCAGTTGCAGGTAGTCGACGACGATGAGGCCCAGATTGTGCTGCCGCTTCAGGCGGCGCGCCCGGGTGCGCAGCGTCGAGATGGTGATGCCGCCGGTGTCGTCGATGAAGAACGGAATTTCCGACAGCTCGACCGTCGCCGGCACCAGCTTGGTGGCGAACTCGTCGTCGGTCAGGTCGCCCTTGCGCAGGCGCTCCGAAGAAATGCCGGTCTGCTCGGCAAGGATACGGGTAGCCAGCTGTTCGGCTGACATTTCCAGGCTGAAGAAGCCGACGACCGCGCCCTCGGTGCCGCCGCTGCGGTGATAGGCGCGCGCCGCGTTGAACGCCATCGTGGTGGCCAAAGCCGTTTTGCCCATGGCGGGTCGCCCGGCGAGGATCAGAAGGTCAGAGGAGTGCAGGCCGCCCAGCTTGGTGTCGACGTCCTTCAGGCCGGTGCCGACGCCCGACAGGCCGCCCTTGCGGAACGCCGCCTCGGCGATATCCAGCGCCGTGCGCAGCGAGGTGGCGAAGCGCTGAAAATTGCCCTCGGGCTTGCCGTGCTCGCCGAGCTGGAAGAGCTTCGCCTCGGCAGACTCGATCTGCGCGACGGCGGAATCGTCCACCGACACGTCATAGGCCTCGTTCACCATGGCCTCGCCGATCTGGATCAGCTCGCGCCGGGCGGCGAGGTCATAGATCACGCGCGCATAGGCTTCGGTGTCGATGATCGAGGCGGCGTTGGCCGCGAGGCTGGTGAGGTAGGCGGCGCCGCCCACGGCGGCCAGCGTTTCGTCGCGGTCGAAATAGGGTTTCAGCGTCGTGGGATTGGCCAACTGGCCGCTGTCGACCAGCTTGGCGATGGCGGTGTAGATGCGCCGGTGCGGCTCGTAATGAAAATGCTCGGCCGACAGAAAGCCCTGAACCCGTCCATAGGCGTCGTTATTGACCAGGATGCAGCCGAGCACCTGTTCCTCGGCCTCGAGATTGTGCGGCGCCTGGCGATAGCCAGGGCCTTGCTCGGTGGTCGGGAACGGGGACAGCACGGCCATGGGCATTGCAGCGAACCTGCGCGCTGGAAAGGGAAGACCGGGACACTAACAGCTAGCGTCGCAAAAGCGTAACCCCGATCGGGCCGAACGCCCTGTGAGTAACGGGGAACCTAAGGATAAGGTTGGCCTACTCGCCCAGCGAAACGTTGCGCGGACCCGCCGGCATGTCGGCCAGTGCATGGCTGCGCTCGAAATCCGTGATGTAATCGCGGGTCAGCGGCACCGCCTGCAGCTTCTTGCTCAGCTGGATCTGGAAGTTCATGTGGCCTGAATTGCGGAATGCCGTCTCGCTGGCGGCCAGATAGAACTCCCACATCCGGCAGAAGCGTTCATCGTACAGTTGCGCGATCTTGCTGCGGTTCGCGTTGAACCGCCGCCGCCAGTGCAGCAGCGTCTCGGCATAGTGCAGGCGCAGGATCTCGATGTCGGTGATGTGCAGCCCGGCGCGCTCGATGAACGGGATCACTTCCGACAGCGCGGGCGAGTAGCCACCGGGGAAAATGTACTTGGCGACCCACGGATTGGTGGCGCCCGGCCCATCGGCACGCCCGATGGAGTGCAGCAGTGCAACGCCGTCATCGGTCAGCAGGTCGCGGATCTTCTCGAAGAACTCGCGATAGTGGCCGACCCCGACATGTTCGAACATGCCGACCGAGACAATGCGGTCGAACTTGCCGGTTTCCTGCCGGTAGTCGAGCAGCTTGAAGTTCACCCGCTTCTCGACGCCGGCATCATGCGCGCGCTGCCGCGCGACCTTTAGCTGTTCCTCGGACAGGGTGACGCCGGTAACCTCGCCGCCGCCTACTTCGGCCAGGTACAGGCCAAGGCCGCCCCAGCCGGAACCGATATCCAGCACCTTCTGGCCCGGCTTCAGCAGCAGCTTGGCGGCGAGATGGCGTTTCTTCTGCGCCTGCGCCTTGTCGATGGAATCGTCAGGCTGCATGAAATAGGCGCATGAATATTGCCGGTCGCGGTCGAGAAACAGGTCGTACAGCGCGCCGTTGAGGTCGTAGTGGTGCGCGACGTTGCGCTGCGCGGTGCCGATCGGATTGTGCTGGGCGATGCGGCGCCCCATCTTGCGCACGACCTGGGCCAGCCGGGCGGCCCAGTGCTCGACATCGCCCCAGCCCATGTTGCGTGTCGCAAGGTCCAAGAAGCCGGCAATATCGCCGTCCTCGATGGTCAGCGAGCCGTCCATAAAGGCCTCACCCACGGCCAAGGCTGGATCAAACAGCAGGCGACGGGCCAGGGCACCATCGTGGAGGCGGATTTTTACGGTTGGGGCGCGGCCATCGCTAAAAGCGTGGGCAGCACCACGTTGGTCGATCACAATCAATGTGCCGTGGCGAAATATCCGCCGTAGCATTTGTCCAAGAAGCCACATACGCCGGCCCTCGTCCGTGTCTACATATGGGACAGATGCTAGCAAAAGGGGTTTACCCCCAACAAGGGGCCGTTGCGGACGGTAAAAACGGAACGGGGCGGGATTGCCAAGCAACCCCGCCCCGCCGGATGGACAAATTGTCGCGGTCAGGCGTCCTGGGCGGACTCCGCCTCGTCGTCGATCTCTTCGGAGAGCGGCGCGGCGCCTTCCTCGAAGAACGCCTCGGCGCCAACCTGGCCGCCGGCGGCCTGGATCTCGGCCTCCGATTCCGAGCGGGCGACGTTCACGCTAACGTTGACCGACAGTTCCGGGTGCAGGGTGACACGCACGGTGTGCACGCCGGTTGTCTTGATCGGGGCCTGCAGCTGGATCTGCTGGCGGGCCACGGTGAAGCCGGCCGCGGTGACCGCGTCCGAGATGTCGCGGGCGCTGACCGAGCCGTACAGCTGGCCGGTCTCGCCGGCCTGGCGCAGCAGCGTGACGCTGAGGCCCTGCATCTTGGCGGCAACCGCTTCGGCTTCGCCGCGCGCCTTCAGGTTCTGGACCTCAAGCTGCGCGCGCTGGCCTTCGAACCGGTCCTTGTTCGCCTTGGTGGCGCGCAGGGCCTTCTTCTTCGGCAGCAAAAAGTTGCGCGCATAGCCGTCCTTCACCCGGACGACGTCGCCCATCTGGCCGAGCTTCTCAATGCGCTCCAGCAGAATAATTTCCATCTCACTCCTCCTGGCCGGCACCCGGACCGCCGAACCGTCGACGTATCCGAGCCCAGTCTTCCATCAGCCCGAGGCCGACGATCAAGATCGCCGGGAACCCGAGCAAGCCCACCAAAGTGTAGACGATCACGAGAACGAGCCCCGGAACCGCCGTCCGCCGGGCCAATGCGTGAACCACCGCAAGGCCCTGTAGAAAATACGCCACGCCACCGGCCGCCAGTATCGCCGCCCCGATCACGCCCGGCTGTCCGGGCATGAAGGCCAGCACCGCGGCAACCGCCACCAAGATCCCGAACCCGCGCGGCAAGGTCAGCGCCGCGAAGCGCGGACTAGGCCGCAGGTTGCGGCCAAATCGCGCCGCCAGGCCCTGGGCCAGCGCCAGGTTGCTTCCGATCAACACCATCCATCCGATGGCGATGACCGCCGGCAGCCGACGGGCAATCTCGCCCGCCATCGCCTCTAGATCCGCACTGCCTTGCAACTCGGGCCGGTTGGCCTGGAGCTGTTCCAGCAGCATTTGCACCACCGGCGCCAGAAGGCCGCTCAGGCCGCCTTCCTCGCCGCTCGCCGCAAGCGCGGCGATAATCACCAGGGCCGAAGCGAGCCCCACCAGCCAGGCCACGAGGCGGCCCAGCGTGTACCACTGCAGCGCGCCATCGCCCGAAGCCACGCCGGCTTCCGTTGCCGGTCGCGCCAGCAGGGCCTGTCGAACCAGGATCGCCACCGGCAATCCGAACCCCAGCAGATACTCAACGCCGACCAGCCAGTTGACCGAGCCTGCCGTTATCGCGCCTGCCACCGTGGCGACCAGCACCGCCGGTACGCCAAACATCAATCCCACTAGGGCGAGGGGCAGCGCCGTCAGGTATGACAGTACCGCGCCGCCCAGCGATCCCAGTGCCCCAACCAGCAGGAGGCCCGCGCTGAACAGGCCGGCCAGCAGGCCGTAGGCGAGGGAACGCCCCATGGCTTACGCCTGTTCGTTCCGCGCGGCTCCTACTTGATCAGGTAGGGCAGCAGGGCCAAGTGACGCGCACGCTTGATGGCTTGGGCCAGTTCGCGCTGCTTCTTGGCCGAAACGGCAGTGATACGGCTCGGGACAATCTTGCCGCGCTCCGAGATGAAGCGGGACAGCAGCTTGACGTCCTTGTAGTCGATCTTCGGCGCGCTGGCGCCCGAGAACGGGCAGCTCTTGCGGCGGCGGAAGAACGGACGGCGGCCTGCAGCGGCTGCACCGCCAGCGCCACCTGCACCACCACCCTGCCGGCCCTGGCCGCCTTCGCGGGCGCCGCCGCTCGTCGTCGGGGTCCTCATGCCGCACCTCCCTGATCATCGGCCAGCGGCGCGCGATCCTCGCGCGGGCCACGGTCTTCACGCGGGCCGCGATCGCGGAACCCGCCGCGGTCGCCGCCGAAGCCGCGATCGCCACCGAAGCCGCCACGGTCGCCGTCACGGCGCGGGCGCTCGTCGCGCGAGCGCAGCATGGCCGACGGGCCTTCCTCGTGTTCCTCGACGCGGACGCTGAGATAGCGCAGCACGTCTTCGTTGATGCGCATGTTGCGCTCCATCTCGGCCAGGGCGGCCGGCGGGGCGCTGATATTCAGCAGGACGTAATGGCCCTTGCGGTTCTTGCGAATGCGGTAGGGTAGGGACTTGAGGCCCCACATCTCGGTCTTGGAAACCGAACCGCCATTGGCAGCGATGAGATCGGTGAACTGTTGGGCCAGGGCCTCGACCTGTTGCGAGGAAACGTCCTGACGCGCGATGAACACGCTTTCGTAAAGCGGCATCCGTAGCTTCTCCCTGTGGCTGTTGGCGGCCCGGCGCCCCGGAAAATCCGGCGGTGGATCGGGCCTAGCCGACGGACTGAACCGCCGGCAAGGAGCTATGAGGCGGCGGAATATACACAAAACGCCGGGGGGTGCAAGCCGGGCCGGGTCTGTTTTCCCGACCCTGCCTCTGCGCTACACTATAACAGGGGCGATTCGTTCGGGTTTGGTGGTGTTATGCGGTCTGGTTCAGCCCTTTTTGCTTTCGCTTCTTTTCTGGCCTGGGCCGTCCCCGCGGGCGCGCAGACGGCCGTGCCGCCCGCCGCCGGGGCTGAGGCGTTTCCCGCCTGCCTGGCCGGCCTGCGCCGGGACGCCGTGTCTTCGGGCATTTCAAAGAAGGTCGTGGACGAGGCGACTGCCGGCCTGGCCTATAACGGCCGGGTCATCGAGCTGGACCGCGCCCAGCCGGAATTCTTCCAGACTTTCTGGCGCTATTTCGAGACCCGCATCACCGAGCAGCGCGTCCAGAAGGGCCGCGACCTGATGGCCCAGAACCGCAACCTGCTGAGCCGGGTCGAGGAGCAGTACGGCGTGCCGGCGCGCTATCTGGTCTCGTTCTGGGCGCTGGAGAGCAATTTCGGCCAGTTCACCGGCGGCTTTAAGATCGTCGAGTCCCTCGCCACCCTGGCCTGCGATCCCCGTCGCTCCGATTTCTTCAAGAGCGAGTTATTCAACGCCTTCCGCATCCTGGCCGAAGGTGCGGTCCCGCCGCAGAAGCTTCAGGGTTCCTGGGCCGGCGCCATGGGGCAGACCCAGTTCATGCCCTCCACCTTCATGCGCTATGCGCTGGACTATGATGGCGATGGCCGGCGCGACCTGTGGTCCAGCTTGCCGGACGTGTTCGGTTCGTCCGCACGCTACCTGTCGTCCATCGGCTGGAAGCGCGATCAAGACTGGGGCCGCGAAATCAGGCTGCCGGCCTGGTTCGCCTGGGAGCAGGCCGACCTCGAGATCAAGAAAAGTGCCGCCGAGTGGCGCTCCGCTGGCGTGACCGAGGCCGATGGTTCGCCGCTGCGCGATGACGGTCTGACCGGCTCCATCATCCTGCCAGGCGGCTGGCGCGGGCCGGCCTTCATCGTGTTCGACAATTTCCGCACCATCCTCAACTGGAACCGCTCGCTGTCCTATGCGGTGGCGGTGGGGCACCTGGCCGATCGTTTTACCGGCAAGCCGGCACTGGTCGCGACGAAGCCTGCTGACGATGAACCGATGAGCCGCGACGCCGTCATGGAACTGCAGCGGCGGCTCACCGCGCTGAACTACGACATCGGCAATGCCGATGGTGTGGTGGGCGCCAAGACGCGCGTTGCCGCGAAGGCGTTCCAGAAGCGCGCGGGCCTGCCGGCTGACGGCTATCCGACGCTCGACCTGCTCCAGCACCTCCGGCAGTACGCCGCCAAGTAAAAATCACCATTGCTGGACCCGGCACGGCTGGATTGCAGCTTCGGCATTTTCACTCCTCGCCGTTTTGGCCTATCACTGTTGACCGGGAGGGAGTGGCGGCGCTTCACCGCGCGGCACCCCGCATAAGAAACAAGCCTTGGCACGAGCCAGGTGGAGGGGCCGCATGACCACGATTCAAACCGACGCCGGCGGCCGGCCGCTGGCGCTTCGCCCCGCCGACCTGCAGCACCTGTTCCGTCCACGCACCGTTGCCGTGATCGGCGCGTCCGATGGCGAGGGGCAGGGCGGCCTCATCTGGCGGCAGATGCAGGACCGTCTCGGTGCGCTGGGCGCGAAAGTCATTCCGGTCAATCCCGGCAAGGCCGAGGTCGGCGGCGTTAAGGCCTATCCCTCCGTCACCGCCATTCCCGACGAGGTTGATCTCGCGGTCGTCAGCGTGCGCGACACGTTGAAGGCGGTGGAGGATTGCGTCGAGAAGGGCGTCGGCTTTGCGCTGGTCTTCTCCTCGGGATTCGCCGAACTGCGCAACGACGAGGGCCGCGCGGCGCAGGCCCGCCTCGCCCAACTTGGCCGCGGCAAGACGCGCATAATCGGCCCCAACACCGCGCTCAACTTTTTCGAACCTTGGCTGCCCGGAAAGGGCAAGAAGCTCGCCGTCATCTCACAGTCCGGCTACCAGGGCCGCTCGTTCGTGCAGGGCGAGGGACTGGGCATCGGTATCGATCTGTGGGCGACGGTCGGCAATGAGGCCGACGTGGAATGGGCCGACTTCGTCGATTATTTCAGCCAGCGCGAAAATGTCGGCGCGATCATCTCGTACGTCGAGGGCTTCCACGATGGCCGCACGATGATGCTGGCGGCAGATGCCGCGGCACGGCGCGGCATTCCGCTGATCGTCGTCAAGATCGGCCGCAGCGAGTCAGGCCGCAAGATGGCCGCCGCCCATACCGGCCACCTGACCGGCGCGGACGCGGTGCACGACGCCGTGTTCCGCCAGTTCGGCGTCATTCGCGTCGATGACTTTGACGAGGCGGTCGAGATTGCGGGCCTGTTCTGCCATGCGCCGCCGGTCAAGGGCGGTGGCGTCGGCATTTTCGGTGCGTCGGGTGGCGCGGCATCGCATGCCGCCGACATATTGGGCCTGCACGGCGTTGCCGTGCCGCGCCTGACGCAAGAGACCATCGACAAGTTGGGCGAGCACCTGGCCTGGTTCCTGATGAAGGACAACCCGGTCGATTGCGGCGGCGTCATCGTGACCAAGCCCGAGGGCCTGCGCCTGATGGACCTGATTATCGCCGACCCGAACGTCGACATTTTCCTGACGCCGTTCCCCGGTTTGTTCAAGATGACCAGCGATCCGGTGCTGCGTCACCTGATTGCTTTGCACCGGCAGCAGACCAAGCCGGTCGTCGCCGTGTGGAACTCGCCGCATCGCGACGATCCGGTGTATCGCGAACTCGCGGCCGAGGGCGTGCCGCTGTTCCATTCGGTAACGGCAGCCGCCAGGGGCATGAAGGCGCTGGCCGATCATGCGCGGTTCGTGCGCGACTATCGCAGCCCGTTCACATCAATGCCGCGCGCCGCGTCACCCGCCGCTGCAACCTGCCGCAAGATTCTGGCAGGCCGAGCCGCATTGAACGAGGTCGAGTCCAAGGCGCTGCTGAAATCCTACGGCATCCCGGTGGTCGAGGAGCGCGTGGTGCAAAATGCCGCCGAAGCGTTGACTGCGGCGAAAGCGTTCGGCGGCAAGGTGGTGATGAAGGTTGTCTCCGCCGACATTGCGCACAAGTCCGACCTCGGTCTTGTGGCGGTCGGCATTGCCGAGGCCGACGTGATGCGCACGTTCGACGATCTGATGCAGGGTGTGCTCGACCGCGCGCCGCAGGCCAGGCTCGCCGGCATCGTCGTCCAGCCGATGGTGGGCGAGGTGGTAGCCGAGGTCATTCTCGGCCTGTCGCACCAGGCGCCGTTCGGTCCCACCATTACGTACGGTCTGGGCGGCATTTTCGCCGAAGTGTTCAAGGACATGTCGTTCCGCGTGCCGCCGTTCAGCCGCGAAGGCGCGCTTGCGATGATCGAGGAGACCAAGGGCGTCGCCCTGTTGCGCGGTGCGCGCGGCCGCCCGGCCGGCGACATCGACGCGCTGGTCGATGCCATCATGGCGCTGCAGACACTGGCCATCGAACTGGGTGGCGACATTGCCGAACTCGACATCAATCCGCTGATGGTCCTGCCCAGGGGCCGCGGCGTCGTGGCGGTGGATGCACTGATCGTGCCCGGCGCGCCCGTGAAGGAATACGCACAATGAAAATGCCAACGCCCGGTGCGCTCACCGGCGTCAAGGTGCTCGACATCTCGACTCTGTTTCCCGCGCCGATGGCCGCCGCGATGCTGGGCGATTTCGGCGCCGATGTGGTGAAGCTGGAACCGCCCGAGGGCGATCCCCTGCGCGTCACCGGCATCATGGCACCCGAGGGGCGCTCGTACGTCTGGGCCATGGTGGACCGCAACAAGCGCGCCATTCGCGTCGATTTCACCAGGCCCGAGGGGTTGAAGCTGGTGCAGCGGCTGACGGCCGAGGCCGATGTCGTGGTGTTGAACCAGCCGGTCAAGCTGCTGGAGCGCTGGGGCTGCACCTACGAGCAGATCAGTGCGCGCAATCCCGGCGCCATCGTCGTCTATTTCTCCGGCTTCGGTGCCTCCGGGCCCTATGCGGAGCGTGCCGGCGCCGGCACGCTGGGCGAGGCCTTTGCGGGTCTGATCCATATGGTGGGTGAGCCCGGCAGCAAGCCGACCCCGCCATCATTTCCGCTGGGCGACATGATGGGCACTATCGCCGTCCTGCTTGGTGTGTTGCCGGCGCTCTACTGGCGCGATGCCAATGGCGGCACCGGCCAATTGGTCGATGCCACGATGTTCGAGGGCGCGCTGTCGATGATGGGGCCGGCTTTGGCCACTTGGCAGCCGGGCCGCCCGGTGCCGACACGCACCGGCAGCCGGTTGCCGGGTGCGGCGCCGCGCAACATCTACGCGACGTCGGATGGCAAGTGGGTGGCGCTTGCCGCCGCCACCGACAACCAGGCAGCGCGGGTGATCGACGTGATCGGCCAGGCAACACCCGAAAACATGGCGAAGTACGGCTTGCAGAAAAACCGCACCCGCAATGCTGACGAACTGGATGCGCTGGTGGCGGAGTGGATGAAGCGGCACGATGCCAAGACCATTGTCGCCACGCTGATGGCGGCGCGGGTGCCTATCTCCGAGGTCAACGACCTGCCCACCATGCTGGCCGACCCGCATGTCCAGGCACGCAAGGCGGTCGCCACCGTGCAGGACCCGCTGGTCGGCCCGGTGAACATGCCGGCGCCCTTCCCCAAGCTGGACAAGACACCGGGCGAGGTCCGCAGCGGCGGTCCGGCATTGGGCGAGCACACGGAAGAAATCTGCCGCGACTGGCTGGGTGCCGACGCCGCGGAGATCGCGCGATTGAAGGCTGCCGGCGCGATCTGATCGGCACCTCACGCTTCGACAAGCTCAGCGTGAGGCTAGCGATGAATTTTAAGTCGCCCTCATCCTGAGCCCGTCGAAGGGTGAGGGCGTCCTCGGTCCTACTTCTTCGTGATCTCCGCCTTGTGGGCGGCCCACTTGTCGACTTCCTTCTGCACCGCCTTGGCGCGGAAGCCGACCAGTTCGGCACGGTTGGCAGCGGCCCACTCCATGGACTCGAAGCGGCCGGTGTTCACCTTGCTGAAATGCGGCATCACGTAGCGGGCGACCAGTTCGTAGCTGCGCTTGGTCGCCTCGAAATCAGCCCAGTCGTGCGCCAGGTCGACCCAGGCGCCGAAGCCGCCCGACTGTTTCCACAGGCCTTCGATCTTGCGGATCAGGTCGTCGGGCGTGCCGATCACGGCAAGCCCGCTGGCGTTCATGGCGTCCACCTGCGCATCGATATCGGCATCCATCTCGGCGGCAATCGGCAGCACGCTGACGCGCTTGAAATACCGCACCCACTTCCTAAGGCCAAAGGCGACGTTCTTCTTCGCCTGCTCCAGCGATTCCGCGATGTGGACCGGGCCCACCAGGCGCCAGGCTGCCCGGCTCACACTAAGCCCGTGCTCCTTGGCCGAGGCATTCCAGATGTCCCAGGTCGATGCCAGCGCGTCGAAGCCCGCCTGCGACGTCGCCGAAATGGAAATAAGGCCGGCGCCATGCTTGCCGGCCAGGCTGGGGCCGTACGGCGAGGCAACGGCGGCGATCACCAGTTCCGGGTGCGGCAGCTGGTAGTTGCCCAGCTGCGAGCGCGCGTCCCGCAGCTTGAAGAATTCGGTTTCCTTGGTGACGATCTCGCCGCGCAGCAGCGGCATGATCACGTCCAGCATTTCCTCCGCGATTTCGCGGATGCGCAGCGGGTCGCGTCCCATCATGTGCACGTCCGACGGCAGCGAACCGGGGCCGATGCCGAAAATCAGCCGGCCGCGCGTCTGGTGGTCCAGCTGCTGGATGCGGTCGGCCACGGTCATGGGGTTGTGGTAGGGCAGGGAAACCACGCCGGTCGCCAGCTTGATGCGCTTGGTGCGCTCGGCAACGCCAGCCAGGAACAGCTCCGGCGAGGGGATCATTTCCATGCCGCCGGAATGGTGTTCGCCTATCCAGGCTTCTGCGAAGCCCAGGTTCTCCACATGCTGGACCAGTTGCATGTCGCGCTCGAGCGCCAGGGTCGGATTCTCATCGCAGTCGTGAAATGGTACGATGAATGTGCCGAAACGCAGGCCCCGCTGGTCGATTGCGCTGTCACTCATGCCGTCTGCCTCCGAAAAACAAGGGTCATCATTGCTCCCGCGCCAGCGGGCTTCCGTGAAGGCTTGCAATTGACGGTCAGCACGCCAACGTGTCAAGTTCCGCGCCTTTCGCGGACGCGATAAACAGGGAGAAAAAGATGCTATCGAAACTCAACCTCATGGCTGTCATGGCCGGCATCGCGCTCGCCGCGCCGGCCTTCGCGCAGTCGTCCGAGCCGTTCAAGCTCGGCACGCTGGCCGGCGTGACCGGCGGCGGCGCCACCATCGGCGCGGCGCTGAACACCGGCGTCAAGCTGGCCGCCAAGGAGATCAACGAGAAGGGTGGCATCCTCGGCCGCCAGATCGTCATCACCGTGGGCGACACCCAGTCTGACCCGACGGTCGCCTCGACCGAGGCGAAGCGCCTTGTGTTCCAGGAAAAGGTCCACGCCATCATCGGCCCGCTGGTCAGCCAGGAAACCGTTCCGTCGGTCTCGGTGACCACCGAGGGCAAGGTGCTGCAGATCAGCTCGGCGGCGACGCTGGAACTGACCCCGCAGGTCGGCCCGTACCACTTCTCGGTCACGTCGAACGCAGAATCGCAGGGCGTCGCATTGGTCAACTACGGCCACAACGCGCTGAAGGCCAAGTCGCTGGCCATTCTGGCCGACAATGGCGGCCAGTCGAAGTCCGCCGTTATGGCCATGAAGAAGCGCATGGGCGAACTCGGCATCAAGGTCTCGGCGGAGCAGGAATATCCGTTCCGCACCGATGACATGACCCCGCAGCTCCTCTCGCTGCGCCGCTCCAGCCCCGACGCGCTGCTGTTCTTCTCCAGCACGCCCGAGGATTCCGGCAAGGTGCTGACGGCGCTGCGTGACATCAGCTGGAGCCCGAAGGTACTGGCCAGCGTGTCGATGGCTACCTACGGCCCCACGCTCGCCAAGACCATTCCGGCCGAGCTGTTCAACAACGTCATCAGCGAGAGCTATTCAGGCCTGACCTTTTGCACGGGTGAGGCGGTTGGTTCCGGTGAGTTTGCGAAGTTCTCGGAGAAGCTGAAGAATTTCGCGCCGGAGTCGCACGGCAAGATCCCGCCGTCGACGACCATGTACTACTACGACGCTCTCTACTTCCTGAAGACGGCCATGGAGGCGGTCGGCTCGACCGACGCTGCCAAGACCGCGGCCTGGATCGAGGAGAACGGCTCGAAGGTGAAGCTGATCACCACCACGCCGACGCCGAGCAAGACCACGCACCACATGTGGGGTCCGGATAGCATCGTGATGGTCGAGAAGGTCAACGAGACCCGCACCGACGGCCTGCAGAAGCGCGCCGGCTGCTAATCCAGTCTGACGTCGAACGGCCGCGGCAGCGATGCCGCGGCCGTTTTCGTGTCTGGTTTTCCTGTCAGCGGGAAAGTCGCCGCCCGGCCTTGCATCGCGGCCCGGCTTCCGCGACGCTTCTCTCAACGAATAAACGGAGGGAGCGAATGTCGGACACCATCATCTGGATTTGCGGCGCGACGGAGGGCATCGGTCTTGAGCTGGCGCGCCAGGCGCCGTTCCCCGGCGCGCGCATCATCAACATCTCGCGCCGCCAGCACCCCGATTACGAGACGGTGTTACTCGACACGTCCGACCCCACCACATGGCCCGGCCTGCGCAGCCACTTCGAAAAGGAACTGGCTGCCTTCAAGGGCAAGCGCGCGATCTTCTTCAACAGCGGCTATCAGCGCGAGGCCATTGGCCTGATCGGCACCTATGACAGCGACATGTACTGGAAGGGCGCCATCGCGAATGCCGCTGCGCCCATGGCGCTGGGCGAGGCGTTCGTGCGCAACGTCAAACCGGGCTACGAATCCGGCCTGGTGATGACATCCTCCGGCGCCGCCGTCGCGCTGCTGGAAGGCATGTCGTCGTACTGCGCAGCGCGTGGCGCGGTCGAGCACTGGGCGCAGATCGTGGCCCGCGAGCGCCAGATGCTCGGCCTTGGCCCCTGGGTGGTCGCGATCCGCCCCGGCGGGGTGGAGACTGGCGGCTCGCGGCATGGTGCGGCCTTGGACCCGAAGCGCTATCCCCGCGCCGACGCGGTTAAGCGCAACCTGGGCAACCGCCTGCAGCCCGAAGCCGCGGCCAAGCACATCTGGGCGCAATTGCCGCCACCGCCCGGCATCAGCGTGATCTCGTTCGCGCCGGCGCCGACCGATCCGGCGCGTCTGTTCGACGATCCGGCGGTTATCAAGAATGTCGAGGTCGAGGGCTGGAAGCTGGTCTACGAGCCGGCCAAGCCCGCCTGACGCGTCACTTGGGCTGGTAGGCGCCGAGGTCAAACGGCAGGTCGCCGCGGACCGTCCACAGGTCGCCGGCGTAGAACTTCCGTCCCGCGCAATCACGGTTAAACGCGGCGACGCCTTCGTTGCGCCGGGCGATTTCGATGCGGAAGGTGGCGGAGGCGGCAAGGAATTCGCGCCTTTTGCCGTTCAGCGCGTCGATCAGTGGCGGGTCGGCAATGGCATCCCTTTGCGACTTGGCCTTGGTCGCCGCCTCGGCGCGCGCCTCGGCCTTGTCGGCCTCGACCTTTAGCGCGGCAACGGTCCGCCGTGTCGCGTCGATGTGCTGTTCCGCGGCGTCCAGGGCATGCGCGCTGACCAGGCAGCGTTTCAGGGCCCCGGGGTTAAGGGTCTGGGCGTCGTACATGCGGGCGCTCGGCATATCGGTCGCGGGGCCGGCCGGCTGCGTCGAAAGACCGTCACGCACCATGGCGGCCAGCAGGCCGTCCGCGGCGGCGTAGGCCGGCCCCGACGCCGATTCCAGCGCCAGCAGCGCCGTCAACAGCAATAGTCCAGACCTGGTCATCGCCCGGCCTTCCACTCCCAAGATGCACAACCATAGCAACAAGTCGGCGGACCGGCCAACAGGCTCCACGGCCCGGTACGGCCGCCTTGCGGAAGGTCGGCCCCGCCAGTATGACTGCCGCCACGACAACAGGGTGGAAACGGGATCGGCATGACGCGTTGTTTCGTATTTCCGGGCCAGGGCAGCCAGGCAGTCGGCATGGGCCGCGACCTGGCCGCGGCCTTCCCCATTGCCCGCCACGTCTTCCAGGAAGTGGACGAGGCGCTGAAGCAAAAGCTCTCGCTCCTCATGGCCGAAGGTCCGGCCGAAGAACTGATCCTGACCGAGAATGCCCAGCCGGCGCTGATGGCCGTCGGCGTCGCCGTCGCCCGCGTGCTGGAGAGCGAAGGCAATTTCACGCTGGCCGACAAGGGCCGCTTCGTGGCCGGCCATTCGCTGGGAGAATATGCGGCTTTGGCCGCCACGCGTGCACTGTCGCTGGCCGATACCGCCCGCCTGCTGAAACTGCGCGGCCAGGCGATGCAGAAGGCCGTGCCCGTCGGCATCGGCGCCATGTCCGCGCTGCTCGGCGCCGACCTGGAACAGGGCATAGCCATCGCCGCCGCCGCGGCCGAAGCCGCGACCGCGGCGCAGCTGCCGGGCCAACCCGCCCAGATCTGCGCGGTGGCCAACGACAATGGCGGCGGTCAGATCGTGCTGTCCGGCCACAAGACCGCCGTCGATCTGGTGCCCGAGATTGCCAAGACCAAGGGTGTGAAGCGGGCCATGTCGCTGCCGGTCAGCGCGCCGTTTCACTGCGCGCTGATGCAGCCTGCCGCCGATGCGATGGCCGAGGCGCTGGCAGCTGTGCAGCTCTCGCCGCCGACCCTGCCGGTGGTCGCCAACGTCACCGCTGCCGCGGTTTCCGATCCCGACACGATTCGCAAGCTGCTGGTCCAGCAGGTCACTGCCATGGTGCGCTGGCGCGAAAGCGTGCTGTGGCTGAAGGGGCAGGGCGTCACGACGCTGGTCGAACTCGGCGCCGGCAAGGTACTGACCGGCCTGGTCAAGCGGATCGATCCCGAGATGACGGGCACCAATGCCGGCACGCCGGCCGAGATCGACGCCCTGCTGAAACTGATGGCGTAAGGAGGTTCCATGTTTGACCTGACCGGCAAGACCGCGCTGGTGACGGGCGCATCCGGCGGCATCGGCGGCGCCATTGCCCGCGCACTGCACAAGGCCGGCGCCACGGTGGCCATTTCCGGCACCCGCCAGGAGGCGCTGACGGCGCTGGCCGGCGAACTGGGCAATGACCGTATCGTCGTGCTGCCGTGCGACCTGTCGCAGCCGGCCGAGGTCGACAAGCTGGTGCCGGATGCCGAGGCGAAGCTCGGCAAGCTCGACATCCTTGTGAACAATGCCGGCCTGACGCGCGACCAGCTGTCGATGCGCCTGAAGGACGAGGACTGGCAGGCGGTGATCGACGTCAACCTGACGGCGCCATTCCGCCTGGCCCGCGCCGCCGTGCGCGGCCAGATGAAGCGCCGCTTCGGCCGCATCATCAACATCACCTCGGTCGTCGGCACCACCGGCAATCCGGGCCAGACCAATTACGTGGCCGCCAAGGCCGGCCTGACCGGCATGTCCAAGGCCCTGGCCCAGGAAGTGGCCAGCCGGGGCATTACGGTCAATTGCGTGGCGCCAGGCTTTATTGCGACTCCGATGACCGCCGCCCTCGACGACAAGCAGAAAGCCGCCATTGATGCCCGTATTCCGGCCGGCCGCATGGGTACGCCGGACGACGTGGCCGCCGCCGTGGTCTACCTGGCCTCGGACGGGGCGGCGTACGTGACCGGACAGACCTTGCACGTCAATGGCGGAATGGCCATGATTTGAGGGTATTTCGCCCCGGTCTCGCTGGCTTTGCAAGGCCGGGGAACTATGTTATCTAGCGCCACCTTTTCGCCGGTATCCGGCCCTTCGGGCCCCGGCGCAACTGCAGATTTCACCACGACCAGAACAGGGATTCCGAGAACATGAGCGACATCGCCGCCCGCGTTAAGAAGATCGTCGTCGAGCACCTTGGCGTCGACGAGGACAAGGTGACCGACGGTGCCAGCTTCATCGACGATCTCGGTGCGGACAGCCTCGACACGGTCGAGCTGGTCATGGCCTTCGAGGAAGAGTTCGGCGTCGAGATTCCCGATGACGCGGCCGAGAAGATCCTGACCGTCAAGGACGCGATCGACTTCATCCAGGCGAACGCGTCCAAGTAAGACGTCGGATCGCTCCATGCGTCGCGTCGTCGTTACCGGCCTCGGACTTGTCACCCCGCTCGGCACTGGTGTCGAAGCGGTGTGGCAGCGTCTGCTCGCGGGCGAATCGGGCCTTGGCCCGATCACCCGTTTCGATGCCAAGGACATGGCCTGCAAGATCGCGGCGGAGATTCCGCGGGTCGAGCAGTTCAACGGCGACGCGCCCGAATGGGCGTTCAAGGGCGACGACTGGATGGAGCCGAAGGAGCGTCGCAAGGTCGACGACTTCATCCTCTACGGCGTCGCCGCGGCGGTACAGGCGATGAAGGATTCCGGTTGGAATCCACAGACTGAAGAAGAGAAGATCCGCACCGGTGTGCAGATCGGGTCTGGCATTGGTGGTATCGGCACTATCGAGGAAGCGGCCATCACCCTCAAGGAGAAGGGGCCGCGCCGCATCAGCCCGTTCTTCATTCCGTCCGCCCTGATCAACCTCATCTCCGGCCAGGTCTCAATTCGCTTCGGCCTTAAGGGGCCGAACCATTCGGCCGTCACCGCCTGCTCGACCGGCGCGCACGCGCTGGGCGACGCCGCGCGGGCGATCATGCTCGACGATGCGGACGTGATGGTGGCCGGTGGCGCCGAGGCAGCGATCTGCCCGCTGGGCATTGCGGGCTTCGCGGCGGCCCGCGCGCTGTCGACCGGGTTCAACGACAATCCCAAGGCCGCCTCGCGCCCGTGGGACAAGGGCCGTGACGGCTTCGTCATGGGCGAGGGCGCCGGCGTCGTCGTGCTCGAGGAGTACGAGCACGCGAAGAATCGCGGTGCCAAGATTTATGCCGAGATCGTCGGCTACGGCCTCTCGGGCGATGCGCACCACATCACTGCCCCGGCGGAAAATGGCGACGGCGCCTACCGCTGCATGCAGATGGCGCTGAAGCGCGCCGGCATGACCCCGGACGATATCGACTACGTCAACGCGCACGGCACCTCGACGCCGCTCGGCGACGAGATCGAACTCGGCGCGGTCAAACGCGTGTTCGGCAATGCCATGGGTAAGCTCAGCATGTCGTCGACCAAGTCGGCGGTGGGCCATTTGCTCGGCGCGGCCGGCGCGGTCGAGGCGATTTTCTGTATCCTTGCGTTGCGCGACCAGATCGTGCCGCCGACCCTCAACCTCGAGGATCCGTGCGAGGGTTCGGACAACGTCGACCTCGTGCCGCTCAAGGCGAAGAAGCGCGAAGTTCGCGCTGCCCTGTCGAACTCGTTCGGTTTCGGCGGCACCAACGCCTCCCTGATCTTCAAGGCGGCCTGACCGGCTGCGCGGCGCGATGCGTCGCCTCGCCGTCATTCTTGCCGTCCTCGTTCTCGTCGCCCTCGCGGCGACGGGCGCTGCAACCCTGTGGCTGTGGCGAAGTTTCGATTCACCTGGCCCATTGCCTGCCAATGCCACGCTGGTCCTGCCACGCGGCGAGGGTGTCCGAGCAATGGCCAGCCAGCTGGTGCATGCCGGTGTGCTCGAACACGAAACGCCATTCCTCGCCGGCGTGTGGCTGAACGGCGCGTCACGTCGCCTGAAGGCCGGCGAATATCTCTTCCCCGCCAACATCTCGCCGCAGGGCGTGATGGACCTGTTGCTGTCCGGCAAGACGGTCGTCCGTCGTCTCACCGTGCCCGAGGGCCTGACCACCGCGCAGATATTCGACCTCGTCCGCGCCGCCGAGGGGCTGGAGGGCGCCCTGCCACCGCCGCCCGCCGAGGGCAGCCTGCTGCCCGAGACATGGCACTATTCCTGGGGCGACGAGCGTGCGCCCCTTGTCGAGCGCATGCATCGCGCCATGGCTGAGGCCTTGGCCGAGCTGTGGCCGAAGCGCATCGAGAACCTGCCGCTGAAGACGCCCGAGGAGGCGCTGGTCCTCGCGTCCATCGTCGAAAAGGAAACCGGCCTCGCGGCCGAGCGGCCGATGGTGGCGGCGGTCTTTCTCAACCGCCTGCGCCACGGCATGAAGTTGCAGTCCGATCCGACAGTGGCCTATGGCGTGTCGCCGGCCCAGCCGCTGGACCGCGCGCTGACCCGCGCCGATCTTGATTCATTCACGCGCTGGAATACGTACCGCATCGACGGCCTGCCGCCGACGCCGATCGCCAATCCCGGCCGCGCCAGCCTGCTGGCGGTGCTGCAGCCGGCCAAGGTCGACTATCTCTACTTCGTCGCCGACGGCACCGGCGGCCATGCGTTCGCGAAAAGCCTCGACGCGCACAATCGCAACGTCGCCACCTGGCGCAAGCTGCAGCAGGGCGCGAAGTAGCTTCTACTCCTTCGCCGGCAACCGCCGTGTCAATGCATCGGCCAGCCAGTCGGGCAGGGCGTTGAACAGCCAGGCGCCGAAATACATCGGCCAGGGGAACGCGATCCGGCCGTGATTGGCCTCCAGCCCGCGCACGATGATCCTTGCCGCACGCTCGGCATCCATCAGGAACGGCATGGGGAAGCGGTTGCGCGCGGTCATGCCGCTGCGGACGAAGCCCGGGCAGATCACCGTCACTTCGACGCCCCTGTCGGCCAGCTGCCCGCGCAGACCCTCACCGTACGACCGCACCGCCGCTTTTGATGCCGCATAGGCCGCCCCGCCCGGCATGCCGCGGAAACCGGCCAGTGACGACATCAACGCCACCTGGCCGCGTCCCCGCGCCAGCATGTGCTCCACTGCCGGGTGCACCGTGTTCAGCACGCCGTCTACATTCACCGCAAAGATCTGCCGCGTGCGCGCCTCCATCTCCGCCAGGTTGCTGCTGCCCAGCGAAATACCGGCATTGGCGATGACGAGGTCCAGCGGCCTTATGGCGTCCTGAGCCTCAACGAAGGCGCGCATGCCGTTGCGGTCGGTGGCATCGACAATCCCGGTTTGCACGTCGGCCCCGCGCGCGCGGCACAGATTGGCGGTGCCGGCGAGTCGAATCGGCTCCCGGCCGGTCAGGGCCAGGGTGATCCCGGGGCGTGCATAGGCCACAGCAAGGGCAGCGCCGATGCCGCTTGATGCGCCGGTGATGAGAATCGACTGCGGCGACCGCATTTTCCCTCCCCCGGTGGTTGTTGCTGCCGGGTCGCGATTATATAGTCTGGCCGCCTGACAAGAAGCGCCGGGTGCGGCGAGGGTGGGGACGACGTGACGCTTGCCAGCATGACCGGTTTTGCCCGCGCGGAGGGCCGTTCCGACCGCTATTCCTGGACCTGGGAAGTGAAGACCGTGAACGGGCGTACGCTCGACGCACGCTTCCGCCTGCCGCCGGGCTACGATTCACTCGAGCCGCCGGCCCGCCAGCTGGTCGGCGAACGGCTCAAACGCGGCAGCATTGCCGTCACCCTGCAATTGCAGGCCGGCGCCGCGCCCGTGACCTACCGGGTCAACAAGGGCCTGCTGGGCGAACTGGCCGCCATCGTCAAGGAGACCGAGCAGATGGTCGAGGCCGCGCCCGCGCGGATCGATGGACTTCTGGCGCTGCGCGGTGTGCTCGAGGCGGTCGAGCCCGAGGAGAGCGAACAGGTGCGTGCCGCGCGCGAGGCGATGCTGCTGGAAAGCCTGGTCCTGGCGCTGGACCGGCTGATCGCTGCCCGCGCCGCCGAGGGCGGTCGCCTGGCCACCGTGCTGCGCGCGCTGGTCGAGCAGATGACCGGCCTCGTGGGGCAGGCCCGCGCCAGCGCCGCGACCCAGCCCGACGCGTTGCGCCAGCGCCTGCGTGACCAGATCGTCGCGATCATCGAACATGTGCCGACCTTCCCGCAGGATCGCCTGGCGCAGGAACTGGCCATCCTGATCACCAAGGGCGACGTGCGCGAGGAGCTGGATCGGCTCGACGCCCACATCGCCGCCGCGCGCGTGCTGATCGACCAGGGCGACCCGGCCGGCGCCGGCCGCCGCCTCGACTTCCTCAGCCAGGAGTTCAACCGCGAGGCCAACACACTTTGCTCCAAGTCGAATGACGTGGCGCTGACCCGGCTCGGCCTCGACCTCAAGCTCGCCATCGATCGCTTCCGCGAGCAGGTCCAGAACATCGAATGAGTATCGCGCGATGAGTTCTCTTTCTGTCGCCCGGCGCGGCCTGCTTCTGGTCCTGTCCTCGCCGTCCGGCGCGGGCAAGACCACGATCACGCGCAGCCTGCTGGAGACCGATCGCGGCATCCGGCTGTCGGTGTCGGTCACCACGCGCCCGCCGCGTCCCGGCGAGCAGGATGGCGTCGATTACCACTTCATCTCGACCGAACAGTTCAACCTCATGGTGAACCGGCGCGAACTGCTGGAACACGCCAAGGTGTTCGATCACTACTACGGCACGCCATCGGGACCCGTCAGCCAGCGTCTCAAGGCCGGCGAGGATGTGCTGTTCGATATCGACTGGCAGGGGACGCAGCAGCTGAAGCAGATCGCCGGCGAGGATGTCGTCAGCGTGTTCATCCTGCCGCCCTCGACGCGCGAACTGGAACGCCGCCTGCGCGAGCGGGCCAGCGATCCGCAGGAGGTCGTGTCTCGCCGCATGTACAAGGCTGCCGACGAGATCAGCCACTGGGCGGAATACGACTACATTGTCATCAACGACGGCGTCGAACACGCGATCGAAAGCGTGCACTCCATCCTTCGCGCCGAACGCCTGCGCCGCGAACGACAGACCGGCCTGCTCGATTTCGTCAAAGAGCTGCGCGAAGGCCGTTAACCTATGTGCGCCGTCTCACGCTTCGACAAGCTCAGCATGAGGCTAGTGACAGATATTTAAGTCGTCCTCATCCTGGGCCTGTCGAAGGGTGGGGACGCGGCCCAGGTGTGGAAAATTTTCCAATTCGTTGCCCTTGACCCCCGGGCTTCCGAGGCCAACCATCACTGTTGTCGGGACGTTGATCGGCGTTTCTCCAGAAGGGCCTGCCGGCGTCGCGACACGAACGAAACTTGGATGGGAGGCGTTTATGGACGAAACTCCGCCGAGCTATTGCCGGAGGTTCCGCTCCTAGCGGAACCACGATCCGGGAAACGCCCTGCAGCGCGTTGGTCATGCCAGACCGGATCGCCGACGATTTAATCCACACCCATACGGGGGCGGATGCCTGACTAGGCATTCGGGGCCCCGCTGAAGACCCGGACTTGGTCCGGGACTCGATGGAGAGCATCAAGGGCATAGCCCGGGAACCCCGCGACGTGCGCGTCTGCGGGGTTCTTGCCCTTTGGTCTGCCCTTCGGCTGTGGTAGGCAGGGGCATGGAAGGCGCTCCAGTCCGCATCCCCATTCCGTCGTCCCGCGGACGCCATGTCGTCGAAGGCGCGATTGCCCTTGTCGTGCTGCTGGTGGTCATGGCGGCCGGCTGGTGGCTGTACAATTATTTCGACTATCGCCGCCCGCTGTCCAGGGTCGATGTCTATGTCTCGCTGGACGACCCGCTGTGCCGTACGCGCTCCGACAGCCCGGTCTTCATCGGCCTCATCAACAATTCCGACCGCATGGTCACCGGGATGAAGTTCGTGCTCAAGGCGCGTAATCCGGCCAGCGGGAAGAATATACAGTCCGACTTCACCTATACCGACAACAACCGGATCGCGCCGGGCGACGCCCTCGGCGATTGCTGGCCGGTCAATTACGAGGCGGCCGACATGGAACAAAGCCTCGACGCGCGCACGCTGACATGGCGGATCGCCCGCTACAGCCTCGACTTCGCGGACTGATCATGAACCTCCGTCGGATCGAGAGCCTGCAGAATCCCCAGTACAAGCTGTGGGAAGCCACGCTGGAAAGCCGCGGCCTGAAAAAGCATGGCCGCTTCATCCTCGCCGGCCGCAAAAGCGTGCCCGAGGCTTTGGCCCGCTGGCCCGGGCGCTTCGAAGCGGTGCTCACCCATGATGGTGCGCTGCTGGACCGCTGGACGCTGCCCGACAATGTCCCGGCCTACGAACTGAGCTGGAAGCTGTTCGACTTTCTCGACGTCTCCGGTACCCGCGCGCCGCTGCTGGTCGGCATCGTGCCTGAAATGCCGATGGCGGATCTATCGCTGCCACCCAGGGGCCTGGAACTGATCGTGCCACTGGGCGATCCGGCCAATCTCGGTGCGCTGCTGCGCAGCGCGGCGGCGTTCGGCGTGGCGCGCGTGATCCTGACCGAGGAAGCGGCGCATCCGTTCAACCCGAAATGTCTGCGCGCCAGCGCCAATGCGCCGTTCTCGCTCGACCTCTATCGCGGTCCCGCTCTGGCCGGCCTGGCCAAGGCCGCGCCCATGGGACCGATCGTCGCGCTGGAGGGCAAGGGCGAGGATCTCACCCGTTTCGACTGGCCGCGCGACATCCGCCTGGTGATAGGCGAGGAGGGGCAGGGCGTGCCCGCCACGCTCGACGTGCCGCGCCTCGCCGTGCCGACCAGCGACGCGGTGGAATCGCTCAACGCCACCGTCGCCGCCAGCCTCGCCCTCTACGGCCACTGGCTGCGCCACCGCGCGACGTAGTACTCAGCCAGATATTTTCGTCATGCCCGGGCTTGACCCGGGCATCTCTTGCCATCGGTCGAAGATGCCCGGGACAGGCCAGGCCGTGACGGCTTGTGGAGCTATTGCTGCGGCTTCCGCGCCGCATACGCCCGGGCCAGCGCGCAGAACTGCTCGACTGACAGCTCTTCGGCGCGCTGCGTCGGTTCGATCCCGGCCTCGTTCAGCATCGCCTCGGCGTCCGGGACCAGGCCGCGCAATGCGGCGCGCAACATCTTGCGCCGCTGGTTGAACGCCGCCGCCGTCACCATTTCCAGTACTTTCGGATCGGCCTCGGCCAGTGGCTTCGCGCGGGGCAGCAGTTCGACCACCGTCGAGGTTACCTTCGGTGCCGGCGTGAAGGCGCGTGGTGAAATGTCGAACAGCAGGTCCACGGTGCAGCGCCACTGCGCCGCGACCGCCAGCCGGCCATAGGCCTTGGTGCCCGGTTCGGCTGCCAGCCGCTCGGCCACTTCGCGCTGGAACATCAGCGTGAAGCTTTCGAAGCGCGTGGCGTCGGGCAGCCAGCTGAGCATCAGCGGCGTCGCCACGTTGTATGGCAGGTTGGCCACGACCTTGGACGGTCCCTTTGCCAGGGCTGTGATGTCCATCTCGAGTGCGTCGGCTTCGATCACCGTCAGCCGGCCGCTATAGGCTTCCGACACTTCCGCCAGCGCGGCAATGCAGCGCCGGTCGCGCTCGATGGCGATCACCGTGTCGGCGCCATTGGCCAGCAGTGCGCGGGTCAGGCCGCCGGGCCCGGGGCCGATCTCGATCACCGTGCGGCCGCGCAGCTCGCCGGCAGAGCGCGCGATGCGGTCGGTCAGGTTGAGGTCCAGCAGGAAGTTCTGCCCGAGCTGCTTCAGCGCGTTCAGCTCGTAGCGCGCGATCACATCGCGCAGCGGCGGCAGGCCGTCAGGCGTTGCGGGCATGCGACCGTCGTTCGGATATTTCCGTCGCCATGCGCAGGGCGGCCATCAGCGAGGCGGGGCTGGCGGTTCCACGTCCGGCAATGCCGAAGGCTGTGCCGTGGTCGGGCGAGGTGCGCACGATGGGCAGGCCCAGCGTGACGTTCACGCCGCCCTCGAAGTCTATGGTTTTCAGCGGGACCAGTGCCTGGTCGTGGTACAGGCAAACCGCCGCGTCATAACCCTGCCGCGCCGCATGGTGGAAAAGCGTGTCCGCCGGGAACGGGCCGGTCGCATTGATGCCGTGCAGTTTCAGCGCCGCCACGGCCGGCTGCACGATGTCGATCTCTTCGCGTCCCAGCGCGCCCTGTTCGCCGCCATGCGGATTGAGCGCCGCAACGACAAGCCGTGGCCGCGCAATACCGAAGTCGCGCTGCAGACCCTCGTGCGCGGCCTTGCCCGCCTGCACAATCGCATCGACGCTTAGTGCGCCAACCGCGTCGCGCAGCGACAGGTGGATCGTCGCCAGCACGACGCGCAAGCCCTCCACCGCCAGCATCATCGCCGGCTGTGCCGCGCCGGTCAGGTGCGCCAGGTATTCGGTGTGGCCCGGATGGCGAAAGCCGGCGCGGTACAGCACGTCCTTCGCGATGGGGTTGGTGACGATGCCGGCCACCGCGCCCAGCTTCGCGAACATTACCGCGCGGTCGATACTGCGCAGCACCGCACTCGCATTTTCCGCGTCGGGCCGGCCGGGGATCACCGGTGCAGCCAGCGGTTCGGACAGAACGGGAAGCGCCTTCCCGAACGTAGGCAGCGCCTCGGCCGGCGTCTCGATGGTGTGGATCGGCACCTGCCAGCCCAGCCGGGCGGCCAGGTCGCGCAGCCGCGCCGGATCGTCGATCAGGAAAAATGGCGGCAGGTTACCGGCGGTGCGGCGCTGCCACGCCAGCAGGGCGATTTCGCCGCCAATGCCGGCCGGCTCGCCCATGGTGAGGGCGAGCGGCAGGATTGGGTTCACCGGATTTCCACCGTCGCGTCACGGCGAAGGTCGCGCAGGTAGCGCCGCGCCAGCACGTCGATGCGGCGGCCCAATATGGTCTGGCGGACCACGACCGGGTCCAGCGCATCGTTCTTCGGCTCGTCGCGCGCGCACACGGCGAAAATGTGCACCGCCTGCTCGGTCGAAACCGGTGACGACACCTTGCCGACGGCGAGCGGCGCGATGACCGCCTGGAAATTGGCCGGCAGGTCGCGCAGCTTCACGGTGCCGAGGCTGCCGGATTCCTTCGACTTCATTTCCTTGCCGATGCGATCCACGTCCTCGCAACTCTGCGCGGTGCCGCTGATCGTCTGCGCCAGCGCCAGCACCGATGCCTTGGAGCGTCCGTCAGCGCCGGGCGGAAACGGCAGCATGATCTGGTTCAGCGTGACGGTGACGTCGCCCGCCGGTTCGCCCAGGATCTGGCGCCGGTTGATCGGTGTGATGATGTAGAAGCCCGACGAGGTGCGGATCGGCTCCGAAATCTGGCCCTGTTTCAGGTCGCGCAGCGCCGCGTCGATTTCCTCGGGCAGCATGCCGGGCTGCATCCAGCCGGTATTGCCGCCATTGGCCGCGGTCGTGCCTTGGCTGAACTGGCGGGCGACGGCGGGGAAGGGTGCGCCGGTGCGCAACTGCTCCACCAGGCGCTGGGCCGAGCGGCGGACCTCCTCTTCCTGGTCGGGCGCATCGACCGAGAGGAAGATTTCGCCGACCTGGTATTCGGTCTGCCCGGCCATGCTTTTCATGCGGGTGATGGTGGAATCGATTTCCTCGTCGGAAATGTTGATCGTCGGAAGCAGGCGCGCCCGCACCAGCTTGCGCCAGGCAATCTCGCTCTTCAGCTGCGCGCCCCACGCCTCGCGATCGACGCCCATGCGCTTCAGCTGCTGTTCGAAGGCATCGCGGCTGACATTGTTGATGCGGGCGATCTGCTCGATCTCCGCATCCATGTCGCGCTCCGACACCGAGATGTTGCGGCGCTGGGTTTCCTGCGTTTGCAGCCGTTCGTCGATCAGGCTGCGCAGCACCCGTTCGCGCAGGCGGCGGCGCAGTTCGGGCGTGTCCGGCTGGCCGGTCTGGACCATGACCAGGTCCAGCCGCTTCTCCACGTCGCGCGCCGAGATGACGTCGTCGTTGACGATTGCGGCGATGCGCTGGATGTCCTGCGCGCTGGCCGGCAGGACCGTCATCAACGGCACGGCCAGCGCGAGCGCCAGAACGAGGTGGAGTGGCTTGGCGGTGTACTTCTTCATGGCCCCGAATCGGTCACAACAACGCGGCAAAAATAGGCCCTTGCACGGCTCGGTTAAAGCCCCGAAAAGCGCTTTATCTGCGGCACCTTAGCATATCCAGCCGGGATTTCTGGCCCGGCGCGGGGCGGGCCTGTACAGTCGGCGACCGTTTCGCTCCTGTTCAGGACCCATTTCCCGCCATGACCATCGACGCCCAGCAACAGGCCGAAATCGACGCCCAGCGTGCGGAAACCTTCACCACCCGGCGGGCTACTGTCCCGGCGCTGGAAGAGGTCCTGTACCAGGCCATTCCGCTGCTCGACCATGGTTTCGTCCGGGTTGTCGATTATATGGGCGACGATTCCGCCGTCGTGCAGGCCGCCCGTGTGTCGTATGGCCGCGGCACCCGCAAGGTGTCCGACGACCGGGGCCTGATCAACTACCTGATGCGGCATCGCCACACCACGCCGTTCGAGATGTGCGAGATCAAGTTCCACGTGAAGCTGCCGATCTTCGTCGCGCGCCAGTGGATCCGTCACCGCACCGCCAGCGTGAACGAGTATTCGGCGCGCTACTCGATCCTCGACAATGAATTCTACATCCCCGCGCCCGAACAGCTCGCGGCCCAGTCCAGCGTCAACCGGCAGGGCCGGGGCGACGTGCTGGCCGGCGACGAGGCGAAGCGTGTGTTTGAACTGCTGAAGCGCGATGCCGAGCAGGCGTACGATTCCTATGAGGAGATGCTCAACCTCAACAGCGACGGCACGGTCCGCGACCCGGCGCAGCAGGGCCTGGCGCGCGAACTGGCGCGTATGAACCTGACGTTGAACTTCTATACCCAGTGGTACTGGAAGACCGACCTCTACAATTTCATGCACTTCCTCGCGCTGCGTGCCGACAGTCATTCGCAGTATGAGATCCGCGTCTATGCGGATGCGATGCTCGACATGCTGAAGCGCTGGGTGCCGCTGACCCACGCCGCCTTCATGGACTACCGTGTCGGCAGCACGGCGGTGTCCGCCAAGGGCATGGCGGTGGTGAAGCGCCTGCTGTCCGGCGAAAAGGTCGAACAGAAGGACAGCGGCCTGTCCGCCCGTGAGTGGCGCGAACTGATGGACTCGCTCGGCCGCGCCTAGCGGAACTTCCCGGCGATGAAGCGGCCGCCCTGCTCAATGGCGGCGCGGCCTTCGCCCAGCATCGGCGCCAGGCGGTGCCAGACGTGCGGCATGTCCGGCCATACGTCCAGCGTGACGCGCACGTCGCACTCTGCGGCGCGTTTTGCGAGCGCAACGCCTTCGTCCAGCAGAATTTCACCCGTGCCCACCTGGATCAGCAACGGCGGCAGGCCCTTCAGGTTGGCGAAGACGGGTGAGGCCAGCGGATCGCGCTTGTCGCGGGTGCCGAGATAGATCTCGACGCGCGATTTCAGCCGCTCCCGTGTCAGCAACAAATCGCGTGTGGCCAAGCGGGTGAGGGAATCCGCATCGCAGGTCAGGTCGCACCACGGCGAGATGGCGAGGCACGCCGCGGGCATTGGCAGGCCGGCATCGCGCGCGGCCACCAGCATCGCGACCACCAGCCCGCCGCCGGCGGAATCGCCCGCCACTGCCAGCGAGGTCGGCGAGATGCCGCGGCCCAGCAGGTCGCGATAGGCGGCCACCGCGTCGTCCACCGCGGCGGGAAACGGATGTTCCGGGGCGAGGCGATAGTCGATGGCCACGACCCGCGCCGTCGCATGCCGGCCCAGTTCGCCGGTCAGGGTGCGATAGCCTTTTGCGTTGCCCAGCGCATAGGCGCCGCCGTGCAGGTACAGGACGGTCTGTCCGGCGGTCGCAGTGGGCGGCACGGTCCAGATCGCTGGCACGCCGCCGACCTTGTCGTCCTCGTAACTGATGTCTGCCGCCAGTGGCAGCGCGTCCGATGCCTTGTCGAAGGCGGCGCGCCCCTCCGCGACCGTGGTGCCGGTCGGCGGGTTGGCCTTGATCAGGCCGAGGATGCGTTCAAGTTCCTGCGCGCTCATGGTGTTGTCCTGTAGGCGGGGGCAACCCAGTTGGGCCGGCGGCAGAACCTGGACTCGATCTTGTGGATCAGCGGCCCGTCTTTTTCGGTCAGCGCTTTCACTTTCTGCCAATCGGGCGAGTCCGCTATGCCGGCCAGTGTCTCTTTGCCAGTTTCGGCGTCCGGCCATTCCAGCACGTACCAGAAGCCGTCGCTCTCGTCTTCCGTCACCCAGAAATCGAGCATCTTCACGTTCAGCTTCTTGAACACGGGAATGACGTGAACCTTGAAGCGATCAATCATCGCCTGGTTCTTGCCCGGCAACGGCACATAGTGGCGCAGTTCGTGGATCATTATTTTCCTCCCTCAATCGAGTGTAGCAAACCTAGCCCGTCGATGGCGACCGCCTGACGAAGCGCCCCAGTGCCATCCAGCATATGGCAGCAGAGGCGACGAAGCCGAGCTGGACCAGCGCAAATGTCACCAGTGTTTCCGGCGCCACGATGATCACGATCAGGGTCGCGACGATGGCGCCGCCGATCTGCATCGCGCCCAGCAGGCCCGTCGCCGCCCCGGCCATGCGCGGAAACACGTGAATCGCGCCGGCATTGATGTTGGGCGCGGAGAAGCCCTGGCCGAATGAGATCAGCGTCTGCGCCGCGACGAGAACGATCACGTTGACCGAGCCGAGGAACGCCGCCGCCGCGAACAGCCCCACGGCGGCGAGGCAGATGGCCAGGCCGACGCCGATCATCCGTTCCAGCCCGACGCGAACCGTAAGGCGGTTCGACACCAGGCTGCCGGGCAGGAAGCCCAACGCCGCCAGCGCCATGATGGTGCCGAACTGCTCGGGTTTGATGCCCAGTTCGGTGTTGAACAGGACCGCGCCGTCGGCGACGAACAGGTACCAGGCGCCATAGGTCGCGGCCAGCGTGCCGGCAAAGGCGAGGAATGCGGGGCTGCCCAGCAGCGTGCGGTAATCCGCAATCATCGCCCCCAGCACGTTGCTCTGCACGCGCGTATCGGTGTTGGTCTCCGGAAACCGCAGCCACGCCCACAGGCCCAGCACCACCCCGGATCCGGCCATAACCCAGAACGTCGCGCGCCAGCCGAGATAGACATGGATATAGCCGCCGATGGCCGGCGCCATGATTGGCGCGACCGAGATCGCGAACATGACCAGCGACATGGCGCGCGCGCCCTCGGCCCGGCCATAGAGGTCGCGCACTACTGCGCGCGCCATGGTCATGCCGGCCGCCGCTCCGATGGCCTGGAAGACGCGGATGCCGATGAACAGGTCGATATTCGTGGTTACGGCCAGCGCGGTGCTGGCGAGCATCCACAGCGCGACGCCCCACAGCAGAACGCGCCGCCGGCCGAAATAGTCGCTGATCGGCCCGGCCATCAGCTGCCCCGCGACATTGCCGGCCAGAAACGTGGCCAGCGATGCCTGGATGCGCCCGACGCTGGTGCCGAAGTCCACCGCCATGTCCGGTATTGCGGCAACGAAGATTGCCGCCGATGACAGGCTGACCCCGGCAATCAGCGTCGCCAGCAGCACGATGGCCCAAGGGCGGCTAGGCGCGGGCGTCATGTGGCCGACCGCATGACGAACCGGCGCAGGCCGAACCAGCAGGCGCAGGCACCGACGGCATAGGCGGCGAGCAACAGGCCCAGCTTCACCGGCGTGTCGGGTGCGGCCAGCGACACCACGAAGGTCGCCACCGCGCCGGCCGAGACCTGCAGGAAACCCAGCAGCCCGCCGGCCGCACCCGCGCGCTCCGGCACCACGGCGACGGCGCCGACATTGATGTTCGGCGCCGCCATGCCATGGCCGATCACGATAACCAGCATGGGCGCTATTATCGCCGCGATGCCGACGATCCCGGACAAGGCCAGGGCGACGAACGCGATGGACCCGACAGCGAACAGGACCACGCTGACATCGACCATCCGTTCCAGGCCGTGGCGCGTCACCAGACGGTTCGACAGGTTGGTGCCGATCAGGAATCCGACCGTCGCGCAGGCGAGGGTGGGGCCGTAATTCTCCGGTGCCAGGCCCAGTCCCTGGATCAGCAGCACCGGTCCGGTGACAGCGAAGCTGAAGTACGCGCCGTACATCATGATGTTGGTGCCGGCAAAGGCCAGAAAGGCCGGTTGCGCCAGCAGCACGCGATAATCCGCCATCATGCTGGCGAAAAGGCCGCGATCGACGGCGCGGGATGTGCTGGTCTCGGGAAAGCGGCGCCACGCCCACAGGCCCAGCACCACCGCGGACAGCGCCTGGTACCAGAAGATGGCGCGCCAGCCGAACAGGTAGTCGATATAGCCGCCTATCACCGGCGCCACAATCGGTCCCGCCGACAGCACGATGATGACGGCCGACATGACCTTCGCGCCCTCGGTGCGGTCGTACAGGTCCAGCACCAGGCCGCGTGACAGGGTGAAGCCCACGGCCGCGCCGGTCGCCTGCACCAGGCGCGCCGCCAGCAGCGGCACGATGCTGCCCGACAGCGCCACGCCCAGGCTGCCGGCCAGCCACAGGCCAAGGCCGACGAACATCATGCGCCGCCGGCCGTAATAGTCGCTCAACCCCCCGATGGCCAATTGCCCGACCGCGTTGCCGACAAGGAACAGGGTCAGTGCCAGCTGCACCATGCCGATGCCGGTGTTCAGTTCGCGCGCCATTTCCGGCAGGGCCGGCACGAACATCGACGCCGACATCGAGCCGATACTGGCGATGGCCGTCGCCAGGATCATGATCGATCGCCGGCGCGTCCGTAGCGTGGGGTCCAGGGTCGTCACGCGTTGTTTGCCGGGCGGGCGAGGCGACGCACGGCAAACCAGCTCAGCGGCACCGCCGCGCCTACCGCCAGCAGCAGCCAGCGGAACGTCGCGTCGTCGCGCGGCGCCAGCACGACCACCAGCAGGGTGGCGACGATGGTGCCGGTAATCTGCATGAAGCCCATCAGGCCGGCGGCCGCACCGGCCTTGTTGCGGATCGCGCTGACCGCACCGGCGGCAAGGTTCGGCGCCGCCAGCCCTTCGCCCAGCAGGATGATGAAATAGGCCGCGACGATGGCCGCCACCGTCACCGCATCGGCCAGCGTCGCCGCGAAGAACCACAACGTGCCGAGGAACGAGAAGCAGGCGCCCGCCCACACCATGACCTCGATGCCGCGCCGTACCGTCATCCGGTTCGAGATCACCGTGCCACACATGAAGCCCACCGTCGCCACCAGAAGCAGCGGGCCGTAATGCTCGGCGTGAACACCCAGGTTCTCGATCAGCAGTACCGGGCTGACCATGGCAAAGACGTATGACACGATGAACACCATGGTCGAGGTGCCGGCATAGGCCAGGAAACCCTTGTGGGTCGCCAGCGCGCGGTAGTCCGTCATCGCACCCGCAAACGGATTGGCGGCGGTGCGCTGGTGCTTGTTGCTCTCGGGGAAGGAAAACCACGCCCACACCAAAGTCAGGCCCACCGACACGGCCGTAAAGGCGAAGATCGCGCGCCAGCCCAGATAGACCGCCAGATAACCGCCGGCGGTCGGTCCCAGGATTGGCCCCATGGAATAGGCCAGCACCATCAGCGACATCGCCTTGGCCGCTTCTTCGCGCTCGAACACGTCTCGCACAACGGCGCGGGCGACCGTCAGCGTTGCTGATACCCCCACCGCCTGGAACACCCGCGCCACCAGCAGCACCTCGATATTCGGCGTCAGCGCGATGACGATGCTGGCGACGACAAGGATCGCCATGCCGGCCAGCACGACCCGCCGCCGGCCGAAATAGTCGCTGAGCGTCCCCATGGTCAGCTGGCCGATGGCATTGCCGACAAGGTAGGTGGTGAAGGCCAGCTGGATGGCCTGGATCGGTGTGCCCAGCGATGTCGCCATTTGCGGCATGGCCGGCAGGAACATCATGCCGGCCGCCGTGCTGAACCCCGCGACGCAGGCCGCCATCACCAGGACGCGGCGTTTGCTCGGCAGGGGCGGGGTCATGGCTTCGCGGGCCGTGTGCGCAGCACCAGCCAGCCGGCAATGGCCAGCGCGCTGAACGGGATCATGACCAGGCCGAAGTCCAGCGTGCTGCCGATCTCGAGGCGCGAGACAATGAAGGTGCCGACGCCCGCGCCGCCGATCTGCAGGAAGCCCAGCAGGCCCGCCGCCGTGCCGGCAATGCGCGGCATCACGCTGATCGCACCGGTTGCGAAATTGGGCGAGGCCAGGCCCTGGCCGGTCAGGGCGATGAGCATTGGCCCCAGCACCGCGACGATAGGGTTGACGCCCAGCAGCGACAGGACCGTCACCAGTGACGTGCCCAGCATGAACATGCTGATGCCGATCATGATCATGCGCTCCAGCCCAACGCGCACCGTCAGCCGGTTCGACAGCGTGCTGCCCAGCACGAACCCGATTGTCGAGAGGATCACCATCAGCCCGTATTCCTGCGCCGGCATGCCGTACACATGGATCAGCAGGACCGGCGCGGTCGCGACGAACACCCAGAACGCGGCGAAGGTCAGCATGTAGGTTATGCTGAACGACAGGAACGCGCGGTTGGTGATCAGCAGGCGATAGTCCGACAGCATGCCGCGCACCATGTTGGCCGGCACGTGCTGCGTCGTGTTTGTTTCCGGAAACGCGAACCACGCCCAGAGGGCCATGGCGCCGATGCTCAGCGCCGAAAACCAGAAGATCGCCCGCCAGTCGAAGAAGAAGATCAGATAGCCGCCGATCAGCGGCGCGACAATGGGCCCCAGCGACTGCGCCATCATGACAAGCGACATGGCGCGCGCGCCTTGCGCCCGGTCGAACAGGTCGCGCACCACGGCGCGGCTGACCGTGATCATGGCCGAGGTGCCGACGGCCTGGATCAGCCGCATGGCCAGCAGCACGCCGATGCTGTCGGTCAGCGCGCAGCCGATACTGGCGAAGATGATCATGGCCAGGCCCGATAGCAGCACGCGCCGCCTGCCAAAATAATCGCTGAGCGCGCCCATGGTCGGTTGGCCCGCCGCATTGCCGAACAGGTAGGTGGTGATCGCCAACTGCACCATGCCGATGCTGGTGTTCAGCCCCTTGGCCATTTCCGGCATGGCCGGCACGAACATGACGCTGGCCGCCAGGCTGAACGAGGTGCCCAGCGCCGCGATGACCAGCACCGCGCGCTTGCGGCTGGGCGTGATCTGCAGGGCGGGCGTCGTCATGCCGACCGCACTGCGTGGCGGCGCAGCGACAACCACCAGCCAATGGCGGCCAGGCCGAACGCGAACAGCAGCACGCCGAACGAAATGGCGTCGCGTGGCGCCACGATGGCGGCAATGACGGTGGCGGTCGAGGCGCCGGCGATCTGCATGAAGCCCATCAGGCCCGACGCCGCGCCCGCCATGCCCGGCCGTACGCTGATTGCGCCGGTCGACAGGTTGGGCGAAGCCAGCCCTTGCGCGAGCAGGGCGGCGAACAAAGGCGCCAGCAGCGAAACGATGATGACCTTGGTGCTGGTGGCGTCGTGCAGCACGATGCCCGACAGCAGGATCAGTCCGGTGGCCACCGCGAAGCCTGCCGTGCCCAGCGTGATCATCCGCTCGATCCGCACGCGCCCCGACAGCCGGTTCGACAACAGCGTCCCCAGCGTGAACCCGAGCGTCGGCAGCAGCATGATCGGACCGTAATGTTCCGACGGCACTTTCAGCGTTTCGATGAACAAAACCGGCGCCGCCACCGCAAACACGAAGAAGCCCGAGAAGGTGATCATGTTGGTTACCGCATAGGCGAGGAAAGCGCGGTCGCGCAGCAACTGGCCATAGTCGATGAACATGCCGCGCACGGGGTTTGCCTGCGCGCGCTGGGTCTGGTGGGTTTCCGGGAAGCCACGCCACGCCCACAGGCCCAGCAGGCCGACCGACAGCGCGCTGAACAGGAACACTGCCCGCCAGCCGAAGAAATGGTTCACATAGCCGCCAATGACCGGCGCGAGAATCGGTCCCAGCGAGAAGGCGAGGATCAGCATCGACATCGCCTTGGCACCCGCCTCGCGGCCATACAGGTCACGCACCACGGCGCGTGCGGTCGACACGGTGGCCGAGGGGCCCAGCGCCTGCAGCACGCGCAAGGCCAGCAAGGTCTCCACATTGGGCGCGGCTGCGCAGGCGAGGCTTGCCAGCACCAGCAGCGTCACACCTGACAGCAGCACGACACGCCGGCCGAAATAATCGCTGAGCGGCCCCATGGCCAGCTGGCCCACCGCGTTGCCGGTCATGAACGCGGTCAAGGCAAGCTGCACCAGGCTGACGCTGGTGTTGAGGCCCGCCGCAATGTCGATCATCGCCGGCAGGAAGATCATGGCCGACGCCATGCTGAAGGCGGTGATGCCGGCAGCCATGGCCAGCACGGCCCCCTTGCTGCCCTGTACCGGCATCGCGGCTATCGGAACACCACGGTGCGGTGGCCGTTCAGCAGCACCCGGTGCTCGATGTGGAAGCGCACCGCGCGCGCCAGCACGATGTTCTCGATGTCGCGGCCGATGGCAACCAGGTCGTCCACCGTCTGCGTATGGTCAACGCGCTCGACCTCCTGCTCGATGATCGGTCCTTCGTCCAGAGTGTCGGTCACGTAGTGCGCGGTGGCGCCGATCAGCTTGACGCCGCGTTCATGCGCCTGGCGATACGGCGCAGCGCCCTTGAAGCTGGGCAGGAACGAGTGGTGGATGTTGATCGCCCGCCCGGCGAAGCGCCGCGCCATGGCCGAGCTCAGCACCTGCATGTAGCGGGCGAGGATGACGAGGTCGATGCGCGCATCCTCGGCCAGTTTCGCGATGGCCGCTTCCTGTGCGGCGCGGTTGGTCGCGTCCACCGACAGGTGATGGAACGGAATGCCGTGCCAGTCCGCCAGCGGCTTGAGGTCGGCATGGTTCGACACGATGGCCGGTATCTCGACCGGCAATGTGCCGGCGCGGTGCCGGTACAGCAGGTCGTTCAGGCAGTGGTCGAACCTGGACACCAGGATCATCAGCCGCGCCTTGCGCCGGCCGTCATGCACCTGCCAGTCCATGTTGAACGGCCCGCCGACCGTCGCGGCGAACGCATCGCTCAGCGCCGGTGTCCAGTTGGTCTCGGCATCGAACACGGTGCGCATGAAGAAGCGCTTCGTGCCGGTATCGGCGAAATACGCCGCCTCGACGATGTTGATCCGCCGCGCGGCAAAGAACGTCGCCACGGCGGCGACAATGCCGATGGTGTCGGGACAGGAAACGGTCAGGCAATGATGCGGGGCGGACATGGGAACCGGGGGCAATCAGGCGGGGAAAATGGCAAGGCCGCCGCGCACCCGCTGCCTGTCTCCGCCGGATGGGCAGGGCAGCCACCCCACGCTTCGTCCGTCGAAGCATAAGCGCGTTTCCGCCCCGGCCTCACACCCTGCTTAGCATGGGGCCCGGCCCCCTGTCGCCCGCTGCCGAGCCTATTGGTCGGCCGTAAACAAGACGCTGCGACCGGCCTTGGCCGCGCGTTCGAACAGGGCGCGCACGTTCTGGAAGCAGTCCCATGAGTATTCGAGGTCTTCCTCGCCATATTCCGGCCAGACGTCCTTGCAGCGCACCCGGTAGTTTTCCGCAAACCAGTCCTGCGTAATGGCCGCGAGGGCGAGAGCGACGGCGGGCACTTTATCCGCATCCACCAGCCGCATAATGTAATCAGCGTTCCCGACCGGCGTGTCATGCAGGTTGCGGCCGCCCATGATGCAGAGCCGCAATTCCTCTGGTCCCGATTTTTGAAGCATGTCTTCAGTGAAACGGCTCTCCCCGTTGGGATAGCCGGTAAGCGTGCGGTGGATGCCGTCCCAGGCCTTGTCAGACTCGGCCAGGAACTCCTTGTCCCAGGCTTCCTCGATGTCCTCCTGCAGATAGTCGATCCGCTCGTCACCGGGCGGCAGCGACAGCAGCTTTTTCTCCTGCTCTTCGGTCAGCGCAAAATGCACTCCCAGACAAGACATGGCCCTTCTCCATATTCATGATTTGTTCTCATATTTCTATGATGCATGAATTATGGATATGCAACTTAAAAGTTAGTTCTTCGGCTGCTTCGCCAGCCACGCCTTCATGAAGGCGATCTCGCTTTCCTGCGCCTTGACGATGTCCTGTGCCAGCTTGCGCAGTTCGGGGTCCTTGCCATGCGCCAGCACGACTTGCGCCATGTCGATGGCGCCCTGGTGGTGGGGAATCATGCCGGTGGCGAAGTCGCGGTCGGCATTGCCGGTAAAGGCGATAGCCATGCCCTTGTGCATGGGCTCGTTGGCTGCCTTGAACGCGGTGGTCGAGGGCGCGTCGCCCGACTTGCCCCCGCCATGGTGGTCGTGGTTCTGCGCCAGGGCGAAGCCGGCAAGGGCAGTAAGGCCGGCGGCGAGGACGAGGGATTTCAGCATCGGTACATCTCCGTCTTTGATGCAGCCGATGATCCACCCTCCCATCGTGGCAAGGTCAAGCGCGGATACTCAGGCATCGAGCGGCACCCAAATTTCGACCAGGCCGGTGCCGGTCATCGGGTTGAACTCGGGGCCGTAGCGTTCGAACGTCGGCGCCGACGCCGCCTTGCGGCCCGAGGCCGGCAGCCACTCGGTCCAGATCGCGGTCAGCGTCGTGCGCAGCGTCGAGATATGGCTGCGGTGGCTGAACACGGCGTAGTGCCGCGCGGGAATCTGCACGGTCGCGAATCCCGCCGGCATGCCGCCGCCATCCGTCACCTCGACGCCGGCGACATATTCGAAGCTCTTGTCCTCGTGGAAGTCGTGGCACACGCCATAGGCCACGCCGGCCACCTGGTTCGGCACCCGGCCGAAATAGCCGCCGAACCGCATCCACAGGGCCGGAATGCCCTGCGCGCCGTTCTCGAAGGTGAAACGTCCGCCAAGGCCGGCGACGAGCATCGCCTTGCCATCCTGGAACCGCGGGGCTTCAAGGGTCATGACAACTCCGCGTGCCGGTGGCAGGTGACGACATGGTCGTTGACCATGCCCACTGCCTGCATAAAGGCATAGACGATGGTGGGGCCGACGAAGTTGAAGCCTTCGGCGCGCAGCGCCTTCGACAAAGCCAGGCTCTCCTTCGTTTCGGCAGGGATCTTCCCCGCCTTCCACTTGTTCTGCAGCACCTTGCCGTCGGTGAACTGCCAGATGAACCCAGCGAAGCCGCCATCGCGCTCCATGATCTTGTGCCACGCCTGCGCGCTCTTGATCGAGCTCTCGATCTTCGAGCGGTTGCGCACGATGCCGGCATCCAGCATCAGCTTCTCGACCTTCTTCGGTGTATAGCGGGCGATCTTGGCGGGCTCGAAGCCATCGAACGCGCGGCGGAAATTCTCGCGCTTGCGCAGGATGGTGATCCACGACAGGCCGGCCTGGAAACCGTCGAGGATCAGCTTCTCGAACAGGGCGCGGTGGTCGCGCTCCGGCACGCCCCATTCCGTGTCGTGGTAGTGGACGTACAGCGGGTCTTCGCCACACCAGTGGCAACGCGCCTTGCCATCGGCACTTGAACTGGCTTGCGGCATGCCGCCTCCTCGCTGTGTGATTTCAACGGACAGCTAGGATATGTCGCTCACTCCTGCGGGTCCACGTATCTTGCGGGGTCTGTAACTTCAACCTTGCCGCTGTCGCAGTCGATGCCGGTACGTCTGCGCTGGGCGCCGAAGTCCATGACCAGCAGCAGCTTGTTGACGGTACTGCCGTCGTTCGACAGCGGCAGCAGCAGGCGCTGCACCTTGACCCGCGTATCGTCGGGCACGGGATAGGCATTTTCCACGTATAGCGGCCGGCCGGTGGCGACGACGCGCTGATAGATGCCGTCGAAATATTCCAGGCGCTCGCCGCTCAGCACCTCGTCCAGGTGCTTGCCGGTATGGTCGGAGCCGAACGCCTCGTTGATGCGGGTTCCCAGCAGCGAGCAGCGCAGGCGCGGGCCTACCACGTCGAGGATGCCGATATGCGGCAGCAGCGACACGATGTCGGCAGGATCGATATCGGCGCGCGTCGGCATGGCGCGCCCGTATCGCTTCGACTGCCAGTACTGCAGCATCTCAAATAGAAGCGGACTCACCTCCTCGGGACCGAGGTTGGCGACGTCGCGTGTGTCCGGCACCTGCCGTACCCCCAAGCTTTATTAGCCACGCGGGCCGTTTGAAGCACATTCGGGGGAAATTGTTAAGGTGTAATCCCGCTGTTGGTGTGCCTGTATTTCAGGCTTGGCGCAGAAGCACGCCATCGGCTGCGAACGGTGCCGGTTTTTCCAGGGCGTCCAGCCGCAGCAACGCCAGGCCAAGCGTGCCCTGCGAGGTGCGCATGACGCCGGCCTCCGCACCGTCCTGCAGGATCGGCGTGCCGGGTGGGGGCAGGGAAACATCCCCGGTTACCTTCACCAGCCGCCGTTTGCCGAGGCCGCGATACTTGGTGCGGGCGGTGATCTCCTGGCCGACATAGCAGCCCTTGTCGAAATCGACGCCGTTCAGCGCCTCGAACCCGTTCTCGAGCAGCAGTGCCTTTTCCACTTCCAGGTCGCGGCTGCCGTCCGGCACGCCTAGCGACAGCCGAAGCTGCGTGTAATCCTCCGCCCTGCCGGGCGCTTGGTCAGGCACAAATCCCTTGGCGACGATGGCCCGGCGCCCCAGTCCGGCGTTACGTGGATCGACATAGGCCAGGCTGTTGGCAAATGGCGTCACGGCGCCCGCCGCGCCGGTGTGCGGGTCGTCCCACAGCAGCAGCACATCGTGGCTGGTATTCAGGTCGGTGAACTGCACCTTGGCGCGCAGCCGGTACAGCTTCAGGCGCTTCACCAGGTCGGCCTGGCGCTCGCGCTCGCAATCGATCACCACACCATCCTGCCAGGGCGCGATGAAGAAGTCGTGCAGGAAGCGGCCCTGCGCGGTCAGCAGTGCGGCATAGATCGCGCGCTCCGGCGACACCTTGGCGACATCGTTGCTCACCAGCCCCTGCAGCAGCGTGACGGTATCCGGCCCGGTGGCGGCGAACAGGCCCCGCTCGGCGGCGACAACGTACTTGCCCGCGCTCATGCCAGCAGCCGCTGGAAGGCGGTCGAGCGGACATAGAGCATCGCCGCAACATAGGCCGTCGCATGACCCGCCAGCGCCGCCCAGTTCGCCTCGCCTAACACGACGATGTAGCCGACATGGACGATCAGCGAAAACAGCAGCAGCAGAATGCCCAGCAAAACCCCGCGCAGGTTCACCCGCGCCAGTTCGAAGCCGAGATAGCACAGGGCGCCCGCCGCGACGTAACGGGTGAACAGGCCCAGCTGGATGTCGAACGGCGGCTCTGTGTGGGTCCGCCCGTCAATAATGGCTTGAACCAGCACAGCCGCACCCCCCAGCAAGTACCCCGCCGCCAGAAGCCGATGAAAATAGCCCTGCTGCACCCGAATCGCTCCCGTCATCGGCTTGATATTAGGGCGTACATCACTCTGCGGTGTGAGGGGGACGCAGAAATTGCCTGAAATATGAGGAGCGCACATAAAAGAAGCATCCAATGTAAGCAAGCGACAAAGCCAGCAGTGCAGGCCAGCGGATGGAGGACAGTTCGTAGATTGCTACATAAATGAGATGCAGAATTAAAGAAGCCACAAGGCCGAACGCCCCCATCAGCACGCCAAACAAGTTTCTCCTGGCTAATTGAATGCCGAGGTAGAGCAACCCCAAGCCAGTCACATATCCGTCGAAAGCCGACATGTAGAGTTGAAAGGATTTTTCCTTTGCTGCGACAAAGCCCAACAGCGTGAGGGCTAACATACAGGCACCGAACACAATGAGAGCCGCCGTTAGGGGCCAGAATAACAAAGTCTTCTTCATGCCCATCTCCCAGACCCAACGCGATTGAGTCCGGCAACTATATTAGTTTCGCGAGACTGTCTAAGCCAGTCCCCAAACTGCTATAAGCGGGCCGCCATGCGAATCCTGTTTGTCACCTCGAATCGGGTCGGCGACGCCATCCTGTCCACCGGGATGGTGGACTACTGGCTGCGCCATAATCCGGGGGCGCGGATTACCGTGGCCTGCGGCCCGGCGGCGGCGAACCTGTTCTCGGCCACGCCCGGCGTACGCCCCATCATTCCGATGGTGAAGAAGCCCTTGGCGCTGCACTGGCTGAACCTGTGGCGGCGCACCGTGTCGCGCCGCTGGGACCTGGTGGCCGATTTGCGCGGCTCCGCCCTGGGCCGCTTCCTGAATGCCGGCCAGCGCATTGTCCTCAAGTCCGACGGCGGGCGCGACCATCGCGTCGTCCACATCGCCAGCCAGTTCGGCCTGCGTGAGGCGCCGCCCGCGCCACGTGTTCATATCAGCAGCGGACACCGCTCGGCAGCGATGGAACTGATTCCCGCCGGCGGCCCGGTCCTCGCCATCGGCCCGACCGCGAACTGGGGCGGCAAGCAATGGCCGGCGGAACGTTTCGCGGCCCTGGTCGGGGCGCTGACCGCGCCCGGCGGCATTCTGCCCGGCGCGCGCGTCGCGGTGTTCGGTGCCGAGAACGAACGCGACATGGCTGCTCCCTTGCTGAACGCCATCCCGCGCGAGCGGCGCATCGACCTCGTCGGCCAGACCGACCTGCTGACCGCCTATGCCTGTTTCGAGCGCTGCGCGCTGTATGTCGGCAATGATTCCGGGCTGATGCATCTCGCCGCCGCCAGCGGCATGCCGACCCTCGGCCTGTTCGGTCCCAGCAAGGTGGAACTCTACGGTCCGTGGGGCGCCAACGCCGCCGCCGTGCGGACCGACCTGTCGTACGACGAGATCCTGGCCCAGCCGGGCTACGACCATCGCAAGAGCGACACGCATATGGGCTCGCTGTCGGTGGAGAAGGCGGTCGCCGCCGCCGAGGCCTTGTGGCGGCGTGGCGCGGGCGCCGTGGCATGAACGCGCCCACGCTTACCGCGCTTGTCGTCTGCCACAACGAGGAGCGGCAGTTGGCCGAGTGCCTGGCGCCGCTCGCCTTTGCCGATGAACTCGTCGTCGTGCTCGACCGCTGCACCGACGGCTCGGCCGAGATCGCACGCCGCTTCAACGCCAAGCTGGTCGAGGGCGCCTGGCCGCTCGAGGGCGAGCGCCGGAATTCCGGCATTGCCGCCTGCACCTCGGACTGGATCGTCGAGGTCGATTGCGACGAGCGCATGCCGCCCGAACTGGCGCAGGAAATCCGCCGCACCATCTCCGCCGCATCGCCCGGCTATTTCCTGATCCCCTTCGACAATTATGTCGGCGACCGCCTGGTACGTTACGGCTGGGGTGCTGCCTGGGGCGTTTCCGCCGCGCCGCGCCTGTTTTCGCGCGGGGCGAAACGCTGGGGCAACCAGCGCATCCATCCGAAGGTCGACCTGCAGGGGCCGAAGCGCACGCTGACCGTACCGATGCGCCACTATGTCGATCGTGACATTTCCGACATGCTGCGCCGGCTCGACCGCTACACCACGGCGCGCGCCGCCGACCTGCGCGAAACCGGCCAGGCCGGCACGTTCCCCGCCAATGTGCGGCGCATCTTCTCGCGTTTCTGGAAATGCTACGTCGCCCGCAAGGGTTATCGCGAAGGCCAGTACGGATTTCTCATTGCGTTGATGGCCGGCCTGTACCCCATCCTGTCGTACCTGAAGGCCAACAACGAAAAATGAAAGTTCTCCAGGTCATGGCCGGCGCGGCGCAGGGCGGGGCGGAGACGTTCTTCGTCCAGCTCGTCTCCGCATTGCAGCGCCGCGGCGTCGACCAGCACGCGGTCATCCGCACCCACGCGAAGCGCGCGGCCACGCTGCGCGCTGCCGGCGTCGAGGTGACCGAGGTGCCGTTCCGCGGCGCGCTGGATGTCGCCAGCGGCATGCGCGTGCGCGGCATCGCCAAGCGTTTCGCGCCGAAAGTGGCCATTGCCTGGATGGGCCGCGCGGCATCGGTCCTGCCGCACGGCGCACACGTCAATGTCGGCCGCCTCGGCGGCTGGTATGACTTGAAGCGGTTTCGCTCTTGCGACCATCTCGTTGCCAATACCCGCGCCATCCGCGACTGGTGCATCGAACAGAAATGGCCGGCGGAGCGGGTGCACTTCATTCCGAACTTCGTCAACTGGCATGTCGCCGTGCCGCAGCCGCGCGCCGCGTTGCAAACGCCGGACGATGCCACCGTACTGCTGGCCCTGGGCCGCCTGCACCGCAACAAGGCTTTTGATGTCGCGATCCGCGCGCTGGCCGACGTGCCCGGTACGTACCTCTGGCTGGCAGGTGAGGGCGAGCTGCGCACCGATCTGGAGAAGATCGCGGAGGAGGCGGGCGTCACCGACCGCGTCCGCTTCCTCGGCTGGCGCGATGACAAGGAATCGCTGTTTGCCGCCGCCGACATCTGCCTCGTCCCGTCGCGCGACGAACCGTTCGGCAATGTGGTGCTCGACGCCTGGGCCAGCGGCACGCCGCTGGTGGTGGCCGATGCCGAGGGGCCGCGCGAATTCGTCCGCGATGGCGCCGATGCCCTGATGGTGCCGAAAGACGACGCGGCCGCGCTCGCCGCCGCGATCAATCGACTGATCGCCTCGCCTGACCTGCGCCGCACTCTGGCCGAGGGCGGCAAGGCGCGCTGGCAGGCCGACTTCACGGAGGCGGCCTGCGTTGCTGCCTGGAAGGACTTTTTTGCGAAGGTGACCGCCTGATGTGCGGCATTGCCGGCATCATGCGGCGCGACGGTCACGCTCCGGACGAGGCGCTGCTGAACCGCCTACGCGACGCGCTGCTGCACCGCGGCCCCGATGGCGATGGCCGTTACGTCAAGGACGGCACTGGCCTGATCCAGACGCGCCTCGCCATTATCGACCTGAAGACCGGCGACCAGCCGCTCTACGGTCCCAACAGTTCTGCGTTGGTCGCCAATGGCGAGATCTACAATTACGTTGAACTGTGGCGCGACCTCGATGGCGTCGCCTTCGCCACCCAGTCCGACTGCGAACCGCCGCTGCACCTCTATCAGCGCAATGGCCTGGCCTATCCGGACCGCCTGCGCGGCATGTACGCCATCGCGCTGCACGACCCGGCCGCCAACCGGTTACTGCTCAGCCGCGACCCGTTCGGCATCAAGCCGCTGTACTACACCGAGAGCGAATCAGGTTTTGCCTTCGCGTCCGAGCCGCAGGCGCTGATCAAGGCCGGCCTGGTCAAGGCGGAGATCCGCCCCGAGGCGCGCACCGAGCTGCTGCAATTGCAGTTCACCACCGGCCGCGAAACCATTTTCAGCGGCATCCAGCGCCTGCTGCCGGGCGAGACGCTGGCCCTTTCGCAAGGCCGCATCGTCGAGCGCCGCCGCCGCGCCGCCTTGCCCGAGGGCGGCCCGCGCATCTGGACCGAGGCCGAGGCGCTGCAGCGCATCGGCGACTCCCTCACTGATTCCGTCACCGTGCACCAGCGCGCCGATGTGCCCTATGGCATGTTCCTGTCGGGCGGAATCGACTCGTCCGTGCTGCTGGCGCTGATGGCGCGCCTGAACGACCGCCCGGTACGCGCCTTCACCGTCGGCTTCACCGGCACCGGCGTACACGACGAACGCGCGCACGCGGCGGCGCTCTGCCGCACCGTCGGCGCCGAGCATATTTCCGTCGAGTTCGGCGAGGCCGATTTCTGGGCGACGCTGCCGCAGGTCGCCGCCGCCATGGACGACCCGGTCGCCGACTACGCCATTCTGCCGACCTGGAAACTGGCACGCGAGGCGGCGAAGGAATTGAAGGTCGTGCTGTGCGGCGAGGGCGGCGACGAACTGTTCGCCGGCTATGGTCGCTACCGCAGCGCGCTGCGCCCGTGGTGGCGCGGCGGCCGCGTCATGCGCCCGCGTGGCATCATGGACAAGCTCGGCGTGCTGCGTGACGCGCCGCGCGGCTGGCGCGACGGCATTGCCGCAAGCGAGGCAGTCGCCAACCTGCCGGGCCGCACGCGGTTGCAGGTGGCGCAGGCGGTCGATTGCACCGACTGGCTGCCGAATGACCTGCTGACCAAGGTGGACCGTTGCCTCATGGCGCACGGGCTGGAAGGGCGCACGCCGTTCCTCGATCCGGTCGTGGCCGATATCGCCTTCCGCCTCGACGACGGCCAGAAGATCGCCAAGGGCCTCGGCAAGTACCTGCTGCGCAAATGGCTGGAACGCGCACTGCCGCAGGCGCAGCCCTTTTCGTCGAAGCGCGGTTTCACCGTGCCGGTCGGCGAATGGATCGCCGCCCGCGGCGCCACGCTGGGCCCGCTGGTGGCGCGCCAGCCCGGCATTGCCGAGATTGTCCGCCCCGGTGCCGCCGAAGCCCTGTTCCGCGATGGCGGCAAGCGCCAGGGCCTGGCCGCCTGGACGCTGCTGTTCTACGCCCTGTGGCACCGCCACCACATCCTCGGCCGCCCCGCCGCCGGCGACGTGTTCAGCGCGCTGGAGGCCTAGGCAAAAATCTTCCCGCAGGAAACCGCCGGCCCCGCCGTGTATGTCGGGCAGAGGGTGGTTTGCCAAGTCTGGCACCTAGCGAGGAAGACATGAAAAAGTTTATCCAGGGTTCGGTTTTGTCGGCGGTTCTGGCGGGCGTTGTTGCCGCACCGTTCGCCTTTGCCCAGCCGGCCGCGCCGTCCGGCACGGCCGCGCCGCACATGACCATGCACCATGAGCATGCGGTGAAGCCCGGCGAGCACGTCGATGCGCGCCTGGCCTATTACAAGACGCTGCTGAAGATCACCCCGGCGCAGGAGCCGCAATGGGCCGCGGTGGCCAATTTTGCCCAAAAGCAGGCGGCGAAGATGGAGGCCGACATGGCCGCCCATCGCCCGCCGGCGCCTGTCCCGGGTCAGCCCCAGGGCCAGCGGCCCGAGCGTCCGGCGCCGAAGAACGCGCTTGAGCGTCTCGACGAGCGCCAGAAGCGCACGCAGGACATGGCGAATTCCATGAGCGAGTTCCTGACCGTGGCGCGCCCGCTCTACACCTCGTTCAGCGACGAGCAGAAGAAGAAGGCCGACGAGCTGTTCAGTCGCGGCGGCTTCGGCGGCGGCCCGCGTGGCGAGCATCATCGCGGCGCCCCGCGCATGCACTAGGCACTAGCCTGCCTCCTTCCCCCCTCGGGGGCGGGCTGGCGCCAAACGCGGCGGGCGGGGAGAGCAATCTCCCCGTCCGTTGTCATCTGTACCTGGTCAGTGCGCTGATTGCGCCTTGCGGCCGCCGGGGAAGCGCCATTCGACGAACGCCTTGGCGACCAGCGTGATTAGCGCCAGCAAGGTCAGGATCGTCGCGGCGGCGAAGGCGCCCGCCGTGTTGTAGTCGTGGTACAGCAGGTCGATGTGCAGCGGCAGGGTATTGGTCTGGCCGCGCACCGCGCCGCTCACCACCGACACCGCGCCGAACTCGCCCATCGCGCGCGCATTGCACAGCAGCACGCCGTACAGCAGCGCCCACTTGATGTTCGGCAGGGTCACGCGGCGGAACGTCTGCCAGCCGCTGGCGCCCAGCGACACCGCCGTTTCCTCCTCGTCCGTGCCCTGCGCCTGCATCAGCGGGATCAGTTCCCGCGCCACGAACGGACTGGTCACGAACAGCATGACCAGCACGATGGCCGTCACCGTGAACATCAGCTGGATGCCGACCGAGGCCAAAGCCGGGCCCAGCAGGCCGCGCGCGCCATACAACATGATGTACACCACGCCCGCGATGATCGGCGAGACCGAGAACGGCACCTCGATCAGCGCGATGAGCAGGCGCTTGCCCGGAAAGCTGAACTTGGTGATCGCCCAGGCGGCGGCAATGCCGAATAGCAGGTTGATCGGCACCACGATGACCGCGGTCAGCATGGTCAGCCAGATCGCGTGCTGCGTGTCCGGCTCCTGCAGCGTCGCGATATAGTGGCCGACGCCCTTGCCGAACGCCGAGGTGAAAATTACCGCCAGCGGCACGACCAGGAAGACAAGGGTCATGACGACCGAAAGCCCGATCAGCAGGCAGCGGCCGGTGGACTTCTTGTTCATACGATCTTCGCGTAGCGGCGCTGCCACGCCTGGATCAGGTTGGTGACCAGCATCAGCAGGAATGCCGCCACTAGCACGACGAAGGCGAGGGCGGCGGCGGCCGGGTAGTCGTACTCCTCCAGCCGGATGAAGATCAGCAGGGAGGTGATCTCGGTAACCATCGGCAGATTGCCGGCGATATAGATGATGGCGCCGAACTCGCCGATGCAGCGCGCGAAGCCCAGCGTCAGGCCGGCGATATATGCCGGCAGGATGGCGGGGAACACCACGCGGCGGAAAATCTGCCACGGCCTGGCCCCCAGCGTCTCCGCCGCCTGTTCAAGCTCGGTCTCGAGGTCTTCCAGCACCGGCTGAACCGTGCGCACGACGAACGGCACGCTGGTGAAGGCCATGGCGATGGCGATGCCCGGCATGGCGTAGGCGACCTTGATGCCCACCTTGTCGAAGCCCATGCCGAACCAGCCGTTGCGGGCGTACAGCGCCGACAGCGCGATGCCGGCGACCGCGGTCGGCAGGGCGAACGGCAGGTCCATCAGGCCGTCCAGCAGGCGTTTGCCGGGAAACTCGTAGCGCACCAGCACCCAGGCCATCAGCAGGCCATAGAAGGCGTTGAACAGCGTCGCCAGGGCAGCAGCGCCCAGGGTTATCCGATAGGTCGCCATGGCGCGGTCCGACGCCACGACCTGCCAGAATCGCGCCCAGCCATTGTTGGCGGTGTTGAACGCCAGGCCGCACAGCGGCAGCAGCACGATGATGCCGAGGTACAGCAGCGTCGTGCCGAGGGCGAGGGTAAAGCCGGGCAGCACCCGGCGGGATTTCGGTCTGGCGGTCATTGCTGCGCTGGCAGGAAAAGGGCCGCCGGTTATAGCCCGGCGGCCCCCATCCTCAAAGCCTTGTGGACCGGATCAGCGCTTCACGAACACCTGGTCCAGGATGCCGCCGTCGGCGAAGTGCTCTTTCGCTACCCGGTCCCAGCCGCCGAAGACGTCCTCGACGGTGACCAGCTTCACGGCCGGATACTGCGCCTTGTACTTCTCGGCCACCTGCGGGTCGCGCACGCGGTGGAAATTCTGCGCGCCAATCTCCTGGCCCTGCGGGGTCCACAGGAACTTCAGGTAGCCATCGGCCAGTTCGCGCGAGCCCTTGGCGTCCGCGACCTTATCGATGATGGCGACCGGGAATTCGGCCAGCAGGCTCTGCGGCGGGATCACCACCTGGAACTTGGTGTCGCCGTATTCACGACGGACCGAGAACACCTCGGCCTCGAAGGTCAGCAGCACATCGCCGATGTCGCGCTCGGCGAAGCTGGTGGTCGAGCCACGCGCACCGGTGTCGAACACCGCCACGTTGGCGAAGAACTTGCGGGCGAAGTCCTGCGCCTTGGCCTGGTCGTTGTTGTTCTTCGACAGGGCATAGGCATAGGCGGCCAGGTAGGTGTAGCGCGCATTGCCGGCCGTCTTCGGGTTCGGCAGCACCGTCTTCACATCGGCGCGGATCAGGTCGTCCCAGTCCTTGATGTTCTTCGGGTTGCCGGCGCGCACCAGGAAGGCCGGTAGCGAGTAGAACGGCGAGGCATTGTTTGGATACTTCGACTGCCAGCCGGCCTGCACCAGGCCGCCCTTTACCAGCATCTCGATGTCGGTCACCTGGTTCAGCGTCGCGGTGTCGGCCTGAAAGCCTTCCAGCACCTTGCGCGCCTGCGCCGACGAACCGGCATGGCTTTGCGCGACCGTCACGGTCTGGCCGGTCTTGTCCTTCCAGTAGCCGACAAAGGCCTTGTTGATGCCGGAATAAAGCTCGCGCGCGATGTCGTAGCTGACATTGGTCAACTCGCTCGGGCTCTTCGCCTGGGCGAATGCGGGCGCGGCGGCAAACGTGGTTGCGGCGGCCAGGGCGGCCACGACGAGGGTCTTGGTAAACAGGTTGTTCATAGGGTTCTCCTTAGGACGCAGCTGCAAGCGCCTGCTTCAGGTCGGCGAGAATATCGTCGATATGCTCGATACCCACGGACAGGCGCACGTAGCCGTCGGTGACGCCGCTGGCTGCCTGTTCGGCGGGACTCAGCTGCGAATGGGTGGTGCTGGCCGGATGAATAGCCAGCGTCCGGGCATCGCCAATATTGGCGACGTGATAGACAAGCTTGAGAGCGTCGATGAAACGCCGGCCCGCGTCACGACCGCCGGCCAGTTCGAATCCGAGCAGGCCGCCATGGCCACCTTTCAGATAGGCATCGGCCCGGCGCCGGCTTTCGCCCTCCTGCAGGCCGGGATAAATGACGTTCGTCACGGCTTTTTGCTGTTTCAGGAAGGCGGCCACGGCCGCCGCGTTGCGGCTGTGCTCGCGGATGCGCAGCGGCAGCGTCTCAAGTCCCTGCAATGTCTGGAACGCATTGAATGGACTCAACGCGCTGCCGAGATCGCGCAGCAGGATGACCCGCGCCCGGATAATGTAGGCGATCGGGCCGAGGGGCTTCACCGCTTCGGTCCAGATCGCGCCGTGGTAACTCGGGTCCGGCGTATTCAGGTTCGGCTGGCGGTCCTTGTGGGCCGCCCAGTCGAAATTGCCGCCGTCGACAATCACGCCGCCAATCGATGTCCCGTGGCCGCCGATATACTTGGTGGTGGAATAGACAACGATTGCCGCTCCATGGTCCAGCGGCCGGCACAGGATCGGTGCCGCCGTGTTGTCCATGATCAGCGGAATGCCGAGGCCGCGGCCGATCTCGGCCACTTCCCGGATGGGGAACACCGCCAGTTTCGGATTGGGCAGCGTCTCGGCGTAATAGGCGCGCGTGCGCGCATCCGTTGCGCGCCGGAAGTTCTCGGGATCGGACGGATCCACGAAACGCACCTCAAGGCCCTGCTGCTTCAGCGTGTTCGCAAACAGGTTCCAGGTGCCGCCATACAAATCGGTCGAACTCACCACGTTGTCGCCGGCGGACGCCAGGTTCTGCAGTGAAAAGGCCGAGGCTGCCTGTCCCGACGCCACTGCCAGTGCCGCAACGCCGCCCTCCAGCGCCGCGATGCGCTTTTCCAGCACATCCGTGGTCGGATTCATGATGCGGGTGTAGATGTTGCCCAGTTCCTTCAGCGCGAACAGGTTGGCCGCGTGCTCGGTGCTGGCGAACTGGTAGGAGGTCGTCTGGTAGATAGGTACTGCGACTGACCCTGTCGTCGGATCGGCGCGATAGCCTGCGTGCAGCACAAGCGTTTCCGGCTTCTGGCTCACGATATGCCTCCCTGATCTTTTCTTACTAGTGGGCGGCGGCGAACAATCGGCCGCCATTGGGCCGCAGGGTGACGCGGCTGCCGACACTGAGCGACAGGCCGCTGAATTTCGCATGAGGCAGTTCGACCTCGACCGGGGCAGGGGCGCCCGGCACGTCGATTTCCAGGCGCACGATCGGCCCGTTCGAGGCGATGAAGCGCACCGTGCCTTCACCATCGCGGTGTGGCTGCACGTCGATGTCGTGCGGGCGGACATACAGCAACTGCGCCGCATCGCCGTCATTCACCGGCGCGGGCAGGCGGCTGGCATTGCCGAGGAAGTCGAACACGAACGGCGACACCGGCCGCTCGTAGACGTCACGCGGCGCGCCAACCTGCGCGATCTTGCCCTGGCCCATGACGACCACGCGGTCCGCCAGTTCCAGCGCCTCTTCCTGGTCGTGGGTCACGAACACGGTGGTCATGCCCATCTCGTCGTGCAGGCCGCGCAGCCAGCGGCGCAGTTCCTTGCGCACCTTGGCGTCGAGCGCGCCGAACGGCTCGTCCAGCAGCAGCACCTTGGGTTCGATGGCCAAAGCGCGGGCCAGCGCCACACGCTGCCGCTGGCCGCCGGACAGCTGCGCCGGATAGCGTCCACCCAGTTCGCCGATCTGCATCCGGTCCAGCAGGTCCTTTACCCGCTTGGCGATCTCGGCCTTGGCGGGGCGCGTCTTGCGCGGACGAACTTCCAGTCCGAAGGCGACATTGTCGGTCACCGTCATGTGGCGGAACAGGGCGTAATGCTGGAACACGAAGCCGACCTCGCGGTCGCGCGCCGGCACATCGGCCACGCTGCGACCATCGAACAGCACGTCACCCCGGTCGGCGAATTCAAGGCCGGCGATGATGCGGAGCAGGGTGGTCTTGCCCGAGCCCGAGGGACCCAGCAAAGCCACCAGCTCGCCGTCGGCCACTTTCAGGTCGACGCCGTGGAGGGCGGCGAACGTGCCGAACCGCTTCTGAATGCCGATCGTCTCGATGGCCATGGACCGTAAGCCTCTATCTATCTGAAGTGGATATTTCACACCGGGGTTGCGTCGTCAATCAATTAAACACTCAATTCTAGTGATAGACATTATATACATAAATTTAATGTAGATATTGTGGTGCGGCAAAACGGCAGGACACAGGATTGCCGCAACGTCGCCCTTGGTTTGCCACAGGCGGTTCCAAACTTGGCTGTAACCCGAATCTTGTCGCAACGGGCCAACCAAGGAGTTCTGCCCATGCCCACACAAACGTCTGACCGGTCACGGCAGTTGCCGCTCGGCGCCCGCCTCGGGGCGGGATTGCTTGCCGGATCCTTGCTGATGACGCCTCTTGTCGCACAGGCGGCGCCAGCGCCTGAAAGCTTCGCGCCTTTGGTCGACCAGGTCAAAGGGGCGGTGGTCAACATCTCCACCACCGAGTTGCAGCCCCAAGCCAATACCAACCAGCGCAGCCTGCCTGAAATGCCGCAATTTCCGCCCGGCCATCCGCTGGGCGACCTGTTTCGCCAGTTCCAGCAGCAGCAACAGCAACCGCAACGCCAGCCCCGGTCCGCGAACAAGGCGCTCGGCTCCGGCTTCATCGTCGACGCCAGCGGCATCGTGGTGACGAACAACCACGTCGTCGAGCACGGCACGGACATCAAGGTGACGCTGCAGGACGGCTCGACCCTCGACGCCAAGGTGCTCGGCACCGACCCGAAAACCGATCTCGCCGTGCTGAAAGTATCGTCCAGCAAGCCGCTGCCCTTCGTCCCGTTCGGCGATTCCGACCAGGCCAAGGTCGGCGACTGGGTGATCGCGGTCGGCAATCCGTTCGGCCTCGGCGGCACGGTGACGGCCGGCATCGTTTCGGCCCGCGCGCGCGATATTGGCGCCGGCGCCTATGACGACTTCCTGCAGGTCGATGCGTCGATCAATCCGGGCAATTCCGGCGGACCGACGTTCAACACGACCGGCCAGGTGATCGGCATCAATACGGCGATCTTCTCGCCGAACGGCGGCGGCAATGTCGGTATCGGTTTTGCGATCCCGTCAAACCTCGCCAGGCCGATCGTCGCGCAGCTGCAGAAGGACGGCAAGGTCGACCGCGGCTGGCTGGGCGTTTCGATCCAGCAGGTGACGCCCGATCTCGCCCAGGCCATGGGCCTGGATGAGTCGCACGGCGCGCTTGTCGCCGATGTGACCGAGGGTGCGCCCGCCGCCAAGGCCGGCATCAAGAGCGGCGACGTCATCGTTGCGGTGGATGGCAAGGCGATCAACGCCATGCGCGACCTGCCGCGGACCGTGGCGGCCATCGCGCCGGGCACCACGACGAAGCTGGACCTGCTGCGTCAGGGCAAGCCGGTGAAGGTCGACGTGAAGGTCGGCCAGGACCCGGCCCAGAAGCAGGTCGCCTCGGCGGACGACGGCAGCGCTGCCGATGCCCGCAAGGGCCTCGGCCTGCAACTGGCGCCGCTCGACCAGAAGGTTCGCGCCCAGCTCGATCTGCCCGCCAGGACGAATGGCGTCGCCATCATCGGCGTGGCGCCGGGTAGCGCCGCCGAGCAGAAGAACCTGCAGGCCGGCGACGTCATCACCAAGGTGAATGGCGTTGACGTGAGGGCGCCGGCCGACGTGGTGAACGTGGTCGAGACCGCCCGCAAGCAGCAGCGCAAGTCCGTGGCGCTCCTCGTTCTGCATCAGGGCCAGGAACTCTACGTTGCCGTGCCGCTGATCTAGTCATGCGTCAGCAGGGAAGGGGCCGGATGAAAGTCCGGCCCCTTTTCTTGAACGGCGCGGGACTCGCCACCTTCCGCCGCCCCTCCGGTTAGACCACCGGATTTTGCTCCGAAAACAGGCACGGCCCCGGAACGCAGGTTCGGGTGCATCGTTGCTGTGAAACGAATGGGCCCGTGGCCCGGTCGCATTTTGGAGGAAACCATGGTTCCCACTTCAACCGTCGTGCGCGAGCGCGAGGTATTTTACCGGCCCCGCTTCTCGGTGCCGTTCTCACGAATTTCCTGGGGCGGCATTTTCGTCGGCCTTTTCGTTCTCATCGCCCTGCAGATGATCTTCACCCTGCTCGGTGCCGGCATCGGCCTTTCGGTCGTCCGCCCGACAGATGACGTGAACCCCTCCGCCGCCGCTATTACGCTGGGTGTGGGCCTGTGGTGGGTCGTGACCAACTGGATCGCGCTGGTTGCAGGCGGCTACATTGCCGGCCGCCTCGCTGGCAGCCACCACGGCCATGACGGCTGCCTGCACGGCACCGTCACCTGGGCGCTGGGCCTCGTTGTTGCGGGCGTCGTGCTGGCTGGCGCGGTCGGCACCGGCGCTTCTGTTGCCGGCAAGGCCGTTGCAACCGTTGCGGCCCCCGCCGCGGCCGGTGCGGGCGCCGCTGCCGTCCGTGCCACCGATGGCTCCGGCCTGAACGTGGGTGAGCGCGCGCGCGAACTGCTGCGTCCGAACGATCCTGCGACGCTGTCCGACGAGGCCGCCCTGGCCGAAGTCACCACCGGCGCGGCGCGCATTGCGACCGGTTCGACCGAGGTTGACCGCGACCGTCTCGCCAAGGTCATCGCTGCCAAGGGCGGCGTGACCGAGGACGAGGCCAAGGCGCGTATCGACCAGTGGGAGCAGAAGGCGAAGCAGGTGAAGGAAGAGGCCAAGCAGGCGGCTGACAAGGCCGTTGTCATGGCCCGTCACACCGCCATCTGGGGCTTCCTCGTGATCCTGATCGGCGCGATTGCCGCCGCCCTGGGTGGCTTTGTCGGCGCCCGCGCCGTCGCTGCCGAAGACGACGAGGTTGTGGAACTGTGCTAGCAGACGTCTCGGCAAGCTTCGTGGTGTGGCTTCGGCCATGCCACGAAGCGGACCGCCTCACGCTTCGACAAGCTCAGCATGAGGCTAATTAAAGATTTCTAGGTAGCCTCATGCTGAGCTTGTCGAAGGGTGAGGCGCAGCTGCGATCCAGCCGGGCCTAGTCCGCCGCCACGGCGATCGGCGTCACCGCGCTGGGGTCGTCCAGCCGCAGCAGCTTGATCTTGTGCCCCTCGGCCGCCAGCGCCAGCTGGCCGTGCTTCAACGACAGCGCCGCATCGCCGAACACGTCGCGCCGCCAGCCATTCAGCGCCGCCACCTTGGCGTTGTCGTCGGCGGCGATCTGGTCCAGGTCGGATGACGAGGCGATCAGTTTCTGCGCCACGTCGTGCTTGTCGCACATCAGCTTCAGCAGAACCTTCAGCAGTTCAACCAGCGGACCGATGCCGCGCGGCAGCACCTGTTCGCGGGTCGTCTGCGGCAGGGCATCGGGCGGCAGCGTCTTGGCGCGCGCTACCGCGGCCAGCAGAGCGTCGCCGAACTTGCCCTCGGCCAGACCGCGCGAAAGACCGCGCACGCGCGCCAGCGCATCGACATTGGCCGGCGGGTCGCCGGCGATTTCCAGCAGCGCCTCGTCACGCACCACGCGGTTGCGCGGCACGTCGCGCGCCTGCGCCTCGGCCTCGCGCCACGCCGCCACTTCACGCAGCACGCCGAGGAATTTCGGATTGGCCGACCGCGGCCGCAGGCGCAGCCACGCATCTTCCGGCTTCGCCGCATAATGGCGCGGGTCGGCCAGGTTCGCCAGTTCGTCGGCAATCCACGGCAGCCGGCCCGATTTCTCCAGCCGCGTCTGCAGCTTGCGGTAAACGGTGCGCAGGTGCGTCACGTCCGACAGGGCATAGGCAGCCTGCTTGTCGGTCAGCGGCCGGCGCGACCAGTCGGTGAAGCGCGACGACTTGTCGACCTGCGCGCCCGCCAGCTTCGAGACCAGCGTCTCGTAGCTGGCCTGGTCGCCAAAGCCGCAGACCATGGCGGCGATCTGGGTGTCGAACAGCGGCGCGGGCATTTCGCCCATCAGGCGGAAGAAGATTTCGAGGTCCTGCCGCGCTGCATGGAATACCTTCAGGACATCCGGGTTGCGCAGCAGCGCGAACAGCGGCTCCATGTCGATGCCTTCGGCCAGCGGATCGACCGCGACGGCCTCGTCCGGCCCGGCCACCTGGATCAGGCAGACTTTTGGCCAGTAGGTGGTCTCGCGCATGAATTCGGTGTCGACGGTCACGAATGACGTGGCGGCCTGGCGGGTGCAAAACGCGGCCAGTTCTGCTGTGGTTGTAATGATTGTCATGTCGGGGACTTGCTACAGCACGACCGGGGAAGGCGCAATCCGTCATGCTGTGATTTCAGCGCAGACGCGCCCAATTGGCATGAATTGATACAAATGTGAGGGTCGGAGCCACCCTCAGTCCGGGATGACGAAACGATCTTTCCGGAACAGTTCGAGGCACGCATCCGCCGCCGCGGCATCGTACAGGGTGCCGCGGCCCTGCTCGATCTCGGCCAGGGCCAGGTCGATGCCACGGGCCGGCCGGTACGGCCGGTGACTGGACATCGCCTCGACCACGTCCGCCACCGCCATGATGCGCGCTTCCGGCAGGATCGCGTCACCCTTCAGGCCATCCGGATAGCCGCTGCCATTCATGCGCTCGTGGTGCTGCAGGGTGATGATGGCCACGGGCCAGGGAAACGCGACGTTTCGCAGCACCTCGTACCCGGCCTTGGGATGCTCCTTGATCAGGGCGAGTTCCGCCGGGCTGAGTTTGCCCGGTCGCGCCAGCAGTTCGGCCGGCACGCCGATCTTGCCGACGTCGTGCAGAAACCCGGCGACCCGCAGGCCCTCCAGGCGGTTCGCGTCATAGCCCAGCTTGCCGCCGATCGCGACGGCAATGGCCGCCACCCGCCGCTCGTGGCCGGTTGTATAGGGGTCGCGAATCTCGCTCAGCGTCGTCGCCATTTCGACGGTCTGCAGCAACGCCATCTTGATCTGGGCGACGTAGGACTTGACCGCTTCCTCGGCGCGTTTCTGGTCGGTGATGTCGTGCACGATGTCCATCAGCAGCACCCGGCCTTCGATGAGGAGGGGGCTCATGAACACCTCGACGTCACGCACCTCGCCGCTGGACAGGCGATGGCGGCGGGTGAATTGCGTGTGATCGACACCGCGGGCACCGTCGAGGTTTCGCTGTATCTCGCCGGCATCGAGGGTGCTGATGTCCTTGATTGACATCGTCCGTATCGTCGCCAGGTCCCACCCGTAATAGGCGCAAGCCGCCGCATTGGCGTCGAAAATCTTGCCGTCACTCGCCTCTACCAGCAGCATGACCACATTGCTGTCGGCGAATACGGAGCGATAGCGGGCCTCGCTTTCCTTCTGCGCGTCCTCGGCCTTGTGGCGGTCGGTGATGTCGCGGGCGACGCCCGTGAAGCCGGTGACCTTGCCGGCAGCATCCACGAGCGTGGTGCCCTTGGAGGAGTGCCAGCGGTACGAGCCGTCCCGGTGCAGTATGCGGTAGTCGACACTGTCGTTGGAATTGCTCGGGGCGGGGTCGCGCGCCAGAAATTGCCGGCACAATTGAACGTCGTCCGGGTGGATATAGGACGCGAACGACTTGCCGATGGCGGCCGAGGCCGGTTCGCCCATCAGCTTCTCCCAGTTTGGCGTGACGTAGGTGAACACTCCGGCCGGAGTCAGTCCGAAGACGATGTCGGCCGCGTTTTCGACGAACGTGCTTAACTGCTGCTCGCGTTCGCCAAGCGCCTGCTCCGTCTGCCGGCGATGCGTGACATCCTGGATCGTCGCCAGCGCCTGGTCGATCTTGCCGTCCGCGGCGCGGACGCATTTCACTTCGCAAATGGCGATAACGACCGCGCCCGACTTGTGGATGAGGCGCTGTTCGTGCCGGTAGCCATCGGATTCGCCGCGCGACATGCGTTCAAATTTCGTCACTTCGTCGGCCAGATCGTCCGGGTGGACCAGGCTCGCCCACGACTTCTCCGCCAGTTCGGGTCGCGAGTACCCAAGAATCTGGCACAAATGGTCGTTCGCCTCCTCACAGAGCCATTTGTCGGGCACGGTAACGGCCATGCCGATGAACGGGAGTTCGAAGAACTGCGCCAGCAGCGTGTTCGACTTCCTTTGCTCGGCGTCGAGCCTTGCCTGGCTGGCCAAGCGCTGCTGGCGCCAGAGGAGGACAAGCGCGGCAATGATCGCGGCGGTGGCGGCCGCCACGACCTGGCTAATAAAGAAGGCCAGTTGCCGCAGCGGCGCCAGTACCTCGTCGCGGTCGATCTTGGCAATGATGCTCCAGGTCGTTCCCGCAACGGGCCGGTAGGCCGCCATCACCGCAACGCCGCGATAGTCGATACCGCTTGCCGTGCCGGACTGCGTGGCCACTACCGCGGTGGCTGTCGGCAGGGCGGAACCGGAAAGCTTGTACCGCAGCGACATCGGCGGGTCCGCGCGGTGTCGCAGGAGGTTCAGGTACAGCAACGAATCGCCTTCGCGCCGGGCCAGCAGCGTTTCCGCGCTGGGGCTTTCCGTGGGCCAGTTCTGGATCAGGGGGAACAGGAAACGTTCCGGCGCGACGCGCAGGACAAAGGCCGCAATAAGGCGCGTGCCTTGTGGCCCCCCGGCGTTCACGGGCACCACCCAGTCCAGGTGAATCGTGCCGGTCTGGTCACGCTGCAGGTCAGTATCGGGCACCCTGGAGTCGGCGGCGAACTGCGGCAGCAAGGCGGCCAGGCCGGGGTCGTCGCCAAAATTCTCCCCCGCGAAAATCAGGGTGTTCCCTCGCGTGTCGACAAGGCTCACGCCCGCATAGCTATGAGTGTGAAGCAGGCTGTCCATCTGCTTGCGGATCTGGTCGGCGAGGGCGGTCGGCCGGCCTTGGTCGAGGTATTGCTCAACCAGCGCGGAGAGGGGGAAGTCGCTTTTGAGGTTTTCTCCGTCGGCCCGCCGTTCCGCTATCCAGTTCTGGATTTCGTCCGCTTTCAGCCTCGCGATAGCGGCCATGTCGGCCCGTTCTGTGCGCTCGATCTGCTTGCTGCTGATTTTGAAGACAACGACGCCGATCAAGGGCGAGATGAGGATCATGGTGCCAAATGCCACGAGGACGCCCCGCGAACGGCGGCGTTCGTCCCTGGTCGCCAGGGCGGGGGGCATGTCCTCGAGCGGCGAATTCCGGTGCCTGAGAAGCAGGAACAGCAGCGCCGAGGTCACCGCGACGAACAGCAGGCCCTTCGCCAGTTCGATCTGGCCCTTCAGGTTGGGGTCATCGAAGGCCACGGGCAACAGGCTGCCGGAAATGACAATCCACGCCGCAGCGAAGGCCGCGTATACCAACGAAATGGTCGCGGGCGAGAACCGTTTGACGATGGTGTGTAAGGCTGGGAATCGCTTCAAGCGCACCTCTAAACCTTTGGCTCGTCAGCGCGGCGCGCGAACGAATACTCGCGCTACACGCGTTGGCTCGGTGTAACGGTCCGGCAACGTTGGTATCTGGCTTTAGTTGTCCGCCAGACTCGGGAAATGTATTTATTCCTTGGCAACGGGGAGTAAAAACCTAATATAGGTCCAATAAGCTATTAGGGCACCCGATGGAGCGCGAACCCACGCAGGAAGAACTCGACGCCTGGCTGGAGCAGGAGCGCCTGAAGGATGTCGCCCGCTATGCCGCCAAAGCGAAAGAGGCGGTGAAATGGATCGAGAAATGGGCCGAGGGCGACAAGGTGCCGAAATGGTTCGACGCCATTGAGCGGCAGCTTGGCGCCCGCATTGGTCGCATCGATCTGGAAAACGGCCAGTCCTTCCGGCGGGTGGCCGCGCGCACGGCACGTCGCATCTACAATTGGCGTCTGGCGGCCAGGTTGATCGCCGAGGGCGCCGACTATTGGAAGGTTGCCGCCGAACTCGGCTGTTCGGTGGAGGCGGTGCAGCGCCGCATGCGCGAGGGGTCGAAGCTGCGCAAAATGGGTGGCCGAGGCTCATGCCCAGCGCACGCAGCGCATGGAGTTTGTCGCCGCCCGGCATGGCGAGCACGTGGTGAACGGGCTGGAAGGCGAGTTCGATGAACTGCGTGGCGACCGCGATCCGGCCATCAAGCGCTGGCTGTTGAAGCGTGTGCTGGGCGACCGGCCGCAGGATTCCGCCGTCGCGTCGCTGCAACGACCGGCAAACCCGCATCTGGCCTTGCCTGATGGCGCGATCACGCCGGCGCGAATAAGCCTAAATAAGCCGAAACAAGCCGGAATAAGCCCGGACAAGCCGAAACAGATCGGAATAAGCCTAAATAAGCCGGAAGATTCAGGGGCGAACGACACGACAGGGCAGGGGTAGCCGGTGGCTTGACATTCCGGGCGGTTCCGTCAGTTTCGCGGCCCATACCGTCCGATTCCAGCAAGGTTTTTCCCATGCACGCCTATCGCACCCATACCTGCGGCGAACTCCGCGCCGCCCATGTCGGACAGACGGTCCGGCTGTCCGGCTGGGTGCACCGCAAGCGCGACCACGGCAACCTGCTGTTCGTCGACCTGCGCGACCATTACGGCGTCACCCAGTGCGTGCTGCTGACCGGCTCGCCGCACTTCGCCGCCATCGAACGCCTGCGCGCCGAAAGCGTCATCTGCATCACCGGCCCGGTCGTGGCCCGCACGCCCGACACCGTGAACAAGGATCTCCCGAGCGGTGAGGTCGAGGTGCGCATCGAGGCGGTCGAACTGCTCTCGGCTGCCGAGGAACTGCCGCTGCCGGTGTTCGGCGACCAGGAATACCCCGAGGACATCCGCCTCAAGTACCGCTTCCTCGATCTGCGCCGCGAGCGTCTGCACAAGAACATCGTGCTGCGCTCGAAGGTGATCTCGTCGTTGCGCCGGCGCATGACCGACCAGAACTTCACCGAGTTCCAGACGCCAATCCTGACCGCCTCGTCGCCCGAGGGCGCGCGCGACTTCCTGGTGCCGTCGCGCCTGCATCACGGCAAGTTCTATGCGTTGCCGCAGGCGCCGCAGCAGTTCAAGCAGCTGATCATGGTCTCGGGCTTCGACCGCTATTTCCAGATCGCGCCCTGCTTCCGCGACGAGGATGCGCGCAAGGACCGCAGCCCCGGCGAGTTCTATCAGCTCGATATCGAGATGAGCTTCGTCACCCAGGACGACGTGTTTGCCGCCGTCGAGCCCGTCATGCGCGGCGTGTTCGAGGAATTCGCCAACGGCCGCACCATTCCGGCCGGCCCGTTCCCGCGCATCAAGTTCCGGGATTCGATGCTGAAGTATGGCAACGACAAGCCCGACCTGCGCAACCCCATCGAGATCGCCGACGTGACCGAGGCGTTCCGCGATTCCGGCTTCGGCCTGTTCGCGAAGTCGGTCGCCGCCGGTGCGGTCGTGCGCGCCATCCCCGCGCCCGGCGCGGCATCGCGCCCGCGCAGCTTCTTCGACAAGCTGAACGAATGGGCGCGCGGCGAGGGCGCCGGCGGTCTCGGCTACATCCAGTTTGAGGCGGGCGGCGCCAAGGGCCCGATCGCCAAGAACCTCGACGAGGCGCGCGTCGCGCAGATCAAGTCCGCCTGCAACCTGCAGGACGGCGACGCCGTATTCTTCGCCTGCGACAAGGCGCCGGGCGCCGCCAAGCTTGCCGGCCTCGCGCGCACCAAGCTGGGCGACGAACTCGATATCCTGGAAAAGAACGTCTTCAAGTTCTGCTGGATCGTCGACTTCCCGATGTTTGAGTGGAACGAGGACGAGAAGCGCGTCGATTTCAGCCACAACCCGTTCTCCATGCCGCAGGGCGGGCTCGAGGCGCTGCACGGCAAGGACCCGCTGACCATCGATGCCTACCAGTACGACATCGTCTGCAACGGCATCGAACTGTCGTCGGGCGCCATCCGTAACCACCGCCCCGACATCATGATCGAGGCGTTCCGCATCGCCGGCTATGACCAGTCGGTGGTCGAGAGCAAGTTCGGCGGCATGCTGAACGCGTTCCGCTTCGGCGCCCCGCCGCACGGTGGCATCGCGCCGGGCGTGGACCGCATCGTCATGCTGATCGCCGACGAGCCGAACATCCGCGAGGTCACGCTGTTCCCGATGAACCAGCAGGCGCAGGATCTGATGATGAACGCGCCCGGCGAGGTGACGCCGAAACAGCTGCGCGAACTCAACATCCGCATCGTCGCCCCGCCGGAGAAGAAGGAAGCGGAAAAGAAGGAGTAGGGGTCGACCCGACTCTTTCTGCGTCGCGCGGGGTACCGCACGATCCGGCCGGAACTACGTTACGCTTGTGTCGTCACATTGTTTCACCGGACCGTCCATGTCCCTTGGTCTCGCCGATATCCAGGCCGCCGCCGAACGCATTGACGGCCACGTCGTCGCGACCCCGTGCCTGAAGTCCGAGACATTGTCGGCACTGGCCGGCGCGTCGCTGTGGCTGAAGTTCGAGAACCTGCAGTTCACTGCCTCGTTCAAGGAGCGCGGCGCGCTGAATCGCCTGCTGTCGCTGAGCCAGGACGAGCGACAGCGTGGCGTCATCGCCGCCTCCGCCGGCAACCATGCACAAGGGCTGGCGCGCCATGCCGGCCGGCTCGGCATACCCGCCACCATCGTGATGCCCGAAGGCACGCCCTTCACCAAGGTCGCCAATACCCGCAAGCTCGGCGCGGAGGTGGTGCAGAGCGGTGCCGACTTCGACGCCTGCGCGGCAGTCATGCGCACGATGGCAGCCGAGCGCAACCTCACCATCGTCCATGCGTTCGACGATGCCGGCGTTATCGCGGGGCAGGGCACCGTCGCCCTGGAAATGCTGGCCGCCGTACCCGGTCTCGACACCCTCGTCGTGCCCATCGGTGGCGGCGGCCTGATCTCGGGCATGGCCATTGCCGCAAGGGCGCTGAAGCCCGGCATCCGCATCATTGGGGTGCGCAGTGCGCTCTATCCTGGTGATGGCAGAGGCAGCGGCAGCACCATCGCCGACGGCATTGCAGTGAAGGTGCCGGGCGCTATCACGTCGCCGCTCGTCGCGCAGCTGGTGGATGAGATCCTGCTGGTTGACGAGGCCGCGCTGGAACATGCCGTGGCGCTCTTGGCCGAGGTGGAGAAGACGGTGGCCGAGGGGGCAGGTGCGGCGGCACTCGCCGCAATGCTGTCGCATCCCGCACATTTCGCCAGCCGCACCTGTGGCCTCGTTATCAGTGGCGGCAATATCGACACCCGCCTGCTGGCGTCGATCCTGCTGCGCAACCTGGTGCGCGAGGGGCGCATCGTCCGTGTCCGTACCGACGTGGCCGACGCACCCGGCTCGCTTGCCCGGGTCAGCGCGGCCATCGCCGCGGCCGGCGGCAATGTCATCGAGGTGCAGCACCAGCGCCTTTTCGGCACCCACGCCGCCCGCACCACCGAGATCGAGTTCACGGTCGAGACCATCGACCGCGCCCATGCGGAACGGTTGCGGACGGACCTTGTCGCCCGTGGCATCATGGCCGACTTCGACGAAGCAGGGGTACCGGGCGCATGAACATCCTCGATCCGCTGGACTATGTGCGCTACGCCGTCACCCTGTTCGGCATCCTCGACCCGTTCGCCGCCATCCCGATCTTTCTGATGCTGATGAAGGGGCGCGGCGCCGCCGCCATGACGGGCACGGCGCGCCTCGCGGCCTTTGCGGTATTCGTGGCGCTGGCGGTGGCGGCACTGACCGGCGACTTCGTGCTGCGCCTGCTCGGCGCAAGCCTGGCCGCCTTCCAGGTCGGTGGCGGCATCGTGCTGTTCCTCATGGGCCTGTCCATGGTCAACGCGCAGATCAGTCCGCAGCAGCAAACGCCCGCCGAGGCCGCCGAGGTGGTCGAGACCGCGGAGTCCGATGGCCGCAACGCCATTGCCGTCGTGCCGCTCGCCATGCCGCTGCTGGTCGGCCCCGGCTCGATCTCGGCGACCATCATCATCATGCAGCGCGGCATCGGCTGGCTGCACGGCCTGCTGGTCATCCTCTCGATTGCCGCCGTCTGTCTTGCCGTATGGATCGTGCTGCGCCAGGCCCGCCGCATCGGCGAGCGCCTCGGCCAGACCGGCCTCAACATCCTGAACCGCGTCTTCGGCCTGTTAGTGGTCGCTGTCGCCGTGCAGATTTTCGCCACCGGCCTGCGCGGCCTGTTCCCGGGCTTGGGCTAACTCGCTCCCAGCAGCAGCACCCACAGCACCCGGCCGCGATGCTCCGGGTCGTCCATGACGCCGGCGCCCATCTCGCGCACGTTGGGGTTCAGCAGGTTGCGCCGGTGGTCGGCGCTGTCCATCCAGCGGCCCACGACACCGGCCGCATCGCAGTCGCACAGCGCCAGGTTCTCGGCCGCCGCGCGATAGGGATAGTCGATGCGCTCCAGCCGCTGCACCATGGTCGAGCCATCGCGGCCCTCATGGCTCAGGCGGCCGGCGCGATACAGGTCAAGGGCATGGGCATCGGCGGCATTGCCCAGGCGGTCGTTCCACGCCAGCGGTGACAGGCCGCGCGCCGTCCGCAGCGCGTTGACCTGCAAGACGATGTCTTTCTGCCAGGTCTCGGCGAGGGCCGCGCCACTCGCCAGCCAGACCAAGGCCGCGATGAGAAGTCCGATCCGTCCCATTGGCCTAGTCTAGCGGAGGAAAAGGCGGCGCGCCCAACGAGCTGAAGCTACTTGGCGCGCCGCAAGTCTGACAGGGAGGAACAGCAGCGGCGAACGGCTCGCCGCTGAACGCGACGCTACTTACGCACTCGACTGCCCACCGGGTGTTACGCCCGGCGGGTTAGGCCTGCCTAGCTGCAGCCGCTCGTCGAACCGCAGGTATTGCACTTCAGGCAGGTTCCGTTGCGCACCAGGGTGAAGTTGCCGCACTCGCCGCAGGCATCGCCCTCATAGCCCTTCATCCTGGCTTCGCGAATTCTGTCCATCCGGCCTTCACCGATACTGCCGCCACCGCCGACCGAGACGGTCGGGCTGACCGGCGCACCGGTGCGGATCATCGGCGCCTGCACGCTGGGGCCGGTGCCGGTCTTGAGTACGTACAGGTTCGAGCGGACGTAACCGGTCGAAGCATAGGCCATGACGTTCGGCATGGCGTGCGCGTGCTCCGCCTCGGCCTCGGTTTCCTCGTCCAGCGTGCTCTGGTCCTCGCCGCGGCCGACGGCATCCATGCGCATGTCTTCCGGCTGCACATGGCTCAGGTCGTTGCGGCCCAGGTACGAGACCGCCAGTTCGCGGAACACGTAGTCCAGCAGCGAGGTCGCCATCTTGATGGCTTCGTTGCCCTCGACGATGCCGCTCGGCTCGAAGCGCGTGAAGGTGAACGCCTCGACATATTCCTCCAGCGGCACGCCGTATTGCAGGCCGATGGAAATGGCGATGGCGAAGTTGTTCATCAGGCTGCGGAAGGCGGCGCCTTCCTTGTGCATGTCGATGAAGATTTCGCCCAGCTTGCCGTCGTCGTACTCGCCGGTGCGCAGGTACACCTTGTGGCCACCGACAACGGCCTTCTGGGTATAGCCCTTGCGCCGTTGCGGCAGGCGCTGGCGGCCGCCGGCAATGATCTTCTCGACGATCCGCTCGGCGATGACGGTGGCACGCGCGGCCGGCGCCGCGATGGGCGCGGGCGCCTCTTCCATCGACTCGTCTTCCTCCAGCACCTGGGCGGAAAGCGGCTGCGACAGCTTCGAGCCGTCGCGGTACAGGGCGATGGCCTTCAGCGCCAGCTTCCACGACAGCAGGTAGGCCGACTTGCAATCCTCGACCGAGGCATTGTTCGGCATGTTGATGGTCTTCGAAATCGCGCCGCTGACGAACGGCTGCGCCGCCGCCATCATGCGGATGTGGCTCTCCGCCGACAGGAAGCGCTTGCCGGTCTTGCCGCACGGATTGGCGCAGTCGAATACCGGCAGGTGCTCGTCCTTCAGGTTCGGCGCGCCTTCCAGGGTCATGGCGCCGCAGGCGTAGATATTTGCCGCCTCGACGTCCGCCGGCGTGAAGCCGAGACCCGTGAGCATGTAGAAGGTGATGTCGTTCAACTGCGCCGCGGTGAAGCCCAGCACGTGGGTGCAGAACTCCTCGCCCAGCGAGTATTTGTTGAAGGCGAACTTGATGTCGAATGCCGTGGCCAGGCCGGCCTCGATCGCATCGATGGCGACCTGGGTGAAGCCCTTGGATCGCAAGGTGTCGTGGTTGACGCCCGGCGCGCCGGCCAGGGTGCCATGGCCGACCGCGAACGCGATGATCGCCTTGCGCTCGGACTCCGAGTAACCAAGCTTCGCCAGCGCCTCGGGCACCGTGCCGTTGATGATCTTGAAGTAACCGCCGCCAGCCAGCTTCTTGAACTTCACCAGTGCGAAGTCCGGCTCGATGCCGGTGGTGTCGCAATCCATCACCAGGCCGATCGTGCCGGTCGGCGCGATCACGGAAACCTGGGCGTTGCGGAAGCCGTTCTTGGTGCCCAGCTTCAGCGCTGCGTCCCACGCCTTCACCGCCGCCTTGAGCAGCGTCTTGTCGGGGCAATTGGCATGGTCCAGCGGCACCGGCGCGACCGACAGCGCGTCGTAGCCTGTGGCCTCGCCATGGGCCGCGTTGCGGTGGTTGCGGATGACCCGCAGCATCGCCGCCTTGTTCGGGGCATAGCCGGGGAAGGCGCCCAGCTCCTCGGCCATCTCGGCCGAGGTGGCGTAGGACGTGCCGGTCATCAGCGCGCTGAGCGCGCCGCACATGGCGCGGCCGGCGTCGGAATCATAGGGCAGGCCCATGGCCATCAGCAGCGCGCCGATATTGGCGTAGCCGAGGCCAAGGGTGCGGAACTTGTACGAGCGGTCGGCGATCTCGCGCGACGGGAACTGCGCCATCAGCACCGAGATTTCCAGCACAACCGTCCACAGCCGCACCGCGTGGCGGTAACTGTCGACGTCAAACGTGCCGTCCGCCTTGCGGAAGCCCATCAGGTTCATCGACGCCAGGTTGCACGCGGTGTCGTCGAGGAACATGTACTCGGAGCACGGATTGGACGCATTGATGCGGCCGTCCGCCGGGCAGGTGTGCCACTCGTTGATCGTGGTGTCGAACTGCAGGCCCGGATCGGCCGAGGCCCAGGCCGCATGGCCGATCTGTTCCCACAGGTCGCGGGCCTTTACCGTCTGGGCGACCTTGCCGTCAGTGCGGCGGATCAGGTTCCAGTCGCTGTTGTCGATGACGCGCTTCAGGAAGTCGTCGGTGATGCGCACCGTATTGTTCGAGTTCTGGCCCGAGACGGTGAGATAGGCCTCGGAATCCCAGTCGGTGTCGTAGGTGCGGAAGTCGATCTCGGTATAGCCCTGGCGGGCGAACTGGATGACCCGCTGAATGTAGTTTTCCGGAATCATCGACTTGCGCGCGCCGATGATGGCGCGGCGCAGGGCCGCGTTGATCTTGGGATCGAAACGGGTGTCGCCGGAACCCAGCGCGCAGGCCTGCATGACCTCGTTGAGGTGCCGCTCGGCCAGGCGTGAGCCGGCGACGAGCGAAGCGACCTTCTGCTCCTCAACCACCTTCCAGTCGATGAACTGTTCGATATCGGGGTGGTCGGCATCGACGATGACCATCTTGGCCGCGCGGCGGGTGGTGCCACCCGACTTGATGGCGCCGGCCGCCCGGTCGCCGATCTTCAGGAAGCTCATCAGGCCCGACGACTTGCCGCCGCCCGAGAGCTTCTC
>CANJGB010000015.1 GCA_947473805.1 Alphaproteobacteria bacterium
CCCGGCGAATGTCCTTCAGGACCTGTTCAGCCGGGGCTTTCGAACTCACGGGTTTTGCTCTCATCTTCGTTCCTTCGTCACTGCGATGAGACCAAAACCCTCCTCTAATAAATACCCTAATTCTGTCTCATAGGCGCTGACGGCGTACACTCGAGGAAACCGGCATGATCTACGACGTGGGCCGCTGGGCGATGCGCAGGGCCATCGCGGACCATCTGCACTGGCGGGCCACCGGCCTCGCAGCGGTGCGCATCTCGGTGAACGTGTCGCCGCTGCAGTTGCGCAATCGCGGTTTTGTTGCGGGGATCAAACAGGCCATCGACATCGATGCCCACGCCGCCGAAGGCATGGAGCTGGAGATTACCGAAAGCATGATCATGGAGGATGTGGACCACAACATCGCCAGCCTGCGCGACATCCGAGCGATGGGCGTGCGCATCTCGATGGACGATTTCGGCACCGGCTTCTCCTCGTTGAGCTACCTGTCAAAGCTGCCGCTGGACACGCTGAAGATCGACCGCTCGTTCGTGACCGGCATGACGGCCGGGCCCGAAGGGCTGGCGCTGGTATCGACGATCGTCACCCTGGCGCATGCTTTAAAGCTCACCGTCGTGGCCGAGGGCGTGGAAACCGAGGAGCAGTCGCGGCTGCTGCGGCTTTTGAACTGCAACGAGATCCAGGGTTTTCTGTTCTCCCGGCCGTTGCCGATCGCCGTCTTCGAATCGAAGTACATGGCGCACGTGAACGCCGGCTGAGCCGTGCGATTTCAGCGCGTGGAGTGTTGCAGAATCCCATGCTAGGCTGCTCCCAATAACAACGGGAGGAACGACAATGGTGCGCATTCTGGCCGTGGCCCTTGCCATGGCGGTATCCGTCCTGTCCGCCGGCTTCGCCGCGGCGCAGGACTATCCCTCGAGATCCATCACCATCATCACCGGCTTCGGCGCCGGCGGCGCCCACGACATCGAGGCGCGGCTGTTTGCTGCCTTCGCCGAGAAGCAACTGGGCAAGCCGGTGCTGGTCGAACCGCGCGTCGGCGGCGGCGGCACGGTCGGCGCCGAGGCCGTGGTCAAGGCGGCGCCTGACGGCTACACCCTGTTATGGGCCAGCGCCTCGCTGCCGCTTTATCCGCTGCTGACCAAGAACCTGCATTTCGATCCGTTCAAGGACCTGGAGCCGATCTCGCAGGTGATGAATTTCCCGTCGGGCTTCTGGGTCAGCGCGGCGGTGCCGGCAAAGACGGTGGACGAGTTCGTCGCCTGGACCAAGGCCAATCCCGGCAAGGTCAACTTCGCCTCGCCCGGGCGCAGCGGCACGCTGATGGTGCTGGAATCGTTCAAGGCGGCGTCGGGCGCGAACATGACCGAGATCACGTATCCCGGTTTCGCCCAGTGGATGACGGCGATCTTCGCCAACGAGATCCAGTTCATCCAGTCACCCTATAACCAGCAGATGAAGGGCTACGTCACCGAGGGCAAGATCCGGCCGCTGATGAAGATCGGCGACAAGCGCAGCCCGCTGTTCCCCGACGTGCCAACGACCGGCGAGCGCGGCTGGAACATTTCCGACAATGGCTGGGGCGGCCTTCTGGCCCCCCCGGGCACGCCGAAGCCGATCATCGACAAGCTGGCGGCGGTTGTCGCGGCCTATGCTGCCGATCCGGCCGTCATCGCCAAGGGGGCGGAGACGGGTGTGGATCGGGTTGCCTCGACCCCGGCGGCGTTCAAGAAGCTGATTGCCGACGACTACAAGCGCATGGGCGATACCGCCAAGGTCATCGGCATTACGCCGGAGTAAGGCGGGAACGAAACCGGTCCGGCCTCCGTTTTCCCGGATAACGAAAATGGAGGCCGGAATGCACAAGAATGACAGCAACCAAAGCGAACAGAACAAGCATGGCGACCGCAAGAGCGACCATGACGGCAAGCGGGGCGGCAACCATACGCCGGCGACCCCGCCCGCCAGGCACGCCGACCTGAGCCCCAAGGAATCCGAGGCGCCCGCCAAGCCGCAGCAGAAGGCCTAGGCCGCGTAGGGATAAGGTCGATGGCAACCCTTGGCGACTTCAAACGCCCGGGCGACGCGCAGCAGCCGGGCGTCCTGAAACCGCGGCGCGATCATCTGCAGTCCGATGGGCAGGCCCGTTCCGGACCAGGCGCAGTTGATCGACAGCGCCGGATGTCCCGTCAGGTTCCACACGGTGACGAAACCGACATGGTCGAACGGCCGGCCAGGGTCGGGGCAGGGCAGTTCAGCACCGAACGCGACGTCGGGCATGACCGGCGAGAGCAGGATATCGACGCGCTGGAAGAGCTCCGCGGCATGGCGCTGCATTTCAGCCGCGTCGGCCATGCCCTGGAAAATCTCGTCTGCGGTAACCCCGGCGCCTGACTCGCCGAGCATCCGGATATGCGGCGGCAGCCGATCACGTTCGGCATCGGTGAGGTGCGCGATCTGTGCCCAGGTGCGCGCGCGCCAGAAGCGGTCGCGCCGGTCCAGGTGCCCTGACGTGAAGATGTTGGCCGTCGGTTCGACATGGGCCCCGAGTTTTTCGAACGTGCGCGCCGCCGCGATGACGGCATTCCGCACCTCGGCCGTGGCCGGGGTGCCAGCGCAGTCGAGTACCAGGCCGATGCGCAAACCGGCGACTGGCTCCTCGCATATTGTCCAGTCAATGTCGGCCGGCGGCAGCGCCGCGGGGTCGCGCCAGTCCGGCTGTGCCATCACCGACATGGCAAGCGCGACGTCGGCCACGGTGCGGGCCAGCGGGCCGACGGTAACGAGGGCCGGCGGGTCTATTGGCACGCGTCCGGCGGTGGGCTTCAGGCCCACCACACCGCACCAGCTGGCGGGAATGCGGACCGAGCCGCCCGCGTCGGTGCCGAGATGCAAGGGACCGTAGCCGGCGGCAGCCGAGGCGCCGGCGCCGCTGCTGGACCCGCCCGGGGTGCGGGTGATGTTCCAGGGGTTGCGTGTCAGCGGATGAAAGCTGGACAGGCTGGACGGCAGCATCGCGAAATCGGGCAGCGTCGTTTTGGCAAAGATGTTCGCGCCGGCCTCGCGCAGGCGCGCCGCGGGCGGCGAGTCGTCCGCGGCGGGAACGAGAGGGGTCACGACCGAGCCCAGGGGCACCGGCACGCCGCGGGTGGCGATGTTCTCCTTTACCGTCACCGGCACGCCGTCCAGCGGCCCATGCGGCTCGCCCCGCTGCCAGCGCTTCTCCGATCCACGGGCCGAGATGCGCGCGGCTTCGGGGTCGTAGCGGTACAGCGCGTGTAGATCGGCCTCGGCCCGTTCGATGCGCGCTGCAACGGCGTCGAAAACCTCGACCGGCGAAAGCGTGCGGGCGCGAAACTGCGCCAGCATCTCCACCGCGCCGAAATCGGCAAGTTCCATCCCCGACCCGCTCAGTTGAAAATCCGCCCGCCATTGACCAGCAGGGTCTGGCCGGTGATGTAGGCGGCGCGGTCGCTGGCGAGGAAGTGGATGGCGTCGGCGATTTCGGTGGGCTCGGCCAGGCGGCCCATCGGAATGGCAGCGACCAGCTTGGCCTTGGTTTCCGCGCTCCACCCGTCGGCGGCACGGGTGCGGGTCGCGCCGGGGCCGACGGCGTTCACGGTGACGTTGAACGGCGCCATTTCCAGCGCCAGCGCGCGGGTGAAGCCGATAACGCCGGCCTTCGCCGCCGCATATTCCACCGAGCCGGTGCCGCCGGTGAACGGCGCTTCCGACGTGATGTTGACGATGCGGCCCGACTTCCGCTCGCGCATGCCGGGCACCACCTGGCGCGAGCAGGTAAATGCTGCCATCAGCGACACATCGACGATGAAGTCCCACAGGCCCGGCTCGGACTTCCAGAACGGCGAGGCGCGGTCGCGCGCGGACTGGCCGACATTGTTCAGCAGCACGTCGATGGGGCCGAACTCCGTGGCGATCCGCTCGAAGGCCACCTTCACCGCGCCGCGGTCGGTCAGGTCGGCAATGAGGGGGAAGGCTCGCCGGCCCAGCGCCCGGCATTCGGCGGCCAGCGCCAGCAGCGGCGCTTCTTCGCGGTCGAGGATGGCGACATCGGCGCCGTCGGCGGCGAAACGCAAGGTGGCCGCATGCCCGATGCCATTGGCGGCGCCGGTGATGGCGACGATTTTTCCGGTCATTTCCATGTCCATATTCTAGCCGGCGGGAAGCCGCGCATCACGGACTTGTTTCATTTTCACGGGGCTGTAGGCTCCGTGCCCGGCCGCGGCGCAATATCGCCAGGCCCAAGGAGGAAACAAAAATGGCGCGCGCATTCGATCCAATCCTGGTCGAGGTGATCCGCAACGAACTGGCGGCGGTTGCCGAGGAAATGGCCATCGCCACGGCGCGCACCGCGCGCGGCCCGATGGCGAAGGTCGGCGACCTCACCACCGCGGTAACCGACGGCATGGGCCGCCCGCTGGGCGTCGGCGAGGGCCTGGGCCTGTACATGTTCTTTTCCACCGCGCAGGGCCTGGTGCGCCGCATCCGCGCGAAATTCGGCGAAGAGAACATCCATCCCGGCGACATCTTCTGGACCAACGACCCCTATTCCGGCGGTGGCCACCTGCCTGACCTGTGGCTGGTCGCGCCGCAATTCTGCGACGGCAAGCTGGCGGGCTTCGCGCTGCTCTACACCCACCATGTGGATATCGGCGGCCGTTTCCCCGGCGGCCAGTCGGGCCATTGCTCGGAGACCTACGAGGAAGGCATCCGCATCCCGATGATGAAGCTGGTCGAGGCCGGCAAGCTGAACGAGTCGCTGCTGGAGGCGATCCTCGCCAATGTGCGCGGCGCCGACGAGTATCGCGGCGACGTCGAGGGAAAGCTGACCGGCTGCTGGAAGGCGACGCAGGGCTTCAACCTGGTCTTCGAGAAATACGGCTACGACAATTACATGGCCTGTTTCGACCGGGTGAACGACTACACCGAGAAGCAGGTGCGCGACGCCATCCGCCTGATGCCCAAGGGGGTGTTCAAGGCGGAACTGGCCATGGCGGACAACGGCTTTGGCGAGCGCGACCCGAACCTGGTGCTGCGCGTCACGCTGACGGTCAAGGAAGACACGCTGCTGTTCGACTTCTCGGAAACCGGACCGCAGGCGCGTGGCGCGGTCAACGTGCCGGTCGAGAATGCGCGCGGCGTGGTGTTCTCGGCCTGCCGCCGCCTGTTGTTCAACGACGTGCCGCTGACCGGCGGCATGATGGTGCCGATCGACATCATCATGCCCGAGGGTTCGCTGGTGAATCCGCGCTTCCCGGGTGCTGTCGGCGGCCGCACCGTCGCCATGTTCCTGGTCGAGGACCTTATGCACCGCGTGCTGGCCGAGGCGCTGCCCGGCAAGATCCCGGTGCCGTGCGAACGCTGGGACCTGCTGCACTTTACGTCTGTGAAGCCGGACGGTTCCGACAGCGTCATCATGGATGCGCTGCCCGGCGGCTGGGGTGCGCGGCCGTGGAGCGACGGGCCGGATGGCATCTCGCAGAGCGGCGTCAGCGACATTCCGGTCGAGATCATGGAGCTGGACCAGACCATGCTGATCGAGGCGATGCAGCTTGTGACCGACAGCGGCGGTCCCGGCGAGTTCCGCGGGTCGCAGGCGGTGAACAAGGTCGTGCGCTATCTCAAGCCCGGCCGGCTGCATATCCGCACAAACCGCCTGGCGCCGACGCCGGGCCTCGATGGCGGGCAGCCCGGCATGTCGTCGCTCAACGTGCTGGAGGATGCAGCGGGACAGCGCAAGAACCTGCCGCTGGCGTCTTACCTGCATCTGGAAATCCAGCCGGGAGACACCATCCACCACCGGGTCACCGGCTGCGGCGGCCACGGCAATGCCCTGCGCCGCGATCCCGGCCATGTGCTGCGGGACGTGCGCAACGAGCGCCTGACCGTCGGCGCCGCCGCCGAACAGTACGGCGTGGTGATCGAGAACATGGCCGTCAACGCCCAGAAGACCGCTGCCCTGCGCCAGCAGCGCGCCAGCCGCTAGTTTCCGGAGTTTTATTTCATGCGTATTGCATTCGATATTGGTGGCACGTTCACCGACGTGCTGGCGCTCGGGGACGACCGCCGCCTCGCCACCGCCAAGGTCCTGTCGCTGATCGACCGCGTCGGCGACGACATTGTGGAGACGCTGCATCGCCTCTCGCCCGGCGGCAAGGTGGACCGTTTCGTCCACGGCACCACCATCTGCTCCAACGCCGTGATCGAGAACAAGGTCGCCGTCACCGGCCTGCTGACGACCAAGGGCTTTCGCGACGTGCTCCCCTTGCGCGACCAGCGCGGGCCCTCGTCGCCGACCGTCAACTGGCAGGCGCCGGACCCGCTGATCCCGCGGCCGCTGTGCCTCGAGGTGGACGAGCGCATCCGCGCCGATGGCCAGGTTGACCGGATGATGGACGAGGCGGGTGCCCGCGCCCAGATCCGCAAGTTGGTGGACGGCGGTGTCGAGGCCATTGCCGTGTGCCTGATCAACTCGTACCTCAACCCGGTGCATGAGAAGCGCCTGGGCGAGTTGATCGAGGAAGAAGCGCCGGGCCTGATGTATTGCCTGTCGGCGGACGTGAATCCCGAGGTGCGCGAATATCCGCGCACCAGCACAACGGTGATCAACACCTCGCTGCGCCCCGTGGTGACCCGCTATCTCGACACGCTGGAGGCCAAGCTGTCGCCGCATGGCTCGGACCTTTTGATCATGCAGTCGAACGGCGGCATCATGACGTCGGACGTCATGCGCCGCCGGCCGATGTTCATGGTGGAATCCGGCCCGGCCGCCGGTGCGCTGGCCGCCGCGCGGTTTGCGGCCGAGGCGGGGCTGAAGAACGTGCTGTCGTTCGACATGGGCGGCACCACCGCCAAGGCGTGCCTGATCCGCGACGGTATTCCGCTGGAGAAGTCGCGCGTGTCGGTCGGCGCGGCGACGACCGCCGGCGGCTGGTCGCAGGATCTGGGCCATGTGGTGCGCGTGCCCTCCATCGACCTGGTCGAGGTTGGCGCGGGCGGCGGCTCCATCGCGTGGATCGAGGGCGGCGTGCTGCGCGTCGGCCCGCACAGCGCGGGCGCCGATCCGGGCCCCGTCTGCTACGCCCGCGGCGGCACGCGGCCGACGGTGACCGATGCCAATGTGGTGCTGGGCAATATCAGCCCGCAGGTCATCGGCAACGGCAAGCTCAGGATCGACCGCGCCGCGGCGCTCGAAGCTTATGAGAAGCTGGGCAAGGAACTGGGCATCGACGCGCTGCAGGCCGCGTTCGGCGTCACCCAGGTGGCGAACGCGGTGATGATGCGCGCGCTGCGCGCCGTTTCCATCGAGCGCGGCTTCGATCCGCGCGACTTCGTGCTGATGGCATTCGGCGGCGCCGGGCCGATCCATGCCGCGGCGCTTGCCGAAAGCATCGGCATCGACAAGGTGGTGATTCCCGCCTATCCGGGCCTGTTCAGCGCGCTGGGCCTGTTGCTGGCCGACTTCCGCGTCGATCACATCGCCGCGATGGCGAAACCGCTGGATGCCATTGACGGCAAGACCATCCTGGCGCGCTTCGTTGGACTCGAGACGGCGGCACGCGAGGAGCTGGATCGCACGGGCGTGAAGTCGGCGAACGTGCGCTTCGAGCGCAAGGTCGATGTGCGCTACGCCCACCAGCTCGACGAGATGAGCCTGAACCTGCCCGAAGGGGCGAACCTGCCGCAGGCGATCAAGCAGCTGTACGTCGATACGCACAAGCGCGAGTTCGGCTTCGAGGGCACCGGCCAGGCGATGCTCATCAACCTGCGCCTGCGCGCCATCGTGCCCAGCGATCCGGTGGAGCTGTCGAGCCTGCAGGAAGTGGGCGCGGCGCAGAGCGACCGCAAGGAGGGCGACACGCGCGATATCTATTTCGGCCCGCAGCGCGGCATGCTGAAGGCGAAGGTGCTGACCCGTGCGATGATCACCGGCGTTCGCCAGGGCCCGGCGGTCATCGAGGACCCGGACACCACCATCGTCATCCCGCCCGGCTGGTCGGTGAAGCGCGAAGGTCCGCTGAACCTGATTATCTCGAAGGACTGACGGCGCGGGCCGCCCATTCCTCGCGGAGTTTTGACTTGAGCACCTTGTTGGCGCCGCTGAGCGGCAGCGGCGCGGTGCGCAGTTCCAGCGAGCGCGGAATCTTGTAGCCGGCGATCAGCGCGCGGCAATGGGCCTGGATCGCGGCGAGGTCGGGCGTCTCGCCCGGGCGCGGCACGATGACCGCATGCACCACCTGGCCCCAGCGCGGATCCGGGATGCCGATCACGGCGCAGTCGGCGACGGCGGGGTGCGACGCCACGGCGTTCTCGACCTCGGTCGTGTGCACGTTCTCGCCGCCGGAGATGATCATGTCGTTCTTGCGGTCGACCAGGAACAGGAAGCCGTCGGCATCGAGGTAGCCGAGGTCGCCGGTGTGCATCCAGCCACCGCGCAGGGTGTGCGCCGTCACCTCAGGCTGGTTCCAGTAGCCTTTCATCACTGTCGGTCCGCGCACCACGATCTCGCCCACCGCACCGGTCGGCTGTTCGACATCGGCGTCGTCCACCACGCGCACCTCGGCCAGCATGGCGGCGCGGCCGGCGGAGCGCAGGCGGCCGGCATTGGGCCCGTCGAATACGTGGTGCTCTGGCCCCAGTTGCGTTGCGGTCGGCGACAACTCCGTCATGCCATAGGCCTGGAACAGGGCGACATGGGGAAACAGTTTGATCAGGCGGCGCAGCAGCGTCTCGTCGATGGGCGACGCGCCATAGGCGATCATGCGGAGCGATGCCGTGTCGTAGTCATGGAATCCCGGCAGGTCGGCCACGACGCGCAACATGGTCGGCACCAGCAGCACGATGACCACGCGGTGCTGCTGGATCGCCGCCAGCACCGCCGCCGGGTCGAATTTCGCCAACAGGACCTGGGTCGTGCCCAGCACCGTGGCGCTGACCGCGCGGGCAATGGCGGCCACGTGGAACAACGGCGCGACGTGCAGGTGGGTACTGTCGCCATCCAGCGGCACGGCGGCCAGCGCATTCGCCGTATTGGCCCACAGGTTGGCATGGGTCAGCATCACGCCCTTGGCGCGGCCCGTCGTGCCGCCGGTGTAGATGATGAACGCGGTGTCGTCGCCGCGCGCGCCCTGGTCGGGGATCGGCGCTGCATCGGTCAACAAGCGTTCGTAGTTATCGTCGGCGACGATGATGTGGCGCAGCGATGGCACACGGGCGCGCAACGTTTCCGCGACACTGCGGAACGCGGGATCGACCACCAGCACGACCGGCGTGCAGTCATTGGCCTGTGCGGCCAGTTCCGGCGCGGCGAGGCGGTGGTTCAGCGGCACCGCGACGCCGCCGGCCCACAGGGCAGCGAACAGGCTTTCCAGCAGTCGGTGCGTGTTGGGTGAAAGCACCGCGACACGGTCGCCGGCCTGCACGCCCATACCTGCCAGCGCGCCGGCCAGCCGGGCGACCCGGTCGCGATAGGCGTGCCAGGTAATCACCGTCTCGCCATCGATCAAAGCCGGCGCCTCGCCCCGCCGGTCGGCGGCGCGGGCGAGGGCCAGCGTCAGGCCGGGGTAGGAATCGGGATACAAAGCCAAACGTGACGTCTTAGGGGGCCGAGAACAACCCGACGTTCCGGGATGCTGTGCCGCTTCCCGTGCCGATGGTGCCCCCGCTGCTGTTGGCAACCGTCAGGGAGTGAGCGAGCTGGGTTGCGATGCCATTGTTGTTCTGGGGTTTTGTGTCGAAAACAATGCCGCATCCGCCTAGTCCGCAGGCCGAGCCGCTGAAGGATTCGCTCGATGGGGGGATGCTGAATTTGAAGCTGGCAAGACCGCTGCCGGTGTTGAAGGACTGTGACGACAGGCCGGCACTGCCGGAGAACACAGAACCGTTGTTGACGTCGATGAACGAGCTGCCCCCGCCAACGCTTCGACTGCCGAAATTGATGTCGAGTGCGAAAATGTAGGTGCCGCCGCCGCTGATCGGGACGTTTTCCTGGTAGTAGTGGAATTCACCGGTCTGGACGCTGCGCAGGTCCTCGAACGTCGATTGTATGCTGTTGACCGTCTGGATCGCTTCGGTCGCGGCGTCGTTGGTGCGGCCGGAAAATTCGGCGATGCTGCGCTGGTCTCCCAGGCCCGGCAACGCGCCGGCGATGCTTTGCCCGGCGAGGTCCGTCGGATTGCCGCCGCCAGCGCCACCCGCCGTCGAGCCGCCCGCCGGCGGTGGCGGCGCGCCCAGCCGGCCGAGGACGCGCTGCGCGACCTGTGGCGGCACGGGGCCGATGACGACCGGCTGGCCGGGAACGATCTGCGCGCCGAAGCCGGGGCGCGAGACCGGAAAACTGTCGTTGCCGGTGATAATGTTGATGCCACCCGGCGGGTCGCCCGTGTTGTTGCCGCCGCCCGGGCCGGCCAGGGCGACGAAACTGTTGCCGTTCTGAAGCACTTCGCCCCAGACGGCGGTTCCCCGAATGCCGATGGTCGCGTTCGGAACCTTTACCTGCATGTTGCGCGGCTCTGCACGCGCCACCTGGCCGGTGACGAAGCGGAACACGCCCTTGGTGACCGAGGCGCTGACCTGGCCGCGCTTGCTCGCCGGGTCGTAGACGAAGGTGTCGATCACCATTTCGCTGTCGGCCCCGATGGTGAAGGTGGTCTCGTCCAGCAGAACGATCTGCATTCCCGCGTCGGCGCCAGAGGTGATGCGGTTGCCGAGGAATATTGGCTCGCCGGAGCGGATCTGGCGGCCAACGATGTTGGGCTGTCCGCCCAGCAGGATCTGACCGCGCACGGCAGCCGACACGCCGGCCTGCTGTTCCTGCGCGATAGCCGCTATCGGTCCGGCGAAAGCCAGTCCTGTTCCCGCCGTCGCGGCGAATACGCGCGCGGCCCGACATGTTCGGCGTTTGGCATTCATCGCGTTTCCCCAACTTGGTCGCCGGGACAGGATAGCCCATATTCCCGCGGCGACCATGACGATCACATGGGTTTGCGTTCCTTGGTGACGATGTTGAACGCCACCGAGATGCGCTCGCCGCGCCCGAAGAACGGATGCACGAAATGGTGCAGCCAGGCGGGGAACACCACCATCAGGCCGGGGATTGGCTCGAACAAATGACGCGCGCCCAGGATCGTGCCGGGCATCTGGGCCATGGTGGCGCCCGCGCGCGGGTCGAACAGTTCCAGCCGGCCGTTGAACGCCGTCGCGGGCTCCGGCGTGCCGGCTCGCACGTAGTAGGTGCCAGACCACAGGCCGCCCGGGTGGTTGTGCATCGAGTTGTACGCGCCATGGCGCGACACGTTGGCCCAGCCGTCGAGGCTGAAGTCGAAATGGCGCTGGGCCGCGGTCGACAGCGTGATCATTCGCGTCACCGCGATGGTCATGTCGATGATCCGCTGGCGCAGGGTCGAGACGCACGGCTCGGTCCGGCTGAAGAAGTCCGCGCTGCCGTGCCAGCCGCCGACATTGCTGCGCGTCATGCCGCCGCCCTGCCGCTCGAGATCGAGGATCAGCCGCGCCAGGTCGTCGTTCAGCCCGTCGCTGTCGGGCCAGGGATAGCCGATGACCGGCGTCGCGAATGTCATCGCAACATGTTTGTCGAGCGCGAGGTCGACCATGGCGTTCAGCGCCCTTCGTAGACCGGCTTGCGCTTCTCGACGAAGGCGGCGACCGCCTGCAGGTGGTCCTGCGAGCGGCTGAGGTGGGGCTGCAGTTCCACTTCGCTGGCGATGGCGGATTCCAGCGTGCTGATGCCGCGGGCAAAGGCCAGCTTGGTCATTGCGGTGGCCAAAGGCGGCATCTCGGCATAGCGCCTCGCCACCGCGATGGCGGCGGCCATGGCGTCGTGGGCGACCTCGTCGGCAATGCCCATGCGCGCCGCCTCCTCGCCATTGATGGTCGGCGACAGGCTGATGATGTGCTTGGCGCGCGCCGGGCCGACGCGGTTCGACAGGCTCCACATCAGGCCGAGATCGGCCAGCAGGCCGACACGGGCGAAGGCCGGCGTGAAGCGGGCGGTGCGGGCCGCGACGACGTAGTCGGAACACAAAGCCAGTGACATGCCCATGCCGGCGGCAACGCCCTCGACGCAGGCGATCACCGGCTTGGCGCCCTCGGACACCAGGCGGATGATGCGCGGCTCCTCGCGGAACAGGTGCTGCAAAGCCAGCAGTTCGCGGTCGGGAATGTTGTCGCGGAAACTGGACACATCGCCACCGGCACAGAAATGCCCGCCCGCGCCGGTCAGGATGATCGCGCGGCAGGTCTTGTCGATCATCAGTTTCGACAAATCCTCGCACATGGCGGCGCGGACATGGACCGGCAGCGCGTTGCGCTTGGTCGGGTTGTCGATGGTGATGGTGGCGATGACGCCGTCACGGGTCAGATGATGTTGGGCCGTCACGGCGTTCCCCCTGTTTGAAGCGCGCGCATTCTACCGATTATCCCCGGCGCGGTGCAGTGGCATGACGGGGCATCGGCCCGCTGGCCGGGGCTTCCAGCGCCAGGGCGATGTCGGTGCCGCGGCGGGCGAAGCGCCAGCCCTCGGGCGTCAGCTTGAACTCGTCGCGATATTCGCCGACGACGGCCGGGCCGGTCAGCACGCCGGCGCCCTTGCCGTCGTCGGTGCCGGGCTTGGCCACGTAGAAGCTGAAATAGGCGCGGCCGCGCGCCCGCGTGGCGTCGATCACGTCGATCACCACATTGGTGCAGTGGTGCCGGCTGACCTCGCCCTTGGGCCGGGCGTCCAGATAGGCGCGTATGGCGGCGGGGCCGGTGATCGGCCCCTTCCAGGTTTCCCACACCCCGTCGGGCGCCCAGAGGGCGACGAACTGGTCATATTCCTGGAAATCCACGTGATTGCAGAATCCGTAGGCCAACCGGGTGCATTCGTGTTCGATGGCAATCCGTTCCATCCGGTCCATGTTTTCCTCCGCTTTTGGCGCCTGACGCCATGTTATATGTTCCCCCACAGGGCGGACATCGCCGAAGGAGGCAAAAATGTTGACGGAGTTGGTTAAGACCGCGGGCGCTCAGGGAATTCAGGACGGCATCCTGGGCAACCTGCTGGATTGCGATGCTCACCTGTACATGGAACCCGAGGTCATGGAAGACATCGTCCGTGACATGGGCGCCGGCTTCGTTCTGGCCTATGTGCGCCAGCAGATCGCCACCGGCCAGGTGGTCAAGGATCGCGCGCGCAACCGTTCCGAACTGTGGGCGGTCAAGGGCCTGGCCGCGCTCGGCAGCTGCGACGCTGACGAGCGGGTCGAGGCGATGAACGCCATGGGCATCAAGGCCCAGCTGATTTTCCCGAACACGGCACTGCGCGAACTGCGCCTTGACGGCGACAGCGCCCGCGCCGCCTGCCAGCGCTACAACGACTACGCCATCGACTGGACCAAGAAGACCGGCAATCGCGGCCGCGTCGTCTGCCAGATCAATATGAGCACGGTCGAGGGCGCGATTGCCGAACTGGACCGCGTCATCAAGAAGGGCGCCAAGGCAGTCATGCTGCCGTTCTCGCGCGGCCCGGCCGGCGTTTCGCCGGCGCATGCGATGTGGGACCCGTTCTGGGCCCGCATCCAGGAGGCCAATATCCCGGCCCTGCTGCACATTGGCGGCGGCGGCCTGGTCACCAGCGACAAGGACGATCCGATCATTCCGCCGCGCGAGTTCAGCGACGCGCCGTCGCTGAAGGCGGCGTTCCCCTACCGCCCCGGCGCGGAAGAGGCAATCGGCCCCTACTTCTTCCTGATCGCGCACATGGCGTGCGAGACCTGGCTCGTCACCATGGTGATGGGCGGCGTGTTCGACCGCTTCCCGAACCTGCGCTTCGGCATCATCGAGTGCGGTGCATCGTGGGTCGGCCCGATGGCCAAGCGCATGGAAATGCACACCGAGAGCATGGTGCGCGCCGGCGTCACCTTCAAAATGCGGCCGTCGGAATACCTGCGCCGCAACGTGCGCGTGACGCCGTACTGGCAGGAGAATGTCGGCGAGATCGTCGCCCAGTCGGGCGGCCTCGACGAGGTCTACGTGTTCAGCACGGACTACCCGCACCTCGAAGGCACGCGCGATCCGATCGGCCGCCTGCGCCGGTCGATGACCAATCTCGACAAGTCGTACGAGCAGGACTTCTTCGTCGATAATGCGAAGCTGCTGTTCGCCGACGCCTGATCGCGCCGACGCGGTTGTTTACCGGGCCCGCTGTCGCTGACAGCGGGCCCGAGCTTTTTCTGCAGCCTCAATTGCAATTGTCGCCGCGGCACCGCTGCTGCGGGCGCTCACGCGGCGGGCCCTGTTGTGGGCGCTCGGCGCGGTCGGGACGTGCTGATTGTTCCGGCCGCGGTGACTGACGCTCGTGCGGCGGCTGTGCGGCGGCCGGCACCGGTGTCACAGCAGGGGCGGGCACGTTGCGCACATTCTCGCGCGGGCCGCGGTCTCGCCAGCGTTCGTCACGGCCGGGCCGGTCATCGCGGCGCATCACCGGCGGCGCGGCGCGCGGCGCCACGGGCGCAGCCTGAGGCGCAGGCACTGATGTGGCGGGGGGCTGGAGGAGGACCTGCGGCGGTGCCTGGCGCGGGAGGGTCGCGCCGATGGCGCCGTCGCGGCGGCGGAAATTGTCGGACCGGTCGCGGCGGTCGAAGTCACGCCGGTCGAAGTCAGGGCGCTCGTGGCGCGGCACGACATTGACGTTCAGGCGCTGCACATGGTCGGGGCTGGCGCGGTAGTGCGGCTGATAGGCCTGGCGCGGCCCCAGCGGCGTCCAGCCGCCGCGCGGCCTCGACCCGTCGTGGAACAGGACAAGGGCAGGGGCATAGACCGGGCGGGCCTGGCGATAGCCGGGCCACCAGGCCCAGCGGTCGTGCACATGCACCCAGCGGCCATAGTGAAACGGCGCGAAACCCCAGGGCTGGTCGTCGATCCACGTCCAGCCCCACGGCGCGACCCACGCCCAGCGGCCCTGGCTGTAGGGCGCCCAGCCCGCGGGTACGGCGCGCGGATACCAGACCGCGCCATAGTCGGGCACTTCCTGCCAGATGCCGGCGGCATCCAGATCCTGGTAGCCCGGCATGTCGGTCGACGCGTAGCGGGCGGCCTGGGCCGCTTCCTGGTCGCGCTGCTGCGCCCAGTCATCGAACATGGTTTTCATCGCGGGGGCGGAATAGACGTTTTGCGTTTCGGCGCGCACGTCCACGGCCTCGCCGGGACGCACGGTGATCGACGTGCGCGGCAGGTTCACGCGGGCGAAGCCGTCCAGCGCGACGATGCGCACCGGTGCGCCGAAGCCCATTGCCTCCACGTGATACATGCCGGGCGCCAGAACCTCGACCTGGCCGGCGGGCGTGCCGATCAGCACGGGCTGGCCAGATGTCAGGTAGCTGACCCGGACATTCGCCACACCCTGCTGAAGTTGCAGCGCGATGGCGGCATCGTCGAGGCGGGCGATCATGACGCGGGTGTCGTTGTCGAGACGCAGGGTCACGGCGCCGAACTGCACCTCGCCGCGTGCGCCGGCTTGTGTGGCAACGGACGCGCCCGCGGCGACCGGATAATTGGGTACGGCGGGCGCCCATGCCTCGTTCGCCGCGCCCTGCAACAGGACGCCGCCTTCGACGTAGGCGATGCGGCCGACACGCTCGGGCGGATCATCCGCCCAGGCGGCGGCCGGCGCCGCCCCCAGCAGCAGCGCAATCAGATAGCCGACATAACGCGCGCCCATGGCCTGTGTCCTTTGATTTCCCGGCCAGTGTGGGCGCACGCATGGGGCGCGGATGTGTTCGAACCAAAGCGGAATTGCGACTGCCGCGCTGCAACACGGCCTTAACTTTGCCACGGGCTTGGCCGCCCATTGTCACAGTCACGCGCGTAGGATCGACCGTTGTCTGGACGAGGCATTGGACGGCAGGAACTGGAAAAATGGCATCGCTCGGCTTGGTACGCGCTCTCGCATTGACGGCAATGACGGCGGGCCTTGCGGATGTTGGCGCGTCGGCACAGAGCCAGACGGGCGAGCCGCCGCGAATATTGGGCATGATCGATGCCCGCGCCCTGCCGGCCGGTGTCGATCCCGATCTGAACGCCGAGCCCCAGCCCGAGACGGTCACCATCGCATCTGACCGCTCGGCGAATTACGGGCTGCTGTGGCCGCATCCGGTGACGAACCAGCGCCCCCGGGCCAAAGCGGAGGAGTCGAGACCGGCGAAACGCCCGGTGGCCGCAGCGCGTCGCGCGGAGCAGACAGCGGTCGCGCCGCCCGCGATGGCCGGCGCGGAAGACATGCGCCTGGCGCGTGCCTATGAGAAGGGTGAGGGCGTCGCGAAGGACGAGGCCGCCGCCGTGTGCCACTATCAGGCGGCCGCCGGCCAGAACAATGCCGAGGCGCAGTTCGCGCTCGGCTATCGCAGTGCCCACGGCCTTGGCCTGCCGCGCAACGATGTGGAGGCCGTGCGGTGGTATCGCCTCGCGGCGGCCAGCAACCATCCTCCGGCGCAGAACAACCTCGCGATGATGTACGCCGTGGGGCGCGGCGTGGCGCGCGACGACGCCACAGCCATGTATCTGTTCCGTACCGCGGCCGCTGGCGGTTATGGCCCGGCGCTCACCAACCTCGCACTTGTTTACGAGACCGGGCGTGGCGCGCCACGCAACGACAGCGAGGCGCTGACCGCTTATGCCCGCGCGGCCGCCAGTGGTTACGTGCCCGCGAAAAAGAAGCTTGGCCTGATGTACGCGAGCGGGCGGGGTGTTCCGCAGGACGACCAGATGGCGCAGTTCTGGCTGCAGTCAGCCCAAGGTTCGAACGCATCCGGAAAGACCGGACAAGGAGTTTCCCCATGACCGTTTCGCCCGTCCCGTTGCATCGTGATGGCGGCATCCACGTCGCGGCCGCGGACATGAATGGCCTGGTCGAAACGCTGCGCGGCGAGGGCGGCGTCGCGTTGATGATTGTGCCTCGGGGAACGGGCGGTGAGAAGGCCGCCGAGGATCTTCATGCGGTGGCGCCGTCGAACGACATCTTGTTCGGTGGCTCGGCACCGACTCTGACGTTTGACCGGTTCGACGATCTTCTGGCTCTCGCGCTTGCCATGGAGCCCGCAACAGCCGGGCCGGCCGATGTCCAGGCCCGGCTGCGCCGATTGCAGCGGCAGGGACGCATGGCGCTGGTTGTCCTCGACGGCGCCGAGGGGCTCTCGCGTCATGTGCTGCTCGGGCTGCAGGCGTTCGTGGAAAATGTCTGGCCAGCCGCGTTCGGCGTCGTTCTCGTCGCGGGCCCGGAAATGCGCGACCGGCTGGATAAGCCGGCGAACGATCCGCTGCGCTACCTTTTCGCCGCCATTGTGGACCGGGCAGGACCGCGTATCGCGCCAAATGCCGAAGCGATGGCAAAGGCCGGGCCGGACGCGGACCCGCCGCGCACACGTCGTGAACTGCGCGCCGAGTTCGGCCCTGCCGCGTCAGGTGGAGAACGCGGCCGCGTGGCCCCTGGTGAGCCGCGGCTGGCTCTCGACGCGTCGCGCCGCCGTGCCGAACCGATTGCCTTCCGAGAAGCGCCCCTGCCGCTTCGTCCCCTGGCGCCGGCTGCCGGGCGGTGGCGCTGGCGGGTGGTTGCAGCCGTGGCCGTGCCGGTTATCGCCGCGGGCATATTTGCGTGGCGCCAGGGGCTCCTGTCGACAAGTAACGTCACCGGGCTGGCCGCGACTCCGGTCGACCCGGGCTTTATCGAGGTTGCGCCTGGCGAAAAATAAGCTCCGGATTTTATCGCCCTTGCCGTAACCCCCCGGCTGGCTTACTTCGGCCGGCATGACTTCCGCCTATCTTGCGATCGAGGGGCTTGAGGCCGAACTCGAATTCGAGCTCGGCCCGCGCATCATTGCCCGCCATGGCCTGCTGCGCGTGGCCGAGGGCGCGGGCGATGCGGCTTGGGCGGCGAACATCTGGCACGATGTGGTGGAAACACCGGTCGCCTCCATCGGCGATGCGGCGACGCAGCTGCGCGCCGTGCAGCGCAACTGGTCGATGTACGCGCCGCTGCACCATGGCCGCGCCAAGCTGATCGAGGCGAAGCTGCCGCACGTGGCGGCGAAGCCGCTGGTGTTCCCCGCGCCGGCGCCGGCCGCGCCGCTGGGGGCCTGGACGCTGCTGGCGCCGGACCGCCTGTTGTATGCGGCGCGCTGTTCCAGCGCGGTGCCGAATGGCGAATGGACGTTCGTCGAAGACCGCGTCGGTCCGCCGAACCGCGCCTATCTGAAATTGTGGGAGGCGCTGACCCGCCTCGGGGCGTTGCCGAAGCCGGGCGAACTGTGCCTCGACCTTGGCGCCAGCCCCGGCGGCTGGACCTGGGTGCTGGCGCAACTGGGCGCGAACGTCGTCGCGGTCGACAAGGCGGTGCTCGATCCGCGCGTCATGGCACTGCCGAACGTCACGCTGCGCCAGGAAAGCGCCTTCGCCCTCGACCCCAAATCATACGATGCGGTCGACTGGCTGTTCTCGGACGTCATCTGCTATCCGGCGCGGCTGTTCAAGCTGATCGAGCGCTGGCGTGCGGCGGGACGGGTGCGAAATTTCGTCTGCACCCTGAAGTTCCAGGGCGAGACCGACCACGAAACCGCCCGCGCCTTCGCCAGCCTGCCCGGCGCGCAACTGTTCCACCTGCATCACAACAAGCACGAGCTGACGTTCGCGCTGCTGGGTGGCTAGAGCCGCACCAGGTCCTCGATCGCATCCACGACCATGCCGCTGCCGATGGCGATCATCAGAATGTCGCTGGCGACCCGCACGTAGCGGTAGCCGGCCGGCGGCGGGGTGATGCGCATGGCCAGTTCGCGCGGCAGGTCGTAATAGACGACGTCGCGCGGCAGCGGCCTGCCCTTGGCCCATTTCTTCGCCTGGCCCGGGGGCATGCAGCCGTTATGCTTCTTGGCCAGGCCCGGCGGGCAATGGCCCTGCGTGATGCGGCCGGAATAATAGTCGTGAATATAGCCGCGTTCCTCGGGCGAGATGCGGATCTCGATGGAACCGCCGCCGCTCCGGCCATCCTGGCGGTCACGATCACCGCCCCGGCCATGTTCATTTTTGGCATCGGCAGGCACGACATTCAGCAGCATCACCGTGGCGATGGCGGCAAGGGTCGCGAATTTCATGATCGTCCCCAACGAAAAGGCAGCTGACGGCTCAACGGCGGGGTAGGGTAACGGTTCCGCGACTATGCACGGCGGTAAATAGCCCACGCCGCCTTTCCGGCGCGACCAGTTGCGAGTTCTTTGCCATAGGCAGACCAGACGGCCCGGCATTTCTCGCGCGCCACTGCGCCGTCGCCGCCATAGACGAGGAAGAACGTGCCCGTCGGCAGCGGCGCCAGCGCACCGCGCACCCGGCGGGTCCAGAAGGTCGCGGCGCTCTCGCTGCTCTGGCTCAGTGGCAGCCAGCGATTGGCCAGCAGCGAATGGACCAGCTGGTCGTCGATGACATATTCGTCGAGGCCGTTGGTTGGCGGATTGACCATGACGAGACCCGGCGCCGGATAGCGCAGGCGCGGCGCCAGCTCCAGCATGTCGGCTTCGTGCACGGCAGCCTGCGTGTGTCGCGCCAGATCGACACCGCGGTCGATCTCGTCGGCCAGCGCCATCAACACGGCCTCCGGTGTCGCGGCGCGTTTCAGATAGCGCCGCCAGCCGGGGCCGCGCAACTGCCTCGGGTCGTGGCTGAGCAGGATGTCGAAACTGCCGTCGGCTGCGGTCGCGAAGCCCATGATCCAGCGCAGTGCCAGATAGCGATGCACTGCGGCCACCGGTTTCGGCCAGGGTGCGTGGTACAGGCGGTCGAAAATATCGGCTACCGGTTCCAGCAGGTAATCGCAGGCGAAGTGGAAGCTGGGCGTATGCCGGCGCAGCTGCGGATTTTTCTGCGCCAGCAGGTCGCGTACCGCGGCGCGGTCGACGGTGACGCCGCCGAACAGGGCGCGCGCGGCAATGGTGGTCCGCGGCGCCAGGTCGTTCACCACGACGCGGCCGGCGCCGCCTGCCGCAAAGGCCAGCGGCAACAGGCACGAGCCGGCAGTCAGGTCGACATAGGTCAGGTCGCGCCACTCGCTGCGCGGCAGGATGGCGGTGAAGGCATCGACCATGGCCGGGGCTAGGTCGGGAATGCTGCCGTCCAGCGGCAGCATGGCGCTGCGCAAGGCGGGCCAGGGCAGGGGCCTGTTCATCGCACCAGCCGCCAGCCGGCGCCACGCCCGCGCGCCAAGGCATCGGACAGCCACGGCATCGTGCGCTCCAGCAACTGGTCGAACTGCCATGGCGGGTTGAGCAGTGCCAGGCCGGAGCCATTGAGCCCGCCCGGCGTCTCCAGCGCCTGCACCCACAATTCGACCGCCAGCATCTCGACGCCGAGCATGTGCAGCTCTGCCAGCAGGCCCGACGCCGTGCCCGGTTCCTTCAGCGGATACCAGAAGGCGAACTGGCCGGTCGGCCAGCGCTTGACGCCCTGGGCCGCCGCGCGGGCGATGCGCTCGAACTCGTCGGTGACCTCGAACGGCGGATCGACGAACACCAGGCCGCGGCGCGGTGTCGGCGGCAGCAGCGCCTTCATCGCCAGGTAGCCGTCGCCGGCATGAACCGACACGCGTTTGTCACCCCCCAGCGAGCGGCGCAGCAGGGCCGCATCGTCCGGATGCAGTTCCAGCGCCTGCAGGCGGTCGTCGTCGCGCAGGGAGTCGCGGATCAACAGCGGCGAGCCTGGATAGGCGCGCGCGCCGACATCCGGGTTGCGCCGCCGCACGAGGTCGAGATAGGGCGCCAGTTCCGCCGGGGCGCCGCTGCGTTCCAGCACGCGCACGATACCGTGGCGAAACTCGCCGCCGCGCTGCGCCATGTCGGCGGTCAGGTCGTACAGGCCGGCGCCGGCATGGGTGTCGATGACCGAGAAGGGTTGCGGCTTCTGCTTCAGCCGCTCCAGCAGCATGACCAGGACGGCGTGTTTCATGACGTCGGGGAAATTGCCGGCGTGGTAGCCGTGACGATAGTTCATGGGTTTTGGATCAAGTCTTGGGCAGGGCGGCTTCGATCGCCTTGATGACCTGCGGCGCGTTCGGCTCGACCGCGGTGGGAAACACGGCGGCCGGCTGGCCATCCGGGCCGATCAGGAACTTGTGGAAATTCCAGCGCGGCATGGCGCCTTCGCCCAGTTCCTGCGCCAGCCATTTGTACAGGGGGTGCGCCTTGCCGCCGATCACCACCAGCTTTTCGGTCAGCGGGAAATCGACCGAAAAGACGGTTTCGCAGAATTCCTTGATCTGGCCGTTGGTGCCCGGCTCCTGGCCGCCGAAGTCGTCAGACGGCACGCCAAGCACGACGAGGCCGCGGGCGCGGTATTTCTCCCACACGGCCTGCAGCCCCTCGTACTGGGGAGTGAAGCCGCATTGCGAGGCGGTATTGACCAGCAGCACCGCCTTGCCGCGGAAATCCGCCATGGGCAGGGGGGCGCCGTCAATGGCGAGGAACGTGAAATCGTAGGCCGACATGGACTTCCTCTGGGCCGCTTCCGGGGCCGCGCCGGGCGCCAGCAGCAGGGCGGCGGCAAGGACGGCAAACCTGAACAGGCGATGCATCCGGGACCCTTCCTATGCTGGCAATCAGCCTAGTTCAACGGCGGCGCGGGGCAAGGGATAAAGGCCCGGAAATTAACCATGCGTCAACCATGAGCGGTGATGATCGGCTTGGAATTGTGCAAGGTCGCATGTCGCCGATGGCAATGGTGTCCAACGTCCTCCTGATCCTGGCCTACGGGCTGGCCGCCGCGCTGACCGCCGTGGTCGCGCCGCAGGCTCTTCCTGCGCTCGACCCGCGCGCGGGCCTGGCCATGGGTATCGGCCTGTTCGTCATCGCCGCCGTGGTGCACGAGACCATGGCCCGGCGCGGGGCGCAGCGCGCGCTCGACGCGGCATTGGGCGACATGCGTCGCAACGCCACCGAAACGGCCGCCGCCCTCGACGGCGCCCGGCGCGATATCGCGCGTCTGCGCCAGGAACTGACAACGATTGCCGCCGATGCGCGCCTGCAGGTGGAAGACGAACTGGCGCCGGTGCGCACGCTGCTGGGGGATCTCGCCCGCCGTCTCGACGAGCGCCATTCTACCGGCCCGCGCCTGGGCAGCAGCGTCGCCCCCATCGATCCCGCCAAGGTGCCGAAGCGCGAGCTGGTCGACAGCGACGAGGAACTGATGACGATCGTGCGCCAGGCGCTCGACGGCAACCGCGTCGACCTGTACCTGCAGCCGGTCGTGTCGCTGCCGCAGCGCAAGGTTCGCTTCTACGAATGTTTCTCGCGCCTGCGCGGCGACGACGGCACGGTCATCAGCCCCGACCAGTACCTGCCGCTGGCTGCCGAAACCGGCCTGATCTCGATCATCGACAACATGCTGCTGTTCCGCTGCGTGCACCTGATCCGCCGCATGGGCAGCCGGCGCAGCCGCGCCACCGGTTTCTTCGTCAACATTTCGGGCCATTCGCTGGCGGACGAGGCCTTCTTCGAGCAGTTCATCGATTTCCTCGACAGCGCCCGCGAACTGTCGGACGCACTGATCTTCGAATTCAAGGCCGCCGACATGGTGGCCGGGGGCGACGCCGTGCTCGGCCGCCTGGCGCGCCTGGTCGGCATGGGCTTCCGCCTGTCGATGGACGGTGTCGACTCACTCGACCTCGACTTCGCCGCGCTGGCGAAGCGCAAGATCAGCTTCCTGAAGGTGGATGCCGAAATTCTGCTGTCGCCCGAGCGGCAGAAGGAAGCCTCGATCGCCACCGGCGACCTCAAGGCCGCCCTGGGGCGCGCCAATATCGACCTGATCGTCGAGAAGGTGGAGACCGAGCGCACCGTGGTCGACCTGCTCGACTACGACGTCGATTTCGGCCAGGGCTACCTGTTCGGCGAGCCGCGCGTCGCCAAGGACGATATCTGACGCTTCAATCTGTAACGCGGGGCGTATAGACTCCGCCCGTCGGGGCTGCGCAGACCCCCGGCCCTCCCAGATGGTCCGCCATCCAAGTTCTGCTCGACCTTCGCGCCGGAGGCAGGGCATGGCTGACACGACGAACACAACAACTCCCCCGACACTGGGCGCGGCCCTGGCCTTCTGGCACCGCCTGGGCTGGATCAGCTTCGGCGGCCCGGCCGGGCAGATCGCCATCATGCAGAGCGAGCTGGTCGACCGCCGGAAGTGGATCGGCCAGGCGACATTCCTGCATGCGCTGAATTTCTGCATGCTGCTGCCAGGGCCCGAGGCGCAGCAGCTTGCCACCTATGTCGGCTGGCGGCTGCATGGCTGGCGCGGCGCGGTGGCGGCCGGCGGGCTGTTCGTGCTGCCCGGCGCGCTGGTGATGTTCGCGCTGTCGTGGCTGCTCGCTGCGCGCGGCAGCGCGCCGCCGGTCGCCGCGATCCTCGGCGGCATCAAGCCGGTCGTCATCGCGATCGTCGTGCATGCGGTGTGGCGGATCGGCAGCCGGGCGTTGAAGGGACCGCCGGCCTTCGTCCTCGCGGCGCTGGCGTTCCTCGCGCTCTATTTCGGTCACGTCGATTTTCCGCTCGTTATCCTTGCCGCCGGGTTGATCGGCGCCTTGTCGGCGCGCTTGCCGGTGTCGCCGTTCCTGGGGGCAAGCCATGGCGACGCCCCGGACATGCCGCATCCGCCGCTGCCGCGCCGCTGGGTCTTGCGGCTTGCAGGCTACGCCGCCTTGTTCGCGATGCTGTGGGCCGTGCCGGTTGGGGTGGTGCTGCTGCTGATGGGAGTCGAGCCGTTTGCCGCCATTGCGCGCCTGTTCACGTCGGCGGCCTTCGTGACCTTTGGCGGCGCCTATGCGGTGCTGCCCTATATCGCGGATGCGGCGGTGAACGACCTGCACTGGCTGACCGCGCCGGAAATGGTCGATGGCCTGGCACTGGCGGAAACCACGCCGGGGCCGCTGATCCTGGTGCTGCAATATGTCGGCTTCTTCGCCGGCTGGAAGCATGCCGGGCTGCACGACCCATTGCTGGCGGCCTCGGTCGCGGCGTTGCTGACCACCTACGTGACGTTCCTGCCGTCGTTCCTGTTCATCCTGGCCGGTGCACCCTATGTCGAGGCGCTGCGCACCCTGCGCTGGGCGTCATCGGCGCTGGGCGCGATCACCGCGGCGGTGGTCGGCGTGATCCTGAACCTGGCCGTGTTTCTCGGCGCGGCGGTGCTGGTGCCGGCGGGCCATGTGGACTGGCTTGCAGTAGTGGTCGCGCTGGTTGCCTTCGCGGCCTTGTGGCGCTTTCACGTCGCCGTGCACTGGCTGGTGGTCGCCGGCGCCGCGCTCGGCCTGCTGCGCCTGTTGCTCTAGGCGGTTTGCGGCTTGCTGCTGTTGGCGCCGGTCAGCAGCACGATGATGCCCAGTGTCAGCACCCAGGCGGCGACCTGCAGGCCGGCCGGCCGGTCGATATAGCCGACGAGGGTGCGCAGCACGATACCCGCCATGCTGTGGTCCGACAGGATGTGCGACGTATCCCACAGGGTGTCGCCCAGGCTGGGGGCGACGTCGGCGGCGATAAGGTATCCCGCCGCCTGCGCGGCCATGCCGGCGGCCAGCAGCGCGATCAGCGCGGTGGTCACGCCGAACAGCAGCTTCATCGGCAGGCGCAGCAGGCCCAGGTACATCGCCGCACTCAACACGCCGCCTGCGACGACGCCGGCCAGGCCGCCGGTCAGCATCTGCGCGCCGTCGGTCTCGCCACCGGCGGCGATGCCGTAAAGGAACAACACCACCTCCGCACCTTCGCGCAGCACAGCGATGGCAATGACCACGCTCAGCGCCCAGGCCGGCTTTTCGCCCGCGACGATCGCGCTGCCGGCGCGGCCCAAATCGGCCGCCAGTTCGCGGCCATGCCGGTTCATCCACACATTGTGCCAGGCCAGCATCACGACTGCGATGAGCAGGACTGCCGCGTTGAACAATTCCTGGCCGAAGCCCGCCGCCGCGTCGGCAATCGCACCGGCGAACACCGCGACCAGGGCCGCGCCGGCCAGGCCCGCGACGAGTCCCGCGCCGATCAGCAGTTTCTGGCGCGGAATGCCCCGCGTCGCGGCCAGCACGATGCCGACCACGAGGCCAGCCTCGAGGACCTCGCGAAAGACGATGACCAGCGCGGCAAGCATCGCGCGGCTACTTTGCGACCATCACGCCCTGGGCAGTCTTTTCGTGGTACTCGCCGAAGAAGCTGTATTCGCCGGCCTTCAGCGGCCCAACGTTGAATTTCACTTCCTTGCCGGCCGGAACGATCTTTTCCAGCTTGAGGCTGCGGCTTTCGAATTCCTCGGCCTTGCCGTCGAGGTTGCGCACCAGCAGCACGAACTTCTTGCCGGCGGGAACTTCAAGGCGCGGCTGGTCGAACCGGTTGTCCTTGATGCTGAGGGTAATGATCAACGGCTCGTCGGCCTGGGCGGCCGGGATGAGGAAAACAGCGGCTGACACCGCGAGAAGCGCGGCAAGTAAAATCCGACGCATGGAACGTTCCCTTTTCACTTTCTGCGAGTAATTCTCATTTTATCCGGCAAATCTAGGTATTACGTGGCCAAAAGCAAGTGGACAGGCCGCCGCACCATGGCCAAGGGAGGGGCTGGCCGCTATATATCCCGCCGCTCCCATAACCTCCTGGCCGGTCCATGCCTTTCATCTTTCCGCACGGCAAGTTCTTCGACGACCTGTCGCTCGGCATGTCGGCGGCGCTGATTCGTACGGTCACGGATGACGACATCGTCAAGTTCGCGGAACTGACCGGCGACCTCAACCCGGTGCACCTGAACGAAGCCTATGCCGAAAGCACGCCGTTTGGCCACCGCATCGCCCACGGCATGTTCGCCGCCGGATTGATCTCGGCGGTGCTGGGCACCAAGCTGCCGGGGCCGGGCACGATCTACCTGTCGCAGGAATTGAAGTTCCGCGCGCCGGTCTATATCGGGGACACCATCGTCGCGCGGGTGAAGGTCGAGGAGCTGGACGACGTCAAGGCGCGGGCAAGGTTCTCGACAACCTGCACCGTCGCCGACAAGGTGGTGATCGAAGGCATGGCGCTCGCCATGGTGCCCCGGCGCCAGCAGCTCGCCTGAACGGTCATCGAACGGACATGCGGATCATTCAGGACTATCGCGAAGTTCCCGGCGACGCGCGCGGCGCGGTCGCCGCCCTGGGCAATTTCGACGGCGTGCATCGCGGCCACCAGTCCGTGGTCGCGAAGGTGCGCGCGCTGGCGCAGCAGCACGGCGCGCCGTCCGCCATCGTCACGTTCGAACCGCATCCGCGCCAGTTCTTCCGCCCTGCCGATCCGCCGTTCCGGCTGACGCCGTTCCCGTCCAAGGCGCGGCTGCTTGCGGCCCTGGGCATCGACCTGTTGTTCGCTCTGCCGTTCGACGCCGATCTCGCCCGCCTGGATGCCGAGGCTTTTGCCGCCCAGGTTCTGGCCGGCGGCCTGGGCCTGCGCCACGTGGTGGTCGGGCGCGACTTCCTGTTCGGACGCGGTCGTTCCGGCACGGTGGCAGGCCTCGCTTCCGCCGGCAGCCGGCTGGGCTTCGAGACCACGACCATCGAACCGGTGCCCGAACCCGGTGGCAGCAAGATTTCCTCGTCGCACATCCGCGACCAGCTGCGGGACGGCGACCCGGTCGGCGCGGCAGCGCTTCTGGGACACTGGTGGGAGGTTGAGGGTGCGGTGGAACAGGGCGACCAGCGCGGCCGCCTGCTGGGCTTCCCCACCGCCAACGTCGCGCTGGGCGACAGCCTTGTCCCGAAGCTGGGCGTCTATGCGGTGCGCGCCGGCATCGAGGCCGGCGGTACCGTCACATGGCATGACGCGGTTGCGAATATCGGCCTGCGTCCCACCTTCGGCAAGGACAAGGTCGCCCTCGAAGTGCACCTGCTCGGCTTCACCGGCGACCTCTACGGCCGGCCGCTGCGTGTGACGTTCAATGCCTTCGTGCGGCCGGAACAGAAGTTCGCCGGCCTCGACGCGCTGAAGGCGCAGATTGCCGCGGACAGCGCAAAAGCCACGGCCCTGCTGGCCGAACCGTCCCATGCGGCGGGCCGGTTTGGCTTGCCGGGCTAGGGCCGCCTTGGTAGAACCCTCGGCCATGGTCACGGCCCCCGGCATCACGTCGCGAATTACCGCCCCGGCCCCCGTCTAAGGGGCCGGTCGCCGTACATCTGCGCCGGCGCCTTGCCGCGCCGCTTCCCTGTTTCCCGTATTCAGGTTCGCCATGACCACCGATTACAAGTCCACCGTATTCCTGCCCGCGACCGACTTCCCGATGAAGGCCGGCCTGCCGAAGCTTGAGCCCGATCTGCTGGCCCGTTGGGAGTCCATCGACCTCTACGGCAAGCTGCGCGCTGCCTCGAAGGGCCGCCCGAAATGGGTGCTGCACGATGGCCCGCCCTACGCCAACGGCAACATCCACATCGGCCATGCGGTCAACAAGATCCTGAAGGATGTGGTCAGCCGCTCGCGCCAGATGCTGGGCTTCGACAGCCCGTACGTGCCGGGCTGGGACTGCCACGGTCTGCCGATCGAGTGGAAGATCGAGGAACAGTACCGCGAGGCCGGTCGCGACAAGGATGCCGTGCCCATCGTCGAGTTCCGGAAAGAGTGCCGCGACTTCGCGACCCACTGGCTGGACACGCAGCGCGCCGAGTTCAAGCGCCTGGGCGTGGTGGGCGACTGGGGCAATCCCTATACGACGATGACCTTCGATGCCGAGGCGGCCATCGCGGCGGAGTGTCACAAGTTCCTGATGAACGGCGGCCTGTATCGCGGTTCGAAGCCGGTCATGTGGTCGGTGGTGGAAAAGACCGCCCTGGCCGAGGCCGAGGTCGAATATCACGAGCACGTCTCCTCGACGGTGTTCGTGAAGTTCCCGGTCGTAAAGGGGCCGGCGGCTTTGGCCGGCGCCAGCGTGGTGATCTGGACGACGACGCCATGGACCCTGCCGGGCAATCGCGCCGTGGCGCTGAAGGAAGATGCCGATTATGCGCGCATGAAGGTGCGCGAAGTGGGGGAGAAGACGCTGGCCAAGGTCGGCGACGAGGTTGTCGTCGCGGTCGAGCTGGCGGAGCAGGTGGCCAAGGCCTGCGCCATCACGGCGTGGGATGTGGTCGCGACGCTGAAGGGCGCCGACATCGCCGGGACGATCTGCGCGCATCCGCTGCGCGGCCAGGGCTACGAGTTCGACGTGCCGGTCCTGGCCGGCGATTTCGTCACCATGGATACCGGCACCGGCTTCGTGCACATCGCGCCGGGCCACGGCAAGGACGACTTCGAACTGTGGTGCCGCCACTTCAAGCAGGAAGACATCCCGTTCACCGTGGCCGAGGACGGCGCGTACTATCCTTACGTCCCGCTGTTCGCCGGCAAGAAGGTGCTGAACGACCAGGGCAAGGAAGGCGACGCCAACGGCGCCGTCATCGGCGCCATGGTCGCGGCCAACGGTCTGCTGGGCAAGGGCCGGCTGCGCCACCAGTATCCGCATTCGTGGCGCTCGAAGGCGCCGCTGATCTTCCGCAATACGCCGCAATGGTTCATCTCGATGGAGACGAACAAGCTGCGCGAGGTGGCGCTGCAGGCCATCGACGACACGCGCTTCGTGCCGCGGTCGGGCCAGACGCGCCTGCGCGGCATGATCGAGCAGCGGCCCGACTGGGTGATCAGCCGGCAGCGCGCCTGGGGCGTGCCCATCGCCGTGTTCGTCAGCAAGCAGACCGGCGAGACGCTACGCGACCCTGACGTGAACGACCGCATCGTCCAGGCCTTCAAGGCCGAGGGCGCGGATGCCTGGTTCACCAGCCCGGCCGAGCGTTTCCTGGGCAACAATTACCAGGCCGATGACTTCGAGCAGGTGAAGGACATCCTCGACGTCTGGTTCGAGTCGGGCTCGACGCACGAGTTCGTGTTGCGCAAGTGGCCCGATCTCAAGTGGCCCGCTGACCTGTACCTCGAGGGTTCCGACCAGCATCGCGGCTGGTTCCACTCGTCGCTGCTGGAATCGTGCGGCACCAACGGCCGCGCGCCGTACGACGCCGTGCTGACCCACGGCTTCGTGCTGGACGAGAAGGGCGACAAGATGTCGAAGTCGCTCGGCAATGTCGTCGCGCCGCAGACGGTCATGGACCAGAACGGCGCCGACATCCTGCGCCTGTGGGTCGTCGCTTCCGACTACGGCGAGGATATCCGTATCGGCCAGACCATCCTGAAGACCCAGGTCGATGCCTATCGCCGCCTGCGCAATACGCTGCGCTGGCTGCTGGGCAGCCTTGGCGGCTTCACCGACGCCGAGCGCCTGCCGGTCGGCGAGATGCCGGAACTGGAGCGCTGGGTGCTGCACCGCCTGGCCGAACTGGACGCCACGGTGCGCCAGGCCTGCGAGGATTTTGACTTCCACAAGCTGTTCGTCGCGGTGTCGACGTTCTGCGCGGTCGATCTCTCGGCCTTCTACTTCGACATCCGCAAGGACGCGCTCTACTGCGATGCGCCGACGTCGGTCCGCCGCCGCGCCGCGCGCACCGTGCTGGACAAGGTGTTCGAATGCATCACCGCCTGGCTGGCGCCGATCCTGGTGTTCACGGCGGAAGAGGCGTGGCTGTCGCGCTATCCGTCCGCTGACGGCAGCGTGCACCTGCGTACCTTCCCGGAGGTGCCGGCGGACTGGCGCAACGACGACCTGGCAGCGCGCTGGGCGAAGATCCGTGAGCTGCGTCGCGTCGTGACCGGTGCGCTTGAGATCGAGCGCGCGGCCAAGCGTCTGGGGTCCAGCCTGCAGGCGCTGCCGGTGGTCTATGCCTCCGCCGAGCTGCTGGCGCCGCTGGACGGCGTCGATTTCGCGGAAATCTGCATCACCTCGGGCGTGGCCCTCAGCACCGAGGCGCCGCCGGCCGATGCATTCCGCCTGGACGACGTGCCGGGCGTCGCGGTCTCGCCCGTCGCGGCGGGCGGCAGCAAGTGCCTGCGCTGCTGGCAGGTCCTGCCCGAGGTCGGCACCGTGCCGGGTCATGCCGACCTGTGCCATCGCTGCGCCGGCGCCCTGGTGGCGGCATGAGCAGCAAGTTCCGCTTCGGCCTGATGCTGGCCATCGCCACCCTGGTGCTCGACCAGGCGACCAAGCAATGGTGGCTGAGCCTGATGGCCGCGCATCCCGAGGGCATCGAACTCACGCCGTTCTTCAACATGGTGATGGTCTGGAACCGGGGTGTCAGTTTCGGCCTGTTCAACCAGGGCGACGGCGACATGCAGCGCTGGGTGCTTATCGCCTTCACCTCGGTGGTGGTCCTGTTCCTCCTGGGCTGGTTGCGGCGGTCGACCAAGACCGGCGTGTCCTTCGGCCTGGGCCTTGTCACCGGCGGCGCGGTCGGCAATATCATCGACCGGTTCCGCTTCGGGGCAGTGGCCGATTTCCTCGACCTGCACGCCTTCGGCTGGCACTGGCCGGCCTTCAATGTGGCGGATGCCGCGATCGTGGCAGGGGTTCTGCTGCTGTTGGCCGACGCCTTGTTTCAGCCTCAAACGAAGGTAAGATAGGGCCATGCAAAGACATGGCCTGTTTGCCGCCGCGACCCTTGCCGCCCTGGCCCTGTCCGGGTGCGGCAACGTTCAGGAAACGCTCGGCCTCGGCAAGAAGCCGCCGGACGAATTCGCCGTCGTGAAGCAGGCGCCGCTGATTCTGCCACCGAACTACGCGCTCCGCCCGCCGGAGCCTGGCGCGTCGCGCCCAGGGGGCGTGGACCCGCGCGAAGTTGCCCAGGCCGCGCTGACCGGCCGCCGCCCCGCCACGCAGGGCGATATCGCTGGTCGTGCTGGCGGCGCGTCGAAGTCGCAGGGCGAGAACGCGCTGTTGAGCGAGGCGCGTGCAACCAACCCCGACCCGTCGATCCGCCGCAAGGTCAACGAGGAATTCTCGAACCTGGCTGAGCGTGACCGCGATTTCGTCGACCGCCTGATCTTCTGGCAGAAGGCGCAGCCGCCGGGCACCATCGTCGATCCGGACAAGGAAAAGCAGCGCCTGCGCGAGGCCGCTGCCGCCAATACCCCGCCCAGCAAGGGCGACGTGCCGATCATCGAGCGGCGCAAGCGCGGCATTCTCGAAGACATTTTCTGATCGCTTCCGGTTCCGTTGGCCTGTGGTCCCTTGCGTCATCGGGACCCGTTGCAGCCGGCGGAAACCGCGCCATATGGTTGTGACCCCGTCCGCCCGGAGGCATAGGATGCGTCTCTCGACCGTTGTGTTTTCGCTGCTGGCCCTTGGCACGGTGCTGTCGTCCGCGCAGGCGGCGATGTTCGAGCCGCAGACCTTTACCCTCGCCAATGGCATGCGCGTCGTGGTCATCGAGGACCGGCGCGCACCGGTCGTGACCCACATGGTCTGGTACAAGGTAGGTGCTGCGGACGAGCAGCCGGGCAAGTCGGGCATCGCCCATTTCCTGGAACACCTGATGTTCAAGGGCACGCCCAGCGTGCCGCCCGGCGAATTCTCCAAGATCGTCGCCCGCAACGGCGGCCGCGACAACGCCTTCACCTCGCAGGACTACACCGCCTATTTCCAGAACGTCGCGCGCGACCGGCTGGAACTGGTCATGCGCATGGAAGCCGACCGCATGACGCATCTGCGCCTGACCGACAAGGAAGTGCTGCCCGAGCGTGACGTGATCCTGGAGGAGCGCCGCTCGACCCTCGACAACAATCCGCGTTCCGTCCTGTCCGAACAGATGAGCGCGGTGCAGTTCATGAACCATCCCTACCGCAAGTCGATCATCGGCTGGGAACACGAAATGCGCGGCCTGACCACGAAGGACGCGCTCGAGTTTTACGGCAAGTATTACGCGCCCAACAACGCGATCCTGATCGTCGCCGGCGACATCAACGCGAAAGAGCTGCGGCCGCTGGCGGAGAAATATTACGGCGTCATCAAGGCCAAGGCCGTGGTGCCGCGTAACCGGCCGCAGGAGCCGCCGCAACTGGCGCCGCGCCGCATTTCGCTGACCGATGCGCGCGTGCGGCAGCCCAGTTGGACCCGCACCTACCTGGCGCCGACCCGCACCGCCGGGGAGAAGCAGCATGCCATCCCGCTCGAGGTCCTGTCGCAGATTCTCAGCGGTTCGACCGGACGCCTCGACACCCAGCTGGTGCAGGGCGAGGGCGTGGCGACCTCCGCCGGCTCCGCCTATGACGACAACGCGGTCGACCAGTCGATGTTCTACCTGTTCGCCTCGCCCAAGCCGGGTACTGACATGGCGGTGCTCGAGGCGGGTATCGACAAGGTCATCGCCGACCTGCTGGACAAGGGCGTGACCGAAGAGGAACTGGCGCGCGCGAAGATCAGCCTGCGCGCCAGCGCCATCTATGCCCGCGACGATGCAGCATCCGGCGCGCGCATCTTTGGCGCCGCACTGCTGGCCGGGCAGAGCATCGAGGAGATCGAGGCGTGGCCCGAAATGGTGGCCAAGGTGACCGTCGCCGACGTCAACGCCGCGGCGCGCGCGGTACTGGACCTGCGCCGGTCGGTGACCGGCCAGCTGCTGCCGAAGGCGGAGAAGTGATCATGGCGCATCGTTTCATCGCCGGCCTGTTGTTGCTGTGCGTCTTCATCCTGCCCGCCAGCGCCGCGCAGAAGATCCAGCGCGTCGTCACCCCGGCCGGTATCGAGGTCTGGCTGGTGCAGGAAAGGAAAATTCCGATCATCGCACTGGAGGCCGCCTGGCGTGGCGGTGCGGTGGCCAACCCAAAGGGCAAGGAGGGCCTGGCGACCCTCGCCATGGGCCTGATGGACGAGGGTTCCGGCGACGACAACCGCGTGGTGTTCCACGACAAACTGGATGACAACGCGGTCGAGATGGGTTTCTCCGCCGGGCGCGACACGCTGAGCCTGTCGCTGCGTACGTTGTCGGAAAAACGCGACATCGCGTTCGAGCTGCTGGGCCAGGCGCTGACCAAGCCACGCTTCGACCCCGAGCCGCTGGAAGTATCACGCCGGCAGATGATCGTGGCGCTGGAGCGCTCTGACTCGAACCCGAACGCATTGTCGGGCCGCACCTGGAGCGCGGCGGCATTTCCGGATCATCCTTATGGCCGCCCGACCGATGGCACGCGCGAGAGCCTGCCGGCGCTGACGCGCCAGGATGTTGCCGATTTCGTTAGCCAGCGCCTGGCGCGCGACAACCTGGTCATCTCGGTCGTCGGCGACATCGATGCTGCCGGCGTGGCCACCCTTGTGGACAAGGCCTTCGCAGGCCTGCCGGCCAAGTCGGCGCCGCTGTCGGTGCCCGACGTCGTGCCGGTGGCGCAGGCTGCGCCCATTGTCGTCCAGCGCGACATTCCGCAAAGCGTCGTGGTGTTCGGCGGCCCGGGCCTGATGCGGCTCGATCCCGACTATTACGCGGCGTATGTGCTCAACTACGTCATCGGCGGCGGCGGCTTTGCGTCGCGCCTGATGGAGGAGGTGCGCGAGAAGCGCGGCCTGGCCTATGGCGTGTACACCTACCTGCAGCCGATGGACCACGCGGCGCTTCACCTCGGCGGCGTCTCGACGCGCAACGATGGCGTCGCGGAATCGCTCAGGATCGTGCGCGCCGAACTGGCGCGCTTGCGCGAGAAGGGGGTGACCGCAGCGGAACTGGCGAATGCCAAAAGCTATATCACCGGCTCGTTCCCGCTGCAGCTCAGCACCAATGCGCGCATCGCCGGGATTCTGACGTCGGTGCAGATCCAGCGCCTCGGCATCGACTACCTGGACAAGTACACCAGCTATATCGACGCGGTAACGCTTGACCAGGTCAACCGCGTGGCGAAGCGGCTGCTTGACCCCGACCACATGCTGACCGTGGTGGTGGGCAAGCCGGTGGGGCTGGGCGGCTGAGCGCGTTCCTGCCTTCTGCTAAACTGCTCCGATGACCGGAGTCGCCGCGCCCCGCCTGCCTGTTGCCGCGATTCGCCGGCTGCCGGAAACCACTGCCAACCGCATCGCGGCGGGCGAGGTTGTGGAACGGCCGGCAAGTGCGGTCAAGGAACTGGTCGAAAACGCCATCGATGCCGGGGCCACCCGCGTCGCCATAACGCTGACAGGCGGTGGCAAGTCGCTGATCAGCGTTGTCGATGACGGACAGGGTATGGCGCCGGCCGATCTGCCGCTGGCGGTCGAGCGCCATGCGACGTCGAAACTGCCCAGCGAAGACCTGACCGACATCCGCTATCTCGGCTTCCGCGGCGAGGCGCTGCCGTCCATCGGCGCGGTCAGCCGTCTGACGCTGACCAGCCGCCAGCCCGGTGCCGACAGCGCCTGGCAATTGACGGTCGAGGCCGGTCGCCTGGGCCAGGTCGAGCCGGCGGCGCATCCACCCGGCACCCGCGTCGAGGTGCGCGACCTGTTCTTCGCCACGCCGGCGCGGCTGAAGTTCCTGAAGGTCGAACGCACCGAAAGCCAGCATGCCATCGACATCGTCAAGCGCCTCGCCATGGCGCATCCCGACGTGGGTTTCACGCTGCAGGACGACGGGCGGCAGGCATTGCGCCTCGACCCGTGCCCGGGTGACCTGTTCGACGCGCGCCTCGCGCGCCTGCGGCAATTGCTGGGTCCGGATTTCGCCGAGAATGCGCTGCCCATAAATGCCGAGCGCGAGGGCGTGAAGCTTGGCGGTCATATCGGCCTGCCGACCTACAATCGCGGCAATGCGCAGCACCAGTACCTGCTGGTCAATGGCCGGCCGGTGCGTGACAAGCTGTTCGTCGGCGCCGTGCGCGCCGCCTATATGGATTTCCTCGGCCATGACCGGCACCCGGTCCTGGCCCTGTTCCTCGAGGTCGAGCCCGGCTCGGTCGACGTGAACGTGCATCCCGCCAAGGCGGAGGTGCGCTTTCGCGATCCGGGCCTGGTGCGCGGCCTGATCGTCTCGGCATTACGCCACGCTTTGGCCCAGGCCGGACATCGCGCCTCGACCACTGTGGCCGGCGCGGCCTTGGGAAGTTTCCGCCCGGCCTTTGCGCCGACGCCGTTCCCGCTGCAATACGCGCCGCCGCCGCCGCGCCTGCCGCCCGGCATGGCCGAGACCGCGACCGCCTGGCAGTCGCCGGTCGCGCGCACGGAAGTGACGCCGGAAGTTTCCGCCGATCATCCGCTGGGTGCGGCGCGCGCGCAGGTGCACGAAACCTATATCGTCGCGCAGACCGCCGACGGCATCGTCATCGTCGACCAGCATGCGGCACACGAGCGCCTGGTGTACGAGCGCATGAAGGCGTCGCTGTCGGAGACCGGTGTGGCGCGCCAGATGCTGCTGCTGCCCGAGCCGGTCGAACTGGACGAGGCCGAGGTCGCGCGCCTCACGGCCCGCGCCGGCGAGCTGGCGGAGCTGGGCCTGGTCATCGAACCCTTTGGGCCGGGCGCCCTGCTGGTACGCGAAACGCCGGCCCTGCTGGGACAGTGCGATGTGAAGGGCCTGTTGCGCGACCTCGCTGACGACCTGGCCGAGTTCGACACGGCTTTGAGCCTGAAGGACCGGCTGGAAAGCGTCTGCTCCACCATGGCCTGCCACGGCAGCGTACGCGCCGGTCGTCGTTTGTCGGCGGACGAGATGAACGCCCTGCTGCGCCAGATGGAGGTCACGCCCCATGCCGGGCAGTGCAACCATGGCCGGCCCACATATGTGGAATTGAAGCTGGCCGATATCGAAAAGCTGTTCGGACGGCGCTAGCCGATGTTCTAGTATGCCGCAAACCCGAGGGGGGGACGGCATCATGGTCAAAATCGGCATTCTCGACGACTACCAGAACGTGGCGCAGCGCCTGGCCGACTGGTCGGTGCTGAACGCCGAGGTGGTGTCGTTCGACCGGCATCTGGGCGGCATCGAAACGGCAGCCGCCGCGCTGAAGGATTTCGAGGTGTTGTGCAGCATGCGCGAGCGTATGCCCTTTCCCCGCGCCCTGTTCGAGCGGCTGCCGAAGCTGAAGTTGCTGTCGATCACCGGACCCTGGGCGCAGAATCTCGACGTCAAGGCGGCGCAGGATCACGGCGTTACCGTCGTCGGCACCCGTGGCAATGTCGCCTCCGACGTGCACTCCACGCCGGAGCTCGCCTGGGGCCTGATCATGTCCGCCGCGCGGCAGATCGGGCGCGAGAATATTTCCATGCATGCCGGCGGCTGGCAGCACACGTTCGGCTTCATGCTGCACAAGCGGACGATCGGCATTGTCGGCCTAGGCACCATTGGCAAGGTGATCGCCGGTTATGCCCGCGCGTTCGGCATGAACATCATCGCGTGGAGCCCGAACCTGACAGCCGAACGCGCCGAGGCCGCTGGCGCCAAGCTGGTCAGCAAGGAGGAATTGTTCCGCCAGGCCGATGTCGTCAGCATCAGCCTCATGCTGTCCGACAAGACGCGCGGCATCATCACCCGCGGTGACCTGGAGCTGATGAAGCCGACGGCGGTGCTGGTGAATACCTCGCGCGGCCGGCTGATCGACGAACCGGCGCTGGTCGATATTCTGCAGGCTGGCCGCATCGCCGGTGCTGGCCTGGACGTCTTCTGGGAAGAACCGCTGCCGGCGGATCATCCGTTGCGCGCCTTGGACAATGTGGTACTGACACCGCACCTCGGCTACGTCACCGAGGAAACCTACCGGCTGTTCTTCACCCAGGTGGTCGAGAACATTAAAGCGTTCTACGCGGGCAAGCCCGTGCGCGTGATCGACCACACCGGCGTGATGGGGGCCTGACCATGGCAACGACCGAGGAACGTCTCGCCGCGCTGGAGACGGAGCTGCGCGCCGTGCGCGACCGTCTCGACATTTACCAGCTCACGGCCGCCTATGGCCCATCGGTCGATGCCGGCGATGCGAAAACCGTCTCTGAACTATGGACCGTCGATGGCGAGTACGACTGGGGCCGTGGCAAGGCGGCAACGCCTGTGCAGGGCATGGTGCAGGGCACCGGCGGCGGGGCCAGCAGCCGTGCCGAGATCGCGCAGATGGTCGACGGCTCGTTCCACCGCAGCCTGATCAACAACGGCGCGGCGCACGTCCTCAGCCTGCCGCACGTCCTGGTGCAGGGCGATACGGCGGTCAGCACCTGCTATTCGTGCCTGTTCCGCTTCGAGGACGGCAAGTTCGAAGCCTTCCGCGTCACGGCGAGCCACTTCCACTGGGTGCGTGAGCCGTCGGGCTGGAAAGTGAAGCGCCGCCTCAACCGCCTGCTCGACGGCTCGGCCGAGGCGCGTGCGCTGCTGGCTACGGGAATCGCCGGCCGCCTGACCGATTAACTAGAGCGTCGACTCGCGTTGAAGGAACAGCAGCCGGGCCGCGCCATAGGCGCGGTCATCCAGCAGCTTGTAGCCGGGTGGCGTTGCGAACTCGTCCTTTGCGGAAATCTCCGCCACCGCAAAGGCCTGGTCGTCGATCCAGCCGTCACGCTCCAGCGCGACGAGCGCGGCGGTGATGATGCCCAGCTTGTACGGCGGATCGAGGAAGACCAGCTGGCAGGGGGCTGGCGCGCGGCCCGGGCTCTGGGCGTCGCGCTGCAGGATCGTGACCTTGGGAATTTCCTTCAGCGTGCCGGCAGTCAGGCGGATCAGCTTCACTGAATCCGGGTGGTCGTCGATGAAGGTGACGTGCCGCGCGCCGCGCGACAGCGCCTCAAGCCCCAGGGCGCCGGTTCCGGCGAACACATCCAGCACGCGCACATTGTTGGGCAACTGGCCCATCGGCGTGCGGTAGGCGTCGCCGTGGACGAGGATGTTGAACATCGCCTCGCGCGTGCGGTCGGCGGTCGGCCGGATGCGCCGGTCTGCGCCCGCTTCGAGCTCGCGCCCCTTATGCTTGCCGCCGACGATGCGCATGGCGTGCGTTTCCCCCGGATTGCGGTCGTGCCGCTTCATTGTCGTTTGATTTTGGTCCGCCGCCGAGCTGCTCGCGCACGACCTTGGGCGGGACTTCCTTGGCTGCGCCCGGCGGCAGCAGGCCCAGCTGGAACGGGCCATAGGCAACGCGGATGAGCCGGCTGACCTGATGGCCGAAATGTTCCAGCGCACGGCGGATCTCGCGGTTCTTGCCTTCACGCAGGCCGACCACCAGCCAGGTATTGTCGCCCTTGGCACGCTCGACCTCGACGTCGATCGGGCCGTATTCGACATTGTCGATCGTCACGCCGCGGGCCAGTTGCTTGATCGTGTCGGGCATCGGCTGCTGGAACACGCGGGCGCGGTACTTGCGCAGCCAGCCGTTCGACGGCAGTTCCAGCCGGCGGGCCAGGCCGCCGTCATTGGTCAGCAGCAGCAGGCCTTCGGAATTGTAGTCCAGCCGGCCGACCGAGATGACGCGCGGCAGGCCCTTGGGCAGGTTCGCGAACACGGTGGGGCGTCCTTGCGGGTCCTTGTGGCTGGTCACCAGCGCGGCGGGCTTGTGGTACAGCCACAGGCGCACCGGCTCGGCCTGCGGCAGGGGCTTGCCATCGACCTCGATGCGGTTGGCGGGTGTCACGTTCAGGGCGGGGCTGGCCAGCACGGCGCCGTCCACCTTCACGCGCCCCTCGGCAATCATCTTCTCGGCGTCACGGCGTGAACAGACGCCGGCACGCGCCAGAACCTTGGCGATGCGCTCGCCCTCGAACCCCTGGGGTGCGTCCTCGGTCATGACCGTGCCGCCGCGACAAAGGCGGCGAACAGGCGGGTATCGCCGGGGCTGATGGAAAATTCCGGATGCCACTGCACGCCGACGCAGAAGCGGTGGCGGCGGTCCTCGATGCCTTCGATCACGCCATCGTCCGCGCGGGCATTGATGGCGGCGCCGGGCGCCACGTCCTTCACCGCCTGGTGGTGCGCGCTGTTCACCGGCAGGCGGTCGGCCTGCACGATGTCGCGCAGCAGCGTACCCGGTTCGATCTGTACGTCATGGCCGGCCTCGTCACGCGGATTGGGCTGTTCGTGGGGCAGGGCGCTCGGCACCGTGTCGGGGATGTGCTGGATCAGCGTGCCGCCCAGCACGACGTTCAGCAATTGCTGGCCGCCGCAAATGCCCAGAACGGCCTTCTCGCGCTCCAGGGCGCCGCGCGTGACCGCGAATTCGAAGGCGGTGCGGCGGTCCTTGGTCTTGACCGTGGCGTGGCGGCCGGTTTCGCCGAACAAGGCGGGGTCCACGTCGAACGCGCCGCCGGTGACGACCAGGCCGTCGATCAGGTCCAGATAGGCGGGGACGGCGTCCGGTTCGTGTGGCAGGACGATAGGCACGCCGCCCGCAGCCGCCACCGCGCCGCAATAGTTCTGCCGGAGAGCATACCAAGGGAAGCGGGAATAGCCGCCGGGTTCCTCAGAATCGAGGGTGATGCCGATGATAGGCGATCGCATGGCGCGGACCGTAACACGCCCCTGCCGGGGCAGGACCGGAAAAAGGCCGATTCGGGCCGATTTTCACCGGCTTGACGGCGGGCGGACCCGCCTACAGGGTGCCGGCCATGAATTCTCCCTTTATGGACATGGCCTTGGACGAGGCCCGGGCGGCCGCCGCCCGGGGCGAGGTGCCGGTCGGCGCCGTCCTGGTCGATGGCGCCACGGGCAACGTCCTGGCCCGGGCCGGCAACCGGACCCTGGAGCTGAACGACCCCACGGCCCATGCCGAACTGCTGGCGATCCGCGCGGCGGCGGGCCAGGCCGGCAGCCAGCGCCTGTCCGGCGCCGACCTGTACGTCACGCTGGAGCCCTGCGCCATGTGCGCCGGCGCCATTTCATTTGCCCGGCTGCGCCGGCTGTACTTCGCGGCGTCAGATCCCAAGGGCGGGGCCGTGGAGCATGGTCCGCGGTTCTTCGGCCAGCCGACCTGCCATCACCGCCCGGAAATCTACGGTGGCATTGGCGAGGGACGCGCGGCAGAACTGCTGCAGAGTTTTTTTCGCGACAGGCGGTAAACTGACGACATGAGTGCTGCTGTTTATTTTTCCCGCGACTATGCCGAGGCCCGCGCCAAGTTCGTTACCGCAGCTGAAGCCGCGGGTGGTGCGCTCGGCACGTACGTCAATCCGGGCGCCCTGGGCCCGGATGGCGAGGAACTGGCCACCGACGTTGCGCGCTTCGGCCCCGTTTCGGCCAGCCGCTTGTTCCTGGTCAATTCCGGCACCCATGGCGTCGAGGGTTTTTGCGGCTCCGGCTGCCAGATCGGCTTGCTGGCGCTGGGCTTTCACCGCCGCCTGCCGGCGGACACGGCGCTGGTCCTCAGCCACGCGATCAATCCCTATGGCTTTGCCTGGTCGCGCCGCGTCACCGAGGACAATGTCGACCTCAACCGCAACTTCGTCGACCACGACACCATCGGCACGCCGAATGCCGGCTATGCGGAAATCCATGACCTGCTGATCCCGGCGGACTGGAACGGGCCGGCACGCAAGGCGGCGGACCTCGCCATCGCGGCCTATGTGGCGAAGAATGGCATCCGCGCTTATCAATCGGCAGTGTCCGGCGGGCAGTACCAGTTTTCCGACGGCCTGTTCTATGGCGGCACGCGGCCGACCTGGTCGAACGTGACGTTCAAGGAAATCGTGCGCCGGCACCTGGGCCATGCGCGCGCCTATGCGTTCATTGACCTGCACACGGGCCTGGGCCCCTCAGGCTATGGCGAGCCGATCCATGTCGGGCCCGACTACGCCACCACGACGCTGTGGTTCGGCGATGATGCGACGCGCATCGAGGCGGGCGAATCTTCATCAGCCGTCGTGCATGGGTCCATCGACACGCCGCTGCTGCACCTGACGGCGGAGAAGGGCGCCGGTATTGCGCTGGAGTTCGGCACGCTGCCAATCAACGATGTGATCGACTCATTGCGCGCCGATCACTGGATGCACAAGCATGGCGATCCGCGCAGCGCCGAGGGCGCGCGCCATCGCGCCAGGCTGCGTGCGGCGTTCTTTACCGATACCGATGACTGGAAGGAAAAGGTGCTGGCCCGCACGGTCGAGAAGGTCGAGCGCGCGATGAAGCACCTGGGTGCGGCCTAGCCGCACAAACGAAAACCCCCTCGCGCCACAGTACATCCGTGGGGCGCGAAGGGGCTTCTCGGAAACTGTGGACGCTTACTGCGCCTTGGGCGCGGTCTTGTCCTTGGCGGTGTGTTCGGCCTTCTTGTGGTCGGCCTTCACCTTTGCATCCGCCTTCTTCACCACCGCATCACTCTTCTTCACCGTTTCGGCGCTGGTCGCCGCTACGGGCTTCACCGCCGGGGCAACCGCCGTCGCCGGCGTGGTGGCCTGGGCAAAGGCAATGGCCGGCGCGAGCACGAGAGCCGCCGCAATCGCGGCCTGACGAAGGGTACGCATCTGAGTCACTTCCTCCAGAAGTTTTCCGTCGGACAGAGGAGCGTTTCGCTTGGCCTTATGGCCAGTCCCCCCACGCTGCCCGAACGCACAGAGGTTCGCCGGCAAGCGTGGCGGCGCGGCGGCTGGATTGTGGCGGAACGGGGGTATTCGCGATAATCTCGCGCCCAATCGAGGTCGGGAGGAAATGAATGTCTGCGCTCAAATCATGGATTGTCGGCGTCATCGCCGCGGTGGCGCTGGCGGGTGGCGCGCTCGCCCAGGACTATCCGTCCAAGCCCATCACCATCATCGTGCCGTTCCCGCCGGGCGGTCCGTTCGAGGTGGTGCGCCATCTCGCCGCGCACATGGAGGCGAAGTGGGGCAAGTCGGTCATCATCGACAACCGGCCAGGCGCCGGCGGCCTGATCGGCGCGCAGGCGGTCTCGAAGGCCACGCCCGACGGCTATACCCTGCTGTTCCTCGGCGCTTCGGTTGCGTCGCTCAAGGTGCTGGTCAAGGACACGACGTTCGATCCGGTCACCGACCTGGCGCCGGTCTCGATGTTCGCCGACTTTCCCTCCGGCTTCGTCACCAACGGCGATGTGCCGGCCAAGAACATCGACCAGTTCGTCGCCTGGGCCAAGGCCAATCCGGGCAAGGTCAATTACGGTTCGGTCGGCCCGAATGCCAGTATGCTGGTGATCGAGGCGTTCAAGCGCGCCGCCGGCATCGACATGACCGATATCCCTTACAGTGGCGGCGCGCAGACGCTGACGGCGCTGCTGCGCAACGACGTGCAGTTCACCGGCGTGGCGCTGAACAAGGGCATCAAGCAGCAGGTCGATGAGGGCAAGGTCACGCCGCTGATTGCCATTGGCGCCAAGCGGCCGCGTCTGTTCCCCGACGTGCCGAGCACGGCAGAGAAGGGCTACAACATCCCGCGCAACGGCTGGAGCGCGATGTTCGCGCCGCCCGGCACGCCCAAGGCCATCCTCGACAAGCTGGCGGCGGAAGTTGCCATCTACGTGAAAACGCCGGGTGCCGCCAAGGTCGCCGACGACCTGGGCGTGGAACTGGGCGCCTCGACGCCCGAGGAGCTGGGTCAGCAGGTGAAGTCGGACGCCAAGGGCTGGGCCGACATCGCCAACACGATCGGCTTCAAGCCGCAGTAAGGCGCTAGCGGCCCTCGAACTTCGGCTTGCGCTTCTCACGGAAGGCGGCGACGCCTTCCGTGAGGTCGCGGCTCTTGATGTTGATTTCCAGGTCCTGGTTGATCAGGGCCAGGGTTTCGGCCGGGCCGCGCGGCAGCACGGACTGCACAACGAAACGCTTCAGCGTCTTCAGCACCAGCGGTGCCAGCTGCGCCATTTCGCGCGCCATGACCAGGGCCTGCTCGACCTGCTGCCCCTCGGGCGCGATTTCATTGGCGAGGCCGACGTCATAGGCGCGCTGCGCGTTCATCGTGCGGCCCAGCAGCATCAGCTCCATGGCGACCTTGTGCGGAATGCGGGCGGCCAGGCTGGCGATGATGCCGCCGGTACCGCCGACCTTCCCCTCGGGGTACAGGAACTTCGCGTTGTCGGCAGCGACCAGCAGGTCGCACATCATGGCCAGGACCAGCCCGCCACCAATGCACCAGCCGCCGACCGCGGCGATGATCGGCTTCTCGGTCGTGACGCCGATGGTCGGCATGCAGCGCCACAATTCCGGCGGGCCGTCCTTCAGGTCGGCGCCGGTGCAGAACGCCAGGTTGCCGGCGCCGGTCACGACCGCAACGCGCTGGTCCGACTTGTCGAACGCGGCGAAGGCGGCTTGCAGTTCCAGCGCGGTCTGCTGCGACACGGCATTACGCCGCTCCGGCCGGTTGATGGTCAGCAGCGTGACGCCATCGTCATAGTCGTGAACGAGGATGTGGTCCATCATCCCTCCCTCAGCCAATGCGCAGCCGCGCATCAAGCGCGCAGATTCCGGTGCGGCTTACGCCCAGCGGATTGACATCAAGTTCGAAGTTGTTGCCGCGCAGGTCGTGCGCCAGCCAGGATATGCGCACAATGGCATCGACTGCCGCATCCACGGCAAGTGACGGCCGGCCGCGATGTCCGGCCAGGATTGGCCAGACGGCGAGCGATTGCACGAGGCGTTTCGCATCGGCCGCCGAAACTGGTGCCCGCGCCAGCACGCTGTCGCGCAGCAGTTCGACCAGAACCCCACCGGCGCCAACCACCAGCAGCGGGCCGAACTGGGCGTCGCGCCGCGCGCCGACGATGAGTTCGACGTCCGCCTTGAACATCGGCTGCACCGCGACGCCGTCAATCCTCGCCCGTGGCATCGCTGCCTTGGCTGAGGCCACGATGGCATTGAACGCTGCACGCACCGCGCCGGCATCGGCCAGGTCGATGGCGACGCCGCCGACCTCGGTCTTGTGCACGATGTCGGGTGAGGCGATCTTCAAAACCACCGGGTAGCCACCGGCCTCGGCTGCCGCCACCGCTTCGTCGGCGGTGCGGGCCAAGGTGACGGTGGCGGTGCGGATGCCGCGCCGGGCCAGCAGCGTCTTGGTCGCGGCCTCGTCCAATACGCCAAAAGCCGGCACATCCGCCGCGCCCGTGGGTCGTGCCGCCTCGCTGCGCGGCGTGAACTGGCTATGGGCGGTCCAGGCCGACAGGGCCTCGACTGCTTCGCCCGTGCAGTTGGTGAAGGGCACGCCGTGCTTCACCAGCACCTCGCGCGCCGGGTTCAGCATGTGCCCGGTGGGCACCACGCAGAACGCCGGCTTGTCGCCGCTCGCCGCGCCATCGACCACTGCCTGTGCGTATACCTCGACGCGCGGCGAGGTGGTCAGCGGGTTCAGCAGCACGTCAGTGTCGGCGTCGCGGGCGATGATCGCGACCGTGTCGCGCGTCACCTCGTACATCTTCTCGACGCGGGCATTGCCCACATCGACCGGGTTGATCGCCTGCGCGGCGGGGTAATAGGCCTCGACCAGCGCGCTGCGCGTCGCCTCGGTAAAGGCGGAGACCTGCAGGCCGGGCGCCGAGGCCAGTGCATCTGCCAGCAGCGCGCCATAGCCGCCGGAGCCCGTCACCATGCCGACGCGCCCGGCCATCTTGCCGCCATGCCGCGCCATCAGTCCGGCCAGCGTCACCATGGTGCCGATGTCGTGCAGCAGGATGACGTTCTCCTCGCGGCACACGGCCTCGAGTGCGGCAAAGCTGCCGGCGATGCTGGCGGTGTGCGAAAAGGCGGCGGCGCTGCCGGCGTCGGTGCGGCCGGCCTTGACCATCAGCCACGGCTTGCCGGCGGCACGGGCACGGGCGGCGAGCGCCACGAACCGGTCAGGGCTTTTCAGCGCCTCGACATAGGTGCAGATCACCGTCGTCGCCGGGTCGTCGATCATGTATTCGACGAAATCCATGACCTCGAGGTCGGCCTGGTTGCCGACCGAGGCGCCGTGCGAGAACTGCACGCCCACCGACTGCGCGCGGTCGAAGATGGTGCCGAGCAGCGCGCCGCTCTGGCTGACCAGGCCGATGCGGCCGATCTTCAACTCATCAATATCCACCGCCGGCGTCGAACACAGCGACAGGCGGTTCACCGCACTGAACAGGCCCAGGCAGTTTGGCCCGACCAGGCGCATGCTACCGGCGCGGGCGGTTTCGATTAACTCGCGCTCGCGCGTCGCGCCTTCCGGGCCGGCGTCCGAGAACTTGGCGGCCACGACGATGCCGGTGCGGGCGCCGCGCGCGGCGGCGGCCTTCACCTCGTCCTGCACCATGGCGGTCGGCACCGCGAACACTACGGCGTCCGGCGGCTCAGGCGTCTCGGCGATGGACGGATAGGCCTTGTGGCCGAACAGCGTTTCGCGGGCGCGGTTGACCGGGTAGATCGCGCCGGCATAACCGTGCTTCAGCAGCAGGCGGAAAATACGTCCGCCCATTTTCGTCTGGTCTTCCGACGCGCCGATAATGGCGACCGAGCGCGGATTCAACAGCAGCCCGGCCGGGGAGGTCACGAGGCGCGCTCCATCGCCCGCCAGGCAATGTCGCGGCGGCAGAAGCCGCCGGGCCAGTCGATAGCGTCCACTGCCTTGTAGGCGCGTTCGCGGGCCTCGCGCACGGTCGGCGCAATGGCGGTCACACCCAGCACCCGGCCGCCATTGGCCAGGATGCGATCGCCGTCGCGCCTGGTGCCGGCATGGAAGACAGTCACGCCCGGCACCTTGTTCGCGGCCTCAAGGTTGCGGATCTCGTCGCCCTTCTTCACGTCACCGGGATAGCCCTTGGCCGCCATGACGACGCACAAAGCGGCGTCGTCGCTCCAGCGCAGGTCGAAGCGGTCCAGCACGCCATCACGCGCCGCCAGCAGCGCCGGCAGCAGGTCAGACTTCAGCCGCGCCATCAGCACCTGGCATTCCGGGTCGCCGAAGCGCGTGTTGTATTCGATCAGCTGCGGCCCCTTGGCCGTGATCATCAGGCCGGCGAACAGGATGCCGGTGAACGGCCGGCCTTCCTTGGCCATGCCGGCCATGGTCGGGCGCACGATGCGCGCCATGACCTCGGCTTCCAGCGCCGCCGTCATGACGGGTGCCGGCGAATAGGCGCCCATGCCGCCGGTGTTCGGCCCCTGGTCGCCGTCGAACACCCGCTTGTGGTCCTGCGCCGAGAGCAGCGGCAGGGCGTTCTTGCCGTCGCACAGCGCGAAGAAGCTGATCTCCTCGCCATCGAGGAATTCCTCGACCACCAGTTCCGCGCCCGCCGCGCCGAACGCGCCGCCCATAATGTCGTCGACCGCCTTGTTGGCCTCTTCCACGGAGGTTGCCACCACGACGCCCTTGCCGGCGGCCAGGCCATCGGCCTTGACCACAATCGGCGCGCCGCGTTCGGCGATGAAGGCCTTGGCCTCGGCGGCATTGGTGCAGCGCTTATAGGCCGCAGTCGGAATATCGTAACGCGCGCACAGGTCCTTGGTGAAACCCTTGGAGCCTTCGAGGGCTGCTGCTTTTGACGTGGGGCCGAAAGTCTTGATGCCGGCGCCTTCCAGCGCCTCGACCACGCCGGCAACCAGCGGCCCTTCGGGCCCGACGACGACGAAGCCGATCTTTTCCTTCTGGCAGAAGGCGATGAGGGCGGGGAAATCCAATGGGTCGACGGGCACGCAGGTGGCGACCTCGGCGATGCCGCCATTGCCCGGCGCACAGAACAACCGGCCGATCAGTGGTGAGGCCGACAGCGACCAGCACAGCGCATGTTCACGCCCGCCCGACCCGATTACCAGGACGTCCATCCCGCTTCCTCGCCCTATCGCTCTCGCCCTGCCTGCGCCGGGCTTGTATCATGGCAGGCATGGAAGCGAAACCGGCCCCGATTGCCTCCAACCTGCCCGAATACACCGTCGGCGAACTCTCGCAGCGGCTGAAGCGGACGGTCGAGGATTCCTATGCCCTGGTGCGGGTCCGGGGCGAGATTTCCGGCTTCAAGCGGCCGGCCTCGGGCCACCTGTACCTGGCGCTGAAGGATGCCGACGCGGTGCTGGATGCCGTGTGCTGGAAGGGCAATGCCGCGCGACTCGGGCTGAAGCCCGAGGACGGCATGGAGGTGATCTGCACCGGCAAGCTGACCACCTATCCCGGTCGCTCGAAATACCAGATGGTCATCGAGCGCATGGAACTGGCCGGCCTCGGTGCGCTGATGGCCCTGCTGGAACAGCGCCGCAAGAAGCTGGAGGCCGAGGGCCTTTTCGACGCCGAGCGCAAGCGCGCCATTCCCTATCTGCCGCGCGTCATCGGCGTGGTGACCTCGCCAACCGGTGCGGTCATCCGGGACATCCTGCACCGGTTGCGCGACCGCTTTCCCCGCCACGTGCTGGTCTGGCCGGTGCGCGTGCAGGGCGAGGAGGCGGCCGGGGAGGTCGCCGCCGCCATCAAGGGCTTCAACGACCTGCCGGAAAGTGGCCCCGTGCCACGGCCCGATCTGCTGATCGTCGCGCGCGGCGGCGGCAGTCTGGAAGACCTCTGGGCGTTCAACGAAGAGGAGGTTGTGCGCGCCGCCGCGGCCTCGACCATTCCGTTGATCTCGGCGGTGGGTCATGAAACCGACACCACGCTGATCGACTTCGCGTCCGACCGCCGCGCGCCCACACCGACCGCCGCCGCCGAAATGGCGGTGCCGGTGCGGCTGGAACTGGTGGAGCATGTGTCGGGCCGCGACCGCCGCCAGATCCAGGCGTTGCGCCGCCTGCTGGGCGAGCATGGCCGGCATTTGGCGACGCTGTCGCGTGGCCTGCGCGATCCGCGCGAACTGCTGCAGCAGCGGGCGCAACGGCTGGACGAATTGTCCGAGCGCCTGCCGCGCGCGCTGCATGCCGCCATCGAGCGCAAGCGCACCAATCTGGCCGCGCGCACCGGCGGCCTGCGCCCCAATGTGCTGAAGCGCGACGTGGCGCAGCATGCCAAGGCCTTGGCTGACAAGCTGGAGCGGCTGCAGCGCGAATGGGCGCGGCGGGTCGAGCGTGCGACGCGCGATCTTTCCGGCCCGGCGAAGCTGCTGGAAAGCCTGTCCTATCGCTCGATCCTGGGTCGTGGCTTCGCCGTGGTGCGCGGGCCCGACGGCCGGCCGCTAACCACGGCCGCCGCCGTGTCGCCGGGTCTTGCGGCCAGCGTGGAATTCGCCGATGGTCGCCGCGATGCGGTGTTCGGCGGAACCGCGTCCGCGCGAACGCGATCCGAAACACCCAAACCGAAACAGGGAACCTTGCTGTGATGCGCGCGCCAGGCGGCCCGATGCCCGAGGGCGAGGCCAAGCTCTACTACACCGACTCTTCCATCCAGGTCCTCGTGCCCGGGCGCTTCGTCACCTGTGCGGTGACCGGCAAGCGTATCCCGCTGGACGAGTTGAAATACTGGAGTGCGGTTCGTCAGGAACCCTATGCGGATGCCGCGGCGTCCGCCCAGGCCATGCGTCTGCCGCCACGCCAGCCGTGAGGGCATTGGCCCTCATCGCGGCGCTGCTTGTTTCCTCTGCCGCTGCGGCCGAGACAAAACTGGATGGGCAACTGGTGCAGGGCGGCCTCGTTCTGGGCCAGACCGCGCCGGGTACAAGTGTAAAACTTGATGGCCGTACGCTGCTGGTCGACAAGGATGGCCGCTTCGTCATCGGCTTCGGCCGTGACGCGAAGACAGCATTGCTCGAGGTCGGCGCCGAGCGGCGCGAACTCGAGATCAAGCCGCGCACGTTCGACATCCAGCGCATCGAGGGCCTGCCCGAGGCGCAGGTGACGCCGCCGCCCGCGGTGCTGGAGCGTATCAAGCGCGAGAATGTCGCCATCGCCGCCACCAAGGTGCGCAACACGCCCGAGCGCTGGTTCGAAAAGGGCTTCACCTGGCCGGCCGACGGGCCGATCAGCGGCGTCTATGGCAGCCAGCGCATTCTCAACGGCCAGCCGCGCGCGCCGCATTACGGCCTCGACATCGCAGCACCCGTCGGCGCGCCGGTGCGCGCCAGCACTGCCGGCATCGTGGCGCTCGCCGACAAGGATCTCTACTTCACCGGCGGCACGGTCATCATCGACCATGGCTTCGGCCTGGCCGGCGTGTACGCGCACCTGTCGCGGCTGGACGTCAAAATGGGCGACCGCGTCGAACAGGGCCAGGTCATCGGCGCGGTCGGTGCGACCGGCCGCGTCACCGGCCCGCACCTGCACTGGGCGCTGAACTGGTTCGATATCCGCCTCGACCCGCAACTGCTCGTGCCGGCACGTTAGCCCCATGCGCTACCGGCATCGCCTGAAGCTGCGCCACGCCCTCTGGCTGCTGGCCGCGTCGGTCATCTCGGGCGCGGCATTCGGATACCTGTCGGCGGACCTGACGACAGGCGGCATGGTGCGCGGTGCGGCAACGGGCGTGGCAATCGCCGGGCCCCTGATCCTCGTCGAGTTTTTCATCCTCTCCCATATTCCGCGCGCTGCGCTGCCGTTTGCCGCTGTCGTGCTGGTCAAAAGCCTGGTCTATGTCGTCGCAATCCTGTTTGGCCTCCATGTCGGCTACTGGATTTTCACGGCGCATGCCGTGGCCCTGCTGCCGCGCGGCGGGCTGCTGCCCAGCCTCGCCTTCTCCATCGCGCTGGCGGTCGCGGTCAATTTCCTGACCCAGGTGACCCTGTTGCTCGGCCAGGGCTCGTTGAGCGCCTTCCTGTTCGGTCGCTTCCACCGGCCGCGCCTGGAACGCCGCGTGTTTCTGGTGCTCGATCTCGTGGGGTCGACCGCCATCGCCGAACGCATTGGCGGCGTGCGCTTCTTCGCGCTGCTGAATGACCTGTATGCCGACCTCAGCGGTCCGGTCGTCGAGCATCGCGGCGTGATTCACAAATATCTCGGTGACGGCGTGATCGTGACGTGGCGCAGCGAGGCCGGCCAGTCAGAAGGGCGATGCGTCGAAGCGGTGCTGGAGATACATCGTCTTGTCGGGGACCTGGCCGGTCGTTATGAGGCCAGATACGGCGTGCGGCCGCGGCTGCGGGCCGGCCTGCATGTCGGCGATGTGGTGACGGGTGAGCTCGGCGATCTTCGGCGCGAGATCGCATTCGTTGGCGACGCGCTGAACGTCGCCTCGCGGCTGATCGACGTGGCGCGCGACCGCGGCGTCGATATCATAGCCTCTGCGGAGGTTGTCGCGGCGCTGCCGCCGTCGATCCGCGCCATCGCGATGTCCATTGGTCCGGTGGTTCTGCGCGGGCGGGCGGAACCGGTGGAACTGTTCACGCTGGCGCCCGGATAGCGCGGCGCGGCGCTGTTGGTCAGTCCGGCCAGCGGCGGTGGACCCAGAACCATTGCTCGGGCCGCGCGGTAATCCACGTCTCGAGGATTTCATTGATCTGCCGCGTCACGCGCAGCACGTCCGCCGCGTGGTCGCCGGTGGGATGCACGGTAAACGGCGCGTCGGCGATGACGCGGAAATGCGCGCCGTTCAGGCGTTCCACCCGCATCGGCATGATGGGGCATTCGAAGCGCAGCGCCATTTCGGCGACCACGTAGCCGGTCATCGCGTCGCGGCCGAAGAAGGGCGCGGCCATGCCGTCGTTCTGTTTCTGGTCGACCAGCAGCGCCACATGGCCGCCACGGCGTAGTTCCGACAGGATCGCACGCGCCGCCCGCTTGCCCTTGGGCGCGAAGGTGTTGCCCGACCGCTCGCGCAGGTCCTGGAAAATCCAGTCAGTGGCTTCATTGTTGGCGGCGCGATAAATGCCGAGCGCGCGCAGGCCCAGCCGTGCCCACGTTACCTGCATCAGTTCCCAGTTGCCGATATGGCCGGAAATCAGGATGCCCGGTTTGCCGTCGTCGCGCAGGGCGTCGATATGTTTGCGGCCGATAATTTCGATGCGTTCCAGCGGGATGCGCGCGACGTCGGAAAATTCCGCGCCGGTGCGGCCCAGATTATCCCACATGTCGCGCAGCGTGCGCCTGACCGCGGCGTCGTCCAGCTGCGGCAGGGCGCGGCGCAGGTTGCGCTCGGCGATGCGGTGCACGCGCAGGCGCGGCCCGATGCTGCGCGCCAAAGCGCCGCCCAGCGCAGATGCGGCGTCGACCGGCAGTGCGCGCAGCAGGGCGAAGGCGGTCTTTACGACGGTGGCGACGATGGTGTCCGACGCTCGGCTCATACAATACCGGCCTTGGCGAGAAGCGCCTCAAGCAGTCGGCCGTCGCGGAAATGCAGCGTGACCGGCAGCGTCGTCACCATGCGCCGCGCCTCGGGCGGCAGGCGGGCGGCATCCTTGGTGGTGGTGACGGGCAGGGCCTTCAGCGCCACGGCCTTTTCAACCAGGGTCATGACTTCGTCCGGCGTGTAGCGGTGGTGGTCGGGAAAGGTATGCAGCTCGACCAGCTCGCATTGCAGGGCACGCAGCGTGTCGAAGAACTTCTCGGGCCTGCCCATGCCGGCAAAGGCCAGTACGCGCTTGTGCCGCAGCGCGTCGTTGTCGGGCTCGATCACCGCGTTCAGCCGCGTCAGGCCGGCTGCCTCGGCGATCGTCCCGTCGCCGATCTGTACCACTGCGTCGGTGCGGGCCAGGCCCTGGGTGATGGTTTCGCGCAAGGGGCCAGCCGGGATCACGCGCCCGTTGCCGAAACCATAGGCGGCGTCGACGACCAGCAGCGACAGGTCCTTGTACAGGGCAGTGTTCTGGTGCGCGTCGTCCAGCAGCAGGATCTTCGCGCCGGCCTTGATTGCGGCCTCGGCGCCGGCCAGGCGGTCGCGCGAGACCCAGGTCGGCGCGACGCGGGCCAGCAGCAGCGGCTCGTCGCCGACCGCATCGAACGTATCGGTATCGGGATCGACAAGGTGCGGCCCCTTCAAGGCGCCTCCATAGCCGCGGGTGACGATGTGTACGGCCTCACCACGCGCTGTGAGGTGCAGGGCGAGCGCCAGGACTGTCGGTGTCTTGCCGGCACCGCCGGCGACCAGATTGCCGACCGAGACTACTTTCGCCGCCACGCGCTGGGGCGTTCGCCGCCGCAACGCGCCGCCGGCCCGCCATAGCCACGACACGGGGGTCAGCAGCAGGGGCCAGGGAGAACGCGCTTCCGCGCGCCAGAAGTCAGGCGCGCGCAACCCGCGCCTCCGCCGGCGATACGGTCGGCTGGCCGCAGGCGCGGTCGGCCTCGTCGGTGGCGCGGATCAGCGCGGCCTCGATCTCGCCGCGCAGGCGCTCTTGCTCGGCTTCGTCGGCGTCGCGCGGCACCGTGATCGGCGGCGCAATCACGAATACGCCGCGTCCGAACGGCAGCGGCAGGTGGAAACGGTCCCACGACCTCATGCGGATGGCGCGGCTGGTCGACCACGACGCGGGGAACACCGGCGCGCCGGTCAGGCGGGCCACCGCCACGACGCCGGCTGAGGCGCGCATGCGCGGCCCCTTTGGTCCGTCCGGAGTGATGCAGATGGATTCACCGGCGCGCACAGCTTTCATGATCGAGCGTACCGCCGCACCACCGCCCTTGTCGCGGTCGCCGCGCCGCGTGCTGCCGCGAATGGTGTCGATGCCAAGATGTGCCACGGCGCGGGCGATCATCTGGCCATCGCGCGACTGGCTGATCAACATGTGCACCTTGGTGCGGCCACGCCAGATTTTGGGCATCATCAGCAGGCGGCCATGCCAGAACGCGCCGATCAGCGGCCGGCTCTCGCGCCAATACGGTTCCGGATGCTCCAGGCCGCGAATTTCCCAGCGCGTTGTGGCCCAGACGAAGCGGACATAGGCGGCGATGGCGCCTGTCACCAGCGTCTCGACCGCCGGAACGGTCATCAGGCGGCGGCCAAGTCCCATGTCAGCGCGCGGTGGCTACCGCGCCGGCCGGCACATCAACCGCTTCGCCGGCAAACTGGGTGGCATAGAGGCGGGCATAGACACCGCCGCGCGCCAGCAGTTCGCCATGCCGGCCAGACTCGACGATGCGGCCGGCCTCCATGACGAAGATTGCGTCGGCATCGATCACGGTCGAAAGGCGGTGCGCAATGACCAGCGTCGTGCGGCCCTGCATCAGGCGGCGCAGCGCGGCCTGCACCTTGCGCTCGGCCTCGGCATCCAGCGCGGACGTCGCCTCGTCCAGCAGCAGGATCGGCGCGTCGCGCAGCATGGCGCGGGCGATGGCGATGCGCTGGCGCTGGCCGCCGGACAGCTTCACGCCGTTCTCGCCGACCATGGTGTCATAGCCCTGCGGCAGGGCGGCAATGAACTCGTGCGCATCGGCATCCTCGGCGGCGGCGCGAATATCGGCCTCGGACGCGCCCGGCCGGCCATAGGCGATGTTGGCACGCACGCTGTCGTCGAACAGGGTCAGGTCCTGGCTGACCAGCGCCATCGAACCGCGCAAGGACTCGATGGTGACGTGGCGGATGTCCTGGCCGTCGATCTCGACCCGGCCCGATACCGGGTCGAAGAAGCGCGGGATCAGGTTCATCAGCGTGGTCTTGCCCGCGCCGGACGGGCCAACCAGCGCGACCTTGGTGCCCGGTGCGACGCTGGCGGTGATGCCGCGCAGGGCGGTGACGTCCTCGCCATAGGAGAAGGCAACATTGTCGAACCTGATCGCGCCACCGGCCACGGCAAGGGGCCTGGCATCCGGCAGGTCGCGGATGGCGGGCGCCACGTCCAGCATGGCGAACAGACGCTGCGCCGCGGCAAGGCCTTCCTGCAGCGCGGTGTTGAGCGTCGCCAGGCTTTTCACCGGCTGGTAGGCCAGCAGCAGTGCGGTGACGAACGAAGCGAACGCGCCCAGCGTCATGCTGCCATTCACCGCCTGCAGGCCGCCGAAGAAAATCACCGCCGCAACCGCAATGCCGCCCAAGGCCTCGGTCGTCGGACCGGCGGCCGAGCGGGCGCGGATCACCTTCATCATGTGGCCGAGGCGCGCCTCGACGGATGCCTTGGCGCGCGCGGTTTCGTGCGCCTCCATGCCATAGGCCTTGACCAGGCGCACGCCGTCGAACGTCTCGCTGAGAATGGTGGTCAGCTTGCCGGTCTCTTCCTGCGTGCGGGTCGAACCCTTGCGCGTGCGCCGGCCCAGCTTGCGCGAGTAGATGCCGACCAGCGGGAACAGCACGCAGACGACCAGCGACATGCGCCAGTCCTGCTGGAACATCACCGCGACGAGAAACACGACCGTCAGCGAATCCTTCACCATGCCGGTCAGCGCGCGGCTCACCGCGTCGCGCAGCAGCGTCGCGTCGTACAGGAAGCTGGAGACCAGCCGGCCGGAATGGACGCGCTGCAGCCACGCCAGGTCGGCGCGCATCAGGTGCGCATACATGTCGACCTGCGTCTCGGAGATGATCCGCTGGCCGACCTCGTTCATCAGGTTTGATTCAGCGTAGTCGGCAAAACCCTTGATGACGGCGACAAACACCACCGCGACCGGCACGAAGTAGAGATAGGTCAGGTCATGCTCGACGAACACCTTGTCCAAGGCCGGCTGCATCAGCCACGCATTGGCGCCGGTCATGGCGGCGACCACGGCCATGAACACCATGCTCAGCAGCAGGCGGCCCAGATGGGGGCGGACATAGCGGCTGACGAGCCGCTTGATCAGGTGGCCGCTGGAGAGGGCGGGCGGGAGGTCGGACAAAGTTAACCTTTTTTGATGATCGCGCCTTTTAGGCGAATCAAGGGCTTAGCGCAATGCACCGGCAGGGCTTCAGTCTATCGCGAACTGGCCCGAGTCGCTATGATGGGGCCAACGATAAAAGACGGCATCCAAAGGTTAATCGATATGCAGCCCACGTTTCGCTGGGCCACCGCTGGCCGCGGCCCTGTCGCGCCCGATCCGGGGTCTTTCGCCGGCAGCAGCAATTTTGCCCGCGGCATCACCAGCCGCCGTGTCCTGGTTGTGGATGATGACGTCATCCAGGGCGACCAGCTGGCCATGTTCCTGCAGTCCCAGGGCGTCGAGGTCGATGTCGTGCGCAGCGGCGGCGCGGCGATCGAGTCGATCGAGCGCGATACGCCCGCCATCGTCCTGATGGACGTCAAGATGCCTGGAATGTCCGGCATCGACGTGGCGCGCCACATCGTCCAGACCCGGCCACGCCCCAAGGTCATCCTGATGTCGGGCTTCCCCGAAATGGTCTTCGACGCCCACCGGGACGGCGACCAGATTTTTGCCGTGATCCAGAAGCCGGTCCCCCTGCCGCAACTGCTGCAGTTCGTCCGCCGCGCCCTTAACTAGGCCGGGCTATTCCGCGGCCGCCCGTCTGGCGCGGAAGTGCGGGATCACCTTTTCGCCCCAGATGCGGATGGTTTCCAGGCAGACCGCCTGCGGCACGGTGCCCATCTGGATCATGCACATGATCTCGTCGGCGCCGGCATCGACCAGCCCTTCGACATAGTTGATCGCGGTCCTGTAGTCGCCATAGGCGTGGTCGATGTTGAACGCCGAGGCGAACAGCGTGCGCTGGCCCTTGAACTTGTCGGGCACATCGCCCTTGTCGTAGCGGTCGAACATCTCCTGCCGGCGCTGGCCCATGATCGCGACATTGTCGTCGTTCTCGGTGTCCTCGTGCGGCGGTGGCGAGTTCGAGCTCCACTGCTTCACCGCCTCGCCAAAGAAGCGCTGGCCGCGCGCACCGACCTTCTTCGCCTCGGCGGCATCGTCCAGCACGATGGTCGGGCACAGGGCCGAGAAATGGTCGTTGACCACGGTCGAGACGAACTTGTCGCCGGTGCGCTCGCGCCGCGTCTTGTCATAGAGCTGGCGCTGCTCGCGCACGCTGTCCAGGCCGGCAAAGCCCATGACCAGCGCACCGACGCCAAACTCGGCCGCGCGCGCCACCGTGTCGGGCTGGGTACAGGCCAGGTACAGCGGCGGGTGCGGCCGCTGCACGGGACCCGGCACGATGCTCAGCTTCTCGTTGCCCGGCGGCGCCTGGATGGTCAGCAGCTTGCCCTTCCACTCGAAATGCTCTTCCTGCCAGACCCGGCCGATGATGCGCAGCGCCTCCTCGATCTCCTCGTAGGTGCGGTCGGGATCGACGTTGCACGACGCCAGCTCCTGCGAGGTGCCGCCGCGCCCGGCGCCCAGGTCCAGCCGCCCGTTCGAAATGATGTCCAGCATCGCGGCGCGCTCCGCCACGCGCGTCGGGAAGTTGTAGTTGAACGGCATGCAGACCACGCCGTGGCCGATGCGGATGCGCGATGTCTTTGCCGCGACGGCGGTCAGGAAGATTTCCGGCGCGCTCATATGCGCATAACGCTTCAGCGCGTGGTGCTCCACGGCCCAGATGCGGTCGAATCCGACCTTCTCGGCATAGACCGCCTGCTCGATACAGTCATGGATCAGCTGCTGTTCGCGTTCCGGTGTCGGATGCGCCAGCTGGGCCTCGAAAATCATCGAGAACTTCATTGTTTCCTCCCGGGCCGTCGGCGACAGAGTGCCTTTGCCCGGCGCGCGGATCAATTCCTATGTCGCCTGGCGGCGCCAGGTGTCGATGGCGTCGAGGAAGGCGGGATAGTCCTGTGGGCCGCGGCAGTAGTAATAGGGCGTCAGGTTCAATGTCGTGACACCTGCGGCCACCAGCGCCGCGGAGGCTTCCAGCGTGGCGCGCACGTTACCCGTTCCGTTCGGCCCGGGCACGGGCGTTGGCGTGATGCGGATTTTCAGCGTGGCCGGATCGCGTCCGGCGGTATTGAATGCGGCGCGCAGGTCGTCAATCTGTTGCGCCAGCCGGGCCGGGTCCTTGTCCATGGGCAGCCATCCATTGCCATATTCTGCAATGCGCGCGAACTGCCGGGGCGAGGGGGCGACGCCGTACAGAATTGGAATGTCGCCACCCTGTGCCGGGAACGGAAGCGAGTACAGGTTGTCGAACTGCACATACTTGCCGTGGAACGAGGCCGGCGCCTCTGTCCACAATAGGCGGCAGACGCGTACCTGTTCGTCCATGTAGCCGAAGCGGCCTTCCCATGGCAGGCCCATGGCGTCGTATTCCGCCTGCTGCCAGCCGACACCGATGCCGATCTCGACGCGGCCGTGCGACAAGGCATCGAGGGTCGCCAGCTGCTTCGCCAGCAGAATGGCTGGGCGCAGCGGCGCGATCAGGATGCCGGTCGAGAGGCGGATGTGCCGGGTCACCACCGCGATGGCGGACAGGATTTCCATCGGCTCGAACCAGGGTTCGTCCAGCGTGTGGGGAAACGGGCCGTAGGGATAGGTCGCGACCGCGTCGCTCATGATGACGTGGTCGGTCAGCACCACTTCTTCCATGCCGCGCTCATCGGCCTGTTTCACCAGGTCGATGACTGGCAGCATGTCGCCGCCGTACCATTTCTGCAGGGCGATCAGGCCCAGTGAGATTTTGGGGGAAGTCTTGGCGTGTGTCGCGGCCATTTCGTGTGCCTTCTTCGACCCGCAATTTTTAATTAGTACACTGGTTGATTGGGCGTGGCAACGCCGCGCCGGTATGGGATATTCGGTCCAGGATTTCGACGGGAGCGAGACATGGCCGAGCAAAAGAAGCCGCCGACCAACGACGAACTGTTCGCCACCATGAACATCGGCGAGAAGCCCGAGACCGACAAGGAGCGCATCACCGCGCGCGCCATCGCCATCCTGCACGAGGGCATGGCCCGCCAGGGCGAGCACCAGTGGCCGTCCTCGCCGCACAACAATACCCGCAGCCGCTTCATGTAGCGGGCGGCGCGGCCGGTTCAGGTCAGCGCTGCTTCAGCAGTTCCATCAGGGGTTCGTGCACGCCCGGTGCGGCGGCCAGCAGGTCGCCGTGGCGGGTCTTGTCGCGGTTGTAGTACAGCCGCTTGCCGGCGGGCGTGGTGACCATGCCGCCGGCCTCGCGCACGATCAGGTCGGCGGCGGCCACGTCCCAGTCGCTTTTTTCACCTAATGACACCGCTGCGTCGAACGCGCCGCAGGCGACCAAGGCCATCCGATAGGCGATGGAATTCTTGTAGTCGAACACGGCGCCGGGCGCCTTGGCCATCCAGCCGTGGCGCTCGAACGCCTTCTTCGCGCCCATGAAGCGCGCGCCCTTCAGGCTGTCGCGCGTGCTGGCGCGGATCGGCTGGCCGTTCAGCTCGGCACCTGCATCCTTGGTGGCGAAGAAATATTCTTCCGTTGCCGGGTTGAACACCGCCGCCAGGATTGGCTCGCCGCCATTGACCAAGGCCACCGAGACGCAGAATTCCGGCCGCTGCTGAATGAACGCGCGGGTGCCGTCGATCGGATCGACGATCCACACTTTCGCGCGCTGCAGGCGCGACACGTCATCGACGGTTTCCTCGCTCAGCCAGCCATAGCTGGGCCGCGCGCCCATCAGGCGCTCGTGCAGCAGGCGGTCGATGGCGAGGTCCGCCTCGCTCACCGGGTCGCCCGGCAGCTTGTCCCACGATTTCAGGCTGGTGTTGAAATGCGTCATGGCCAGCGCGCCGGCCTCGCGCACCGCCGCGCGCAGCAACGCGGCGTCGTCGTCCGCTTTTGCGACCATCAGGTGCCGGCGACGGTCAGGCCGTCAATGCGGAGCGTCGGCGCGTCGGTGCCGTACTTGAATTGCAGGTCGCTGGCCGGCACCAGGCTGCGGAACATGTCCTTCAGGTTGCCGGCAATGGTCATTTCCGCGACCGGAAAGGCGATGGCGCCGTTCTCGATCCAGAAGCCACTGGCGCCGCGGCTGTAGTCGCCGGTCACGCCGTTGACGCCGAAGCCGATCAGGTCGGTGATGTAGAAGCCCTGGCCGATGGCGGCGATCATCTCCTCGGGCGTAACCGTGCCCGGCTCCATGTACAGGTTGGTCGGCCCGGGCGAGGGCGGCGACGAGGTGCCGCGGCCCGCATGGCCCGTGCTGGGCATGTTCAGCTGCCGGCCCGTGGCACTGTCCAGCAGCCAGGTGGTCAGGCGGCCCTTGTCGATCAGCGCGCGGCGCTGACCGTTCACGCCCTCACCGTCGAACGGGCGCGAGCGCGTGCCGCGCCGGCGCAGCGGATCGTCAATGATGGTGATGTTCTCGCTGAACACCGCCGAACCCATCTTGTCCTTCAGGAACGAGGTGCCGCGCGCCACCGAACTGCCGGATATCGCGCCGGCCAGGTGGCCCAGCATCGATCCCGCCACGCGCGGCGACAGGACGACGGGCACGGACTGGCTCGGCATCTTGCGCGGGTTCAGGCGCCGCACTGCGCGCTCGCCGGCCGAGCGGCCGATCTTCTCCGCATCGTCCAGCTCACTCAGGTGGTGCGCCGAGGAATAGTCGTAGTCCTGCTCCATGCCGGTGCCCGTGCCGGCGATGGCCGAGGCCGAAACCCCATGCCGCGATGAGCGGTACGCGCCGGCAAAGCCGCCCGACGTCGCCAGTGCGATGCTGCTGCCGCCGAAACTGGCGTTCGAGCCTTCTGAATTCGTCACGCCCGCCACCGCCAGCGCCGCGGCCTCGGCTACGCGGGCGCGCTCGTACAATTCTTCGACATTCGGCTCCGCGTCGTCGGCGAGATCGAGGTCGGGAAAGCTTTTCGCCAGCAAAGCCGGGTCGGCCAGGCCGGCGAACTTGTCCGGCGGCGCCGCCTTGGCCATCGCGACCGCGCGCGCCACCAGGTCGCGCCGTGCTTCCGCGCCGGTGTCGCTGGTCGATACGCAGGCCTGGCCCTGGCCGACGAACACGCGAAGGCCCAGATCGCGCCCTTCCGACCGCTCGACATCTTCCGCCTTGCCCATGCGCCACGACACGCCCAGCGACAGCCCCTCGACCATCACGGCATCGGCCGCATCGGCGCCGGCCGCGCGGGCGGCGGCCAGGACATCGGCCAGCAAATTCAGGTTGTCGGTGGGGGCGGGCATGGGGGCATCCGGATACGCGGGGAACTGCCCTTAATGTAATGCACTGCTACCCGGTTTCACACCCCGCCCGTTCCGCGGCCTAGGGCCATAGAAAACCGCCCAGCAAGCGTCCCGGCGTGATCGCGCCGATGAACGCGCCGCACAGGCCCAGATAGGCGCCCGTCATGAACCTGATATGGCTGCGCCGGTCGCCCGCGCGAATGCGCCAGATCGCGATGGTCAGCGACACCAGCGTGACCAGCGACAGGATGTGGATCCACGAGACTTGTCCGAAGCGCGGAATCCAGAACGACGAGACCGCGACGAAGGCCATCAGCGCCGCCCAGGTGCGGCCCAGCAACCGGTGCGTCGCGTCGCCCTTGGTCCTTGCCAGCATGACGGCGCCGAGCGGCAGTGCCAACAGGGCGGCGGCAAGGTGGGCGTAGATGACGGGGCCGCCGGTCACGGTGTTTCTCGCGCCAATCCACTTCGAACTCGATGCAAAAGCGGCCCGGCAGGTATGCCGGGCCGCCAATATTACCGCGTTGTGCGCGTTAGGTGGCTTGCGCCGGCGGCGGGTTCGGCTGGTTGCGCCGGTCGTTCATGAACTGGTCGAACTCGGCCTTGTCCTTGGCGTGACGCAGGCGGTCGAGGAACTCGCGGAATTCCTTCTGCTCGTCCTCGAGGCGGCGCAGCGTCTCGTCGCGATACTCGTCGAAGGCGCGGTTGCCGGTCGAGGGCGCCTTGCCCATCCAGCGGCGGAACATCTCGCGCGCACGGTCCTCGCCGCGTTCGCCGAACTCGCCACGCTCGTGCCGGCAGCCGTGCCAGCGGTCATGCTTCCAGGCCTTCATCCGTCCGCTCCCGATCAAGAAGAACAGCACCGCCAGGCCAACCGGCCAGAACAGGATAAAGCTGAGGATCATCAGCCCCAGCCAGGCGGGTTTGCCCATGTCGTCCAGTCTGCCGATTACGTTGCCCATCGATGCCTCCGATGTGAATGTTAACAACATTTACATTAGGGATGGCCAGCCCCCCTGTCAATCGGCCGGGATGAAAATTTTATGTCGGTGCGACCGGGCTGAATCCAAGACCCTGCAGGTAAATCAGCACCGCCGCTTCCAGCAGTTCCTCCGCCGTCATCGGCAGCTTGCGCCGGCCGGCGTCGCCGCGCCCGAACAGCGAGGCGATGCCATGCGCCAGCGCCCAGACATGCAGGCTCATCATCAGCGCGGGCGGCCGCTTGCCGGCCGGCAGCAGGGCGCAAAGCGCGTCGGACGCGGTGCGCAGCACGCCGAAGGCGCGGTCGCCCGCCGCCTGCAGGTCGGCATCGAGATCGGGCGGCAGGCCTGATTCGAACATCGCCGCGTAATAGGCGGGCTCGGTGCGGGCGAAGTGCAGGTACGCCTTGCCCACATTGGCGAAGGCGGTCATCGCGTCGGGCTTGCCGTTGCTCCACGCGATGGACAGCGTGTTCTCGAAGCGGGCAAAGCCTTGCCGCGCCACATCGGCCATCAGGGCGTCGCGGTCGCGGAAGTGGCGATAGGGCGCCGCCGCGCTGACGCCGGCCGAGCGCGCAGCATCGGCGAAGGTAAACCCCGCCGGTCCCTTCTCGGCAATCAGGTTCAGCGCCGCCTGGATCAGCGCCTCGCGCAGATTGCCGTGGTGGTAGCCGCGCGCGCCGCTATGTCGGTCCTTCCAGCCCATGTGAAGGGCTTTTACATCAATTCGGCCACCCGTGCAGTGTCGCGATCAATTTTTCTCCCAGGCAAAGGGGCGGGTGGTCGAAATCGCTGGCGGTGTCGCTGCTCCACGCCGGGCGCGCCAGATGATCGGCGACGAGGATGGACGCAAATACGACCACGCCGCCGAGCGCCACCTTTGCCGGCCACCACGTGCGACGACGCAGGTACAGGCCGCCGGCAAAGAGCGTGGTGAGACAGCACAGCATTGCGGGCCTCCGAAAATCAATTGACACATTGATTATCAATTAATACGTTGACAGTCAACGTGATGATTTATCGAAAGCGGGAGCAGGCAATGGGCAACGTGGAGAATGTGAACGTGGTCGGCCGCGCGGAATGGCTTGCGGCGCGCAAGGAACTGCTGACGGCGGAGAAGGACTTTACCCAGCTGTGTGACGACCTGGCGCGCCAGCGCCGCAACATGCCGTGGGTCCGCGTCGAGAAGGACTATGTGTTCGACGGCCCGAACGGGCCGCAGCACCTGGGCGACCTGTTCGAAGGCCGCAGCCAGTTGATCGTCTATCACTTCATGTTCGCGCCGGACGCCCAGGCCGGCTGCAAAAGCTGCTCGTTCTGGGCAGATCATTTCGATGCAACGATCCCGCATCTCAATGCCCGCGACGTGACCTTTGTCGCGGTGTCACGCGCCCCGCGCGCGAAGCTTGAGGCCCAGGCGCGCCGGCTGGGCTGGCGCTTCAAATGGCTGTCGTGTGGCGATGGCGACTTCAACTACGATTTCCGGGTCTCGTTCGATCCCTCGCGCGCGCCGGCCGAATACAATTACGCGTCGTTCAAGGGCACCAACCTCGACATGCCGGGGTTCAGCACCTTCATCAAGGGTGCGGACGGCGCGATCTACCACACCTATTCCACGTTCGGCCGCGGCATCGAAATGGCGAACGCAACCTACAATCTGCTTGATATCGCGCCCAAAGGGCGGAATGAGGAAGGACTGCCTTACGTCATGTCCTGGGTGCGCTTTCATGATGAATACGGAACCTGATCGCGGCCCGGCCCATGGCTGATTCCCGCGTTCCGCTGCTGCACGCCGCCCCGGATGCCGATCCGGAGGAGGAGCGCCTGGACCGGGTGTTCTTCGCCCTGGCCGACCCGGTGCGGCGCGCCATCCTCGAGCGGCTCGATGGCAGCGACCTGCTGGTGTCGGAACTGGCCGCGCCGTTCGACATTTCGCTGCAGGCAGTGTCGCGGCACATCCAGGTCCTGGTGCGCGCCGGCCTGGTGCGCCAGGAACGCACCGGCCGCATCAGCCGCTGTTCGCTGGAAGCAGGGCCCATCCTGCCCGCCGCGGTATGGCTCAACCGCTATACCAAGTACTGGCAGCAGCAGTTCGACTTCCTGGTCGATGTCGTCAAGGGACTGAAGCCCAAGCGCCAACCCAAACCCGCCGCGAAGCCGCGCCGCAAGGGAGCAAAGCCATGAACTATTCCGAAGGAAAGTCGCAGCAGGCGGAGTATCGCCGCCAGATCGCAGACCTTCGCGCCAAGATGCGTGCCGCCCAGCAGGCCACCGCACCGCAGCCGGTGACCGACTACACCTTCGCGTCGCCCGCGGGCCCGGTGCACCTGGCCGACCTGTTCGGCGCGCACGACGACCTGATCCTGATCCACAACATGGGCAAGGGCTGTTCCGCCTGCACCATGTGGGCCGACGGCTATAACGGCGTGTATGCGCACCTGGCCGACCGCGCGGCCTTCGTCGTCACCAGTCCCGATCCGGTCGAGGTGCAGGTCGCCTTTGCATCAGGGCGCGGCTGGCGCTTCCCGATGGTCAGCCATGCCGGCACCAGCTTTGCCGCCGACATGGGCTATGTCGGTGCGCGCGGCGGCTATGTGCCCGGAGTGTCCACGTTTCGCCGCCAGGGCGGGAAGGTGGTACGCATCGCCGATTCAGCCTTCGACCACGGCGATACGTTCTGTTCCGTCTGGCCCCTGTTCGACCTGCTGCCCGACGGCGGTGACAACTGGCACCCCAAGCTCAGCTACGAAACGCCCGCACCGGTACGGAGTTGCTGCGGCGGCTAGCAACCCTCGCCCCTTGCGGGAGAGGGTGGCCGCGTCAGCAGCCGGGTGAGGGGGCTGCCACCGCGGACTCAATAGCCGCTAGTACGCCGGCCATATTGTCCGAGACTTCGTTGTTCCAGAATCGCAGCACACGGTATCCGCGGCTTTCGAGCCAAGCTGTCCTTGGGCGATCAATTTCAGGGGCATGCTGCCCACCATCCAGTTCCACAATCAGCCCGACATCGAAGCAGATGAAATCGACGACATAGGGCCCGAGGCGCTGCTGCCGCCGGAACTTGGCTTTACCGATTTGGCGGTTGCGCAAGGCCGTCCACAGCTTGCGTTCGGCTTCGGTAGCGTTCTGGCGGAGAGTTTTTGCGCGGTTGTCCACGACCCCTCACCCCGGCCCTCTCCCGCAGGGAAGAGGGAGTTACCGCGTCACTTCCAGATACTCTTCCCGCTTCCCGGCAAGCCCAGCTTCGCCCACTTCTCCGTCACCGCTTCGACCACCTTTGGGTCCATCTCGATCTCGCGGCCCCATTCGCGCTTGGTCTCCGGCGGCCACTTGTCGGTGGCGTCCAGGCCGATCTTGGAACCCAGGCCGCTTTCCGGCGAGGCGAAGTCGAGATAGTCGATCGGCGTGTTCTCGATCACGGTGATATCGCGCGCCGGGTCCATGCGGGTCGAGACCGCCCACATCACGTCCTTCCAGTCGCGCGCGTTGATCCCGGCGTCCACCACGATGACCCACTTCGTGTACATGAACTGCCGCAGGTACGACCACACGCCCAGCATCACGCGCTTGGCATGGCCCGGATAGGCCTTCTTCATGCTCACCACTGCGATGCGGTACGAGCAGCCCTCGGGCGGGAGCCAGAAATCGACGATCTCGGGGAATTGCTGCTGCAGCAGCGGAATGAACACCTCGTTCAGCGCCTCGCCCAGCACGCTCGGCTCATCGGGCGGCCGGCCGGTAAAGGTCGACAGGTAGATCGGCTTGCGCCGCATGGTGATGGCGCTGATGGTGAAGACCGGAAACTTCTCCACCGCGTTGTAGTAACCCGTGTGGTCGCCGTACGGCCCCTCGTCGCCGTACTCGTCCAGCGACACATGGCCTTCCAGCACGATCTCGGCCTCGGCCGGCACTTTCAGCGGCACGGTCTTGCAGTCGACCAGTTCCACCTTCTTGCCGCGCAACAGGCCGGCGAACTGGTATTCGCTGAGCGTATCCGGCACCGGCGTCACCGCCGCCAGGATGGTGCCCGGATCGGCGCCGATGACGACCGCCGCCGGCAGCGGCTCGCGCTTCGTTTCGCCCCAGCGCGCGTGGTGCTGCGCGCCGCCGCGGTGGCGCAGCCAGCGCATCAGCGTGCGGTTCTTGCCCAGCACCTGCATGCGGTAGATGCCGAGATTGTAGTCGTCGGCCTTGTGCGTGCCCGGCCCCTTGGTCACCACCAGCGGCCAGGTGATCAGCGGCGCCGGCTCGTTCGGCCAGCAGGTCTGGATCGGCAGCTTGCCGAGGTCGATGTCATCGCCGGTCAGCACCACTTCCTGGCACGGCGCGTGGCCCACGGTCTTGGGCTTCATCGCCATAACGGTCTTGACCAGCGGCACCATATCAAGCGCCTCGCGCCAGCCGCCCGGCGGCTCCGGCTGGCGCAGGAAGGCCAGGGTCTCGCCCACGGCGCGCAACTGATGCGGCTCGCGGTCCATGCCCCAGGCGACGCGCTCCACCGTGCCGAACAGGTTGACCAGCACCGGCGTCTCAAAGCGCTCGCCGTTAGGCCCGATAGGGTTCTCGAACAAAACCGCCGGCCCGCCCTCGGCCAGCAGGCGGGTCTGGATCTCGGTCATTTCCAGGACGGTCGAAACCGGCTCGCGCACCCGCACCAAGCGGCCATCGCGCTCCAGCCGGTCCATGAAATCGCGTAGGGAGGAATAGGGCATGGCCCTTTATCCCAGCGGCTTGCCTGCCTTGTCCAGTTCCTCCATCAGGGCGGGGACGCCGATGGAGACGGAATGGATGCCGATGGCGCTGGCCAGTTCCAGCACTTCCATCACCTCGCGCGCGCTGGCGCCGAGTTCCAGGGCGTGGCGCATGTGCAGGCGCATGCCCGGCTGGTGCAGCAGCGTCGGCGCCGCATCCAACGCCAGGCATATCAGCGCCTTCACCTTCGGCTCCAGCACCGGGGAGGCCAGCGGCGCGACGGCCATCTTCATCCACGCGGCGAAGAAGTCCGGCGCCAGTGTCGCGATGGCATCGAACCCATCATCCCAATAGCCGGCCTTGGCGATGAATTCGGCCTTCAGGTCGGCGGTGCGGAGCGAGGGGGCGGGCGCCTGGCCCAGTTTCGCCAGTTCCTCGGCCAGCATCGGCGCGCCGATGGTGCAGGCGTGCAGGCCGATCAGGCTGGCCAGTTCCAGCACCGCCATCACCTCCGCCGCCGTCGCGCCGTGCTTCAGCGCGCCGGCAATATGGACCTGCAGGCCCTGGCGATAGAGATGGGTGGTCGAGGCATCGACCGCGACGAAGATGAGTTCCTTCACCTTCATCGGCAGCGGGCCGTGTTCCAGCGGCGCCATGATGGAATCGAAGAATGCCTGGAAGAAATCCGGGTCCAGCCGCAGCAGCGCGTCGTGCCACGGCACGAAGCGGCCCCGCTTGGCGAGGAACGCCTCCTTGATCTTCTGGCGGCGTTCGTCGAGCGGGGCCATGTCGCGGATCAGTTCAGGAAGCCGCCGTCGCGCACGGCCTTCATCGCATCGAAGCTGTCGGTGACGATGGCGTCGAGGTTGGAATCGGTCAGCGCGGTCGACATGTAATACTTGGCCACGAACAGCACGTGGTGGCCGCGCTTCATCAGCTCGGCGCTGAACTGCTTCGATGCTGCCTGGTTGGTCGCGCCCCAGTCGGCATAGTTGCGGATCGGCTTGTCGGTGAAGACCGGCTCGGCGAACGACGGCGGGCCGATCATCTGGAACGGGATCGACAGGCGCTTGGCGGCATCCGCGAAACCCTCGGCCACCTTGCGGCCCGATTCCGCGATCTTCTTCGGGCCGTTCAGTTCTTCCATGATTTCGATAGTGGCGAGGCCGGCGGCGCAGGCCACCGGATTGCCGTTCAGCGTGCCGCTGAAGAACACCGACTTGCCGTCGTCCGGGCGGCCCGGCACGGTCAGGCTCAAGAGGTCGCGCCGGCCGACAATCGCCGCCAGCGGCAGGCCGCCGCCGATGATCTTGCCCAGAGCCGCCATGTCGGGCTTCACGCCGTAGAATTCCTGCGCGCCGCCGAAGGCGAGGCGGAAGCCGGTGACCAGCTCGTCGAAAATCAGCATGGCGCCGGTCTTGTCGGCCAGCGCGCGCAGGCCCTGCAGGAACCCGGGCGCCGGCGGGATCGACCGCTGCACCGGCTCGACAATGATCGCGGCCAGGTCGCTGGCATGTTCCATGGCCAGGCTGGTCGCCGCCTCGAGGTCGTTATAGGTCGAGACCAGAACGGTTTCGCTGACCTGCTTCGGCACGCCGGCGGAATCCGCCTTGCGGATCGCGTCGTTGGTCTTCTGCGGGACGAGGCCGTGCATCGCATAGTCGTGGTGGCCGTGATAGCCGCCCTCGAACTTCATGATCTTGGTGCGGCCGGTAAAGGCGCGGGCGAAACGCATGGCGTAGAAGGTGGCCTGCGCGCCGTCGCCGACGAACTTCACCGTCTCGGCGCAGGGCACGTACTTGTTGATGACCTCGGCCAGTTTCAGCGCGCGCTCGTTCATCGCGTACAGGTGCAGGCCGATGCCCGCCTGTTCGCGGATCGCCTCGACCACGTGCGGGTGGCCATGGCCGATCACCATGGGGCCCGAGCCGATGACGTAGTCCGTCAGCACGCGGCCGTCGGTGGTCCAGATCGTCGCGCCCTCGGCGCGCTTCGCCACGAAGCCCAGGCCCGGCGGATAGCCGTGCGAGCCGAAAATGTTGCCGGGAATAATCTCGCGCGAAAGCGCGCTTTCCGTCGTCATTATGTTTCCTCCAAATTCCGCGGGGCGGATACTGGGACCGGCATATAGCACCGTCGAATGCCATTTTCAGGCAGAATCAATCTCGTGCCGGCATGGTTTCCGGTGCCGCAGGCTGACCAAGTGTTTTGGCCGGCCGGGTGCCCAGCCAGACTCCGAACAGAATGGCTGTGCCTCCAGCCCAGTGGAATTCATGGACCTGATCGCCGAGAAACAGCCAGCCGAACAGGGCGGCCATGGGTGGCGTCAGGTACGAGGCCAGCGAATTGCGCGCCGCGCCGAGCAATTTCGTGCCGTAGGCGTGCAGGCCGTACATGGCGAGGCCGGGGATCAGCGCCAGGAACAATACTGTGCCGATTGTGGTGGCGTTCAGCGGCGGGGGGGCCGCTGATCAGCGCCTCCGCCACCGCCATGGGCAGCAGCACGACCATGCCCACCGCCGCGCAACACCAGATGCGGACCATCGGCGGCAGCACCGACGAGAAGCCGCGCAGCAGGAACGAATAAAGCGCCCACAGGGTCGCGCTGCCCAGCGCCCACAGGTCGCCCGGCACGAATTCCAGCCGCGTCAGCGCATGGATGTCGCCCTTGAACAGGATAACCAGCACGCCCAGCAGCGCCAGCCCGATGCCGAGCGCCTGCACGCCACGAATCCTTTCGCCAAGGAAGGTCACCGCCAGCAGCATGATCTCGATGGTGGTGATGGTATAGATCAGCGAGATGTTGGTCGGTGTCGTGGTGCGCGACGCGACATAGGGCAGCATGCCGCTGAAGCCCATGCCGATGCCGCCCAGCATGGCCAGCTTCTTCCACTCGCGCTTGATGTCCGCGCGGTAGCGCCGCAGGGCCGGCCAGCAGAACGGCAGCAGCAGCGCAACGACCGCGACCCAGCGCCAGAAGCCCAGCGCCACCGGCGGGATCAGGTCGGGCACGGCGCGGGCGACGATCAGGTTGCTCGTGCCGGCGGCGGCCATGCCGAACAGGGCGGCGAAGCCCAGCAGCTCGCGCCGCGCGTCGGTCATGCCTGCTTTTTCGGGCGGCTGGTCAGCCAGACACCGGACAGGATGGCCGCGCCGCCAATCCAGTGATGGCCGCGCACGGGCTCGTTCAGGATCAGCCAGGCGAAGAACACGCCGAACAGCGGCGCCAGGTACGAAAACACCGCGGTCCGCCCGGTGCCCAGCTTGACAGTGGTGTAGGCATGCAGGCGATAGGCCAGAAAGCTCGGCACCAGCGCCACGAACAGCACCGCCGTGATGATCCGCCAGTCCAGCGGCGGCGGCGCGACGATGATCGCCTCGCCGATGGCCAGCGGCAGGACCAGCAGCGAGCCGCCCAGCGCGCAGACGAACAGCCGAACCCCGTCGGGCAGGACCGACGGGCGGCCCTTGAGCAGCAGCGAATAGACCACCCAGCCCGAGGCCGCGAGCAGCATCCACAGATCGCCGGCGACGAACTGCAGGCCAAGGATCACGTCAGGGTCGCCGTGCGAGACGATGGTCACCACGCCGAGGAAACCCAGCAAGATGCCGGCGATCTGCACGGCCGACATGTGCTCGCGACTGAACAGGCGCGTGCACAGCACGATGGCGATGGGCGCGAAGGTGAAGATCAGCCCCATGTTTGCTGCGTTGGTGGTGCGCGCGGCGAAGAATGGGCCGACGGCGATCAGCGACATGCCGGTGAGCGACAGCGCCAGCAGGTCAGGCCATTCGCGCAAGATGGCGCGACGATAGGTCCAGACCTCGCGGTAGCAAAACGGCAGCAGGACCAGCGCCACCGCGAACCAGCGGCCGAACGCCATGGCCAGGGGCGGCGCGAAATCGACCACCATGCGCGCGACGATCAGGTTGGTCGAGCTGAACGCCGCCGCGATGACGAGGGCGAGAAGCGCGAAGGCCTCGGCGCTGCGCGACTGGGCAGGGACGCTGTTCATGTGGTTTGCCGCTTCCGGTTGGTCAGCCACACGCCGGTCAGCACGGCTGCGCCGCCGGCCAGATGATAGGGCTCCAGGCGCTCGCCCAGCACCAGCCAGGCCAGGGCGACGACAGCGACCAGCGTGATGTAGCCCATCAGCGCCGCGCGGTTCGCGCCCAGTACCATGGTCGCGTGCGCGTGCAGGCCATAGCCCAGCAGGCTGGGCACCAGCGCCAGCATCAGCACTGCGCCCACCGTGGTCAGCGACAGGGCCGGCGGGCCGACCGTGAATGTCTCCCATAGGAGGAATGGCGCCATCGATACCGCGCCGGCTACTGCGCCGATGGCCAGCAGCGCCAGGCCCGGCAGAGCCAGGCCTTCGCGCTTCAGCATGACGGCATAGACCGCCCAGCCGACCGACGAGGCCAGCGCCCACAGGTCGCCGGTGGTGAAACGTATCTTCGCCAGTGTTTCCGCGTCGCCGCGCGCGATGATAATGATCACGCCCAGCAGCGCCAGCATGACGCCGCAGATCTGCACGGCGTTCATTCGCTCGTCCAGGAACAGGCGCGCGCCGATAACGACCAGGATCGGCGACGAGGTCGCGATCAGCGCCATGTTGGTGGCCGACGTGGTGTGTCCCGCGAAGTACAGCGTGACGGCGCAGATGCCCATGCCGATGGCCCCAAGCACGAACAACACCGCCCAGCGCTGGCGGATGACAGCGCGATAGGCGACCAGGTCTTTCCACGCGAATGGCAGCACGATCAGCGCCAGCGTGCCCCAGCGCCAGAAGGCCAGCGCGAAGGGCGGTATCGTCTGTGCCGCACCGCGCGCTGTCAGGATGTTGGCGGAGAACGAGGTGCCCGCCGCCAGCAGGGCGATGAAGGCGATGATTTCACGGCGGCGCTGACTGGTCATGGAATGGGTTCGGGCGAGCGGGTGGTCAGCCAGACGCCGGCCAGTACCGCGGCGCCGCCGAACACGTGATAGGCCGCGATCTGCTCGTCCAGCAGCAGCCAGGCCAGGAACGTCGCCAGCAGCGGCCCGAGAAAGCCGATGACCGAGGCGCGGCCGGCGCCGAGCGCCGCCGTTGCAACCGCGTGAAAGCGGTATCCGAGAAAGCCCGGGATTGCCGCAATGGCCAGGACCAGCGCCACCGCGCCCCACGAGAAATGCGGCGCGCCGCGCACGACGATTTCGCCGATGGCCAGCGGCAACAGTACCAGCGACCCAAACAGCGCGGTGACACACAGCAGCGCCAGGCCCGGCACAGCAACCGGGTTGCGCCGCAGGATCACCGCATAGGCCGCCCAGCCCAGCGCGGCGAACAGCGCCCACAAATCGCCGGGGGTGAACATCAGCTGAGTCAACTGCTCCACGTCGCCCTTGATGACGATCAGCACGACGCCGAAAAAGGCGAGGGCGGTGCCGGCGGTCTGTGTCGCCGACATGCGCTCGCGCAGGAACAGCCGCGCGCCAATCACGATCAGGATCGGCGATATCGTGGTGATCAGCGCAAGGTTGACCGCCGTGGTCGTTTTTCCGCCGATGTACAGCGCGCCGCCGCAAATGCCCATTCCCGAAACCGCCAGCAGGACCAGCGTACGCCAGCTCCGCACCAGCTCGGCCCGCAGGCGCAGCAGGTCGCTGGCCGCGAAGGGCAGCAGCAGCAGCGACAGGACCAGCCAGCGTCCGAAGGTCAGCACCATGGGCGAGACCAGGTCGGGGCCGATCCTTGCCAGCAGATAGTTGGTCGAAAAGGCGAGGGCCGAGGCGGCAATCGCCATCAGGCCCAGCATCTCGCGCCGGTCGTGCGGTCCCCCGGCGGTCATGCGGCCGCCTTGACGGACTTGCTGGCCAACCACACGCCACCCAGCACCGCGCCGCCGCCGATCGCGTGGAACAGTTCCAGCTTCTCGCCCAGCAGCAGCGTGGCGACGATGGTGACGAAGATCGGCACGATGTATTGCGCCATCGCCGCGTGCGCGATGCCAAGCCGGCGCACGCAGATGCCGTGCAGCGCGAAGGCGCTGAGGCCGGGCACCAGAACCGAGAAGAGGGCAATTGCCGGCAGCCGCCAGCCCGGCGCCCACGGGCCGCTGTGCGCTGCCTCGTAGAGTGCGAACGGAAATGCCGCCAATCCACCGAATCCGGCGATCATGATCAGCTGCACCATCGGCGGCAGGTTGAGGCGCCATGGCTTGATCAGCACTGAATAGATCGCCCATGACGTCGTACTGGTCAGCGCCCACAGGTCGCCCGGCACGAGCGACAAGGTCCACAGGACATGGATGTCACCGCGCAGGATGATGACGACCACGCCCAGGAAGGCGAGGATGACGCCGGTCAGCCGCCGCGCCGGCAGCGCCTCGGCCAGGAACAGCCTGTCGGCCAGGATCACCATGATCGGGGTCGAGCTGATGATCAGCGAGATGTTGGTGGCGGTCGATGTCCGTATCGCGAAATAGTTGACCAGCGCCGGGATCGACATGCCGGTGACGCCCAGCACCAGCAGCCGGTGCCAGTACTTCACGATGACTTCGCGGTACCGCCATACGGCCCAGAACTGGAAGGGCAGCAACAAGACCGCGATGCCGAACCAGCGCACGAATGTCATCCCGAACGGCGGAATGATGTCGCCGAACACCTTGATGAGCAGCAGGCTGGACGCAAAGCACATCGCGGTGCCGATCATGCTGGCATATCCCAGCAAATCCGCGTTCCGCGACGGCTGTTCGACGCCGGTCGGCGTCATGGCCGCGCCGTGGTTCGGGCGGGCGCTTCTGGGGGCGTTTCCTGGGAGAACACGTTGAACTTATAAATTGTGAGTACAACCTTCCTTGCCACGCGGTGGCCCGCATGGCAAGCAGCGCCCATGCAACGGTTTCCCGCGGAATTTGCCGACCTGCTGAGCCGGCGCGGCCAGGCGGTTCTGGCGGGCATGGAGTCCCGCCTGTGCGGCGCGCTGGCCGACCCGCGGCGGCGCTTTCTGGCGGAATCCGGCCTGGTCGACCCGCGACAGGCGCGGGCGGCGCGGGTGCTGCTGGACGGCGCCTTGCTGGCGCACCTCACGACGTTGGCCGACCCGATCCCGCCGGAAACGATTTCTGACATGACGCGCAATTACGACGAATGGCTGCCCAAGGCCATGCGTATGCGGACCGCCTATCTGGAACGGCGGCGCGGCCTTGCGTCGCAGGCAGCGGCCGAGGTGGGGCTTTCCAACATGCTGAATTCGGACAGCTTCCACGCCTTCGCGTCCGCCCTGGCCGGCCGGCGGCTGAAGCGGCGCCACGGCATCCAGGTGCTGTGCTACGGCGCGGGCGATTATGCCGGCCCGCACAACGACCATCATCCTGAAGAACCGGCCGCGGCGCGCGGCTATCTGGATGTCCACATCAGCCTGGCGTCACCGGCGGTGGAGCACCAGTTTCTGGTCTGGGCGAAGGCGGGCCATTTCACCGAGATCGTTGATGTGGCGACGGAAGGCGGCGTCACCGCCTATCGCCTGCCATTCTGGCACTACACCACGCCGCTGGTGGCAAAGCCCGGGCTGGAGGCCAGGGCGCGGCGCTGGGTCCTGCTCGGAACCTTCCTTTACGGGGCGCCGCCCAGTTCGGCGACAAGGCCGGCCGCCGACGGAACGCCACCGGCGTCGCGTACCGCGCGGGCATAGTTCCGCTCGCTGTTGAACGGCGCGCTTTTCTTGAAGTCCTCGGCCTTGGCCGGCTTAATGCCGCGGCCATGCGGCAGCACCTTCAGATAGCCGCCGTCACGCCCGACCAGCGGAATGGGCCGCCGCTTGCGGCTGAACACCCGACGCATCGTCGCCGAATATTCGACGAACGTTTCGTATTCGCGCGGATCGACGGTGAACAGGTATTCGTACGCCTTGACGAATTCCTCGACGAAGACGCGATCGACGATCTGCAGGTTCGACATCACCCAGCAGCGGTCCTCGAAATCCCAGTAGAAGGCGAGGCCGATGAACTTGCCCTCGCGCGACATGTACGGAAAGAACGGGAACGCGCGGCAGGCCAGGCTGCGGTTGTCGCGTTCGCAGAAGGCGACGCCCTTGCATTCCACCGCCGCGCACGACTTGTGCAGGTCCTTGACGATCTTCCGCGTCGCGCTGTCATAGGCCTTGAAGTCGTGCCACAGGTCGGTGCGACGCTGCAATTCCTTGTATTCGGCCTTGTGCACCACGGGCACGGCGTTCTGGGTCGAGCAGCAAACGGGCTCGCCGCCGTTCAGCGGCGCGCACTTGCGCCCGCAGTCAAAACGCGAAATCGACACTTCGAGCAGTTCGTAGATGCGGCGGTAATGTTCGGGCAGGACGGGTGGCATGCGAATCCCTCTATCTGCCGACGAGAATAGCGGCGAACACGATCAGTCCAAGCCATTTGTTGCTGCGGAACCTGTTGAGGCAATCGGACCCGCTCTGGAGGTCAACCATCGCCGCCTGCCAGTACAGGTGGAAGGCCGCGACAAACAGGCCGATCCAGAACATCCAGCCCAGCGACTCGGCGAGGCCCGCAAGTCCGAGGCACAGCAGCGTCGCCGTGTAGAAGGCGAACAGCCAGGTGCGGGTCTGCTCGCCGAACAGCCGCGCGGTGGACTTCACGCCGATCAGGGCATCGTCATCGATATCCTGGTGGGCATAGATCGTGTCGTAGCCCAGCGTCCAGCAGATGCCGCCGACATACAGCAGCACCGCCGGAACGCCGATCTCGCCGCGCACCGCCGCCCAGCCCATCAGTGCGCCCCAGTTGAACGCCAGGCCCAGGAACAGCTGCGGCCACCAGGTGATCCGCTTCATGAACGGATAGATCGCCACCAGGGCCAGCGAGGCGATGCCCAGCCACAGACACAGCGTATTGAGTTGCAGCAGCACGCCCAGGCCGATGAGGCACAGCAGGGCCATCCACGCCGCGGCCGCCGCGACCGATACCTGGCCCGAGGGAATGGGCCGGTTGCGCGTGCGCTCCACCTGGCTGTCGAAATCGCGATCGACGATGTCGTTCAGGACGCAGCCGGCCCCGCGCATGACAACGGACCCGACCAGGAACAGCAGCATCAGCCACAGGTCCGGCCAGCCGCCCCTGGGCGCGGCCAGGGCAATGGCCCACCAGCCGGGCAGCAGCAACAGCCACCAGCCGATGGGCCGGTCCAACCTTGCCAGGCGCAAATAGGGCCGCGACCAGGCGGGGGCCTGGCGCTCAACCCAGTTGTCGGGCGGGGCGTCGGCAATGCGGGGTGCTTGGGCGGATGGATCGGACATAGTAGAACGGCCTCGTGACTGCATCTTATACGCCACGCCAGCGCTTGTATGTCGAGGCGCCGCTCTCCGCCGGTGAGGCGGTCGCGGCGACGCCCGACCAGGCGCATTACCTGCTGAACGTGCTGCGCCTCGGCGCCGGCGTGTCCATTGCCCTGTTCAATGGCCGCGACGGTGAATGGGCGGCCGAGGTGCAGGTCAAGGGCAAGCGGCAATGCGACCTGCTGCCGGTCCTGCACCTGCGCCCGCAGGCGGCATCGCCCGACACCTGGCTGCTGTTCGCGCCGGTCAAGGGCCAGCGGACCGAGTTCATCGCCGAGAAGGCCACCGAGCTTGGTGTCGCGGCCCTGCTGCCGGTGATCACCGCACGGACGAATGCCCGCGTGAATGTTGAGCGTCTTGCCGCCAATGCGCGCGAGGCGGCGGAACAGAGCTGGCGTCTCGACGTGCCCGAAGTACGCGAGGCACGCCCACTGGATGCTGTGCTGGCCGCGTGGCCGGCGGATCGCCGGCTGATGTTCTGCGACGAAACCGGCGCATCGCCGCCGGCGCCGGTCGCCCTGCGCGCGGCGTCGCCGGGCCCGTGGGCGGTGCTGATCGGCCCCGAGGGCGGTTTCAGCGCCGACGAGATCGAGCGGGTGAAGGCCATGCCGCAGGCGGTTCCCGTCGGCCTTGGCCCCCGCATCCTGCGTGCCGATACGGCGGCCACCGCCGCGCTCACCCTGTTGCAGGCGGCCATCGGCGACTGGGGCGTTATCACGCGGACGTGAATGTCCGCGGTCCTGCCTCACCCCGATGTGATGACGGCGTGATGGGGCGGCCTTGCTAGCGTTTGGCGTGCCTGGAGCACGAAACGCCACGAGAGGACGCCCCACATGAAACGGATTTCCCTGCTTGCCGCCACGCTTGCCGTCGCCTGCTTCGCCGCGCCCGCCTTCGCCGACTGCGCGTCAGATGTGAAGTCCGCCGAGACCGCCGTCATGGGCGTGAAGGACATGAAGCAGAAGGACATGGCCATGAAGGAACTCGACATGGCCAAGAAGGCCATGGCGTCCAAGATGGATAAGGAATGCATGGCGCACGCCAAGATGGCCAGCGACAGCGCGATGATGAAGGACCCGATGATGAAGGACGGCATGAAGAAGTAGCCGGCCTCGAAACCCTCTCCCGGCGCAAGCCGGGCGAGGGGATTAGGTATTGCCCGACAGGAACGCCAGCAGCACGTAGCGGCGGCCCGAGGTCACGCCCAGCGGCTCGTGCAGGATGCTGGACGAGAAGACGATTGCCGAGCCCGATGCCGGGCGGTAGCGGTGCTGGCCGTATTCGGGGAAGCGCAGTTCGCCGCCCTCGAAATTCTCCGTGTTCAGGTTGATCGACAGCGCGAAGCGCCGGTGCGCCACGTGCGGCAGCGAATTGTCGCGATGGCCGTGCTGGTAGCCGCCGCGCTGTCCCTCGTAGCTGGCGATGCGGTACGGCTCGCGCCCGCCGATGCGGTACTGGAACGCCTTCAGGATTTCCGGGAACACGCGCCGGTTCATGATGCGGTCGAGGAAAGAACTGGTATCGCGGTCGACGATGTAGTGGTCGACGCGATCGTTGCGGCCGTATTCCGGCACCCGCATCTTGTAGTCGCTGCCCTGCTTCTTGTCGCCGTCGCCCGGCTCGACATAGGTCAGCCCGCGCAGGGTGAAAATGCCGATCAGCTTCTTGCACTCCGCCGGACTCAGCACGTCGGGGACGATCAGCACCGGCGGATGCGCCGGGCCGGCAATGACCGGCGGCCGCGCGTTCAGGTGCGTCTTCAGCGCGGCCAGCGCCGCTTCAGGGTCGGTGCCGGCATAGATGGCGTGCTGGTTCGCACCTACCGCAACCAGGCCACCCTGCGGCCATTGCGCATAGCCGGTCGCCACCGCGTTCTCTTCGTCGATCAGGCCGCGGAACGGCTGCGCCTGGGCGACGATATCCGCCGGGCCGACCGCGAATACCGGGATGCCCAGCCAGGCCAGGGTGTCAGCGAGGGGGCGGAGCGCGTCGAGGTGGCGTGTGCCGTTGCCGGTGAAGACGAACAGCATGGCATAGCCCGCCATGTCGTCGCCTTGCACGTCCACGGGCTTGCCTGTCCGGGCATCGGCCAGGACGAACGAGGGGCAGATGTCGCCGGCCTCGACGGGGCCGAACGGCTTTTGGGTCTTTGCTTGGGCCATGGCCACAATCTACACGGGCGGCGGCCGAACAAAAAGCATGCTTGCCTTGGCTGGCCGGCGCGGTAAATGGGGGGGCCAGAAAAGAGTAGGGGTACCCGCATGTCCGGTCCAGCCAAGGCCGCCGAGACGCCAATCGCCGACAAACGGCAGTTGGTTGATTACGTCGCGTCCGGTGAGCGGCCCCATGCCTCGACCTGGAAAATCGGCGTCGAGTACGAGAAATTCGGCTTCGACCACAAGACCCTGCGGCCCCTGCCGTACGAGGGCAAGCATGGCATCAAGGCCATGCTCACCGGCCTGCAGCGCTTCGGCTGGGAGCCGGTGCGCGAGGGCGACAACGTCATCGCGCTCGCCATGGATGGCCAGTCGATCTCGCTGGAACCCGGCGGGCAGCTGGAACTGTCCGGCGCGCCGCTGGAAACCCTGCACCAGACCTGTCGCGAGCTGAATACCCACCTGGCCCAGGTCAAGCTGGTGGGCGACGAACTGGGCGTCGGCTTTGTCGGCCTGGGTTTCCAGCCCAAGTGGCGCCGCGCCGAAATTCCTGTCATGCCCAAGGGCCGCTACGACATCATGCGCAACTACATGCCGAAGAAGGGCCGCCTCGGCCTCGACATGATGCTGCGCACCTGCACCGTGCAGGTGAACCTCGACTTCGGCTCCGAACCCGACATGGTGAAGAAGATGCGCGTGGCCCTGGCGCTGCAGCCGGTCGCGACCGCGCTGTTCGCCAATTCGCCGTTCACCGAGGGGGTGCCGAACGGCTTCCTCAGCTATCGCAGCCAGATCTGGACCGATACCGATCCCGACCGCACCGGCATGCTGCCGATCGCCTTCGAGGACGGCTTCGGCTACGAGCGCTACGTCGACTGGGCGCTGGATGTGCCGATGTATTTCGTCTATCGCGACGGCAAGTACGCCGACGCGACGGGGCAGAGCTTCCGCGACTTCATCGCCGGCAGGCTGCCGGCGGCGCCTGGCCAGGTCGCCACCATGCGCGACTGGGCCGACCACCTGACGACGTTGTTCCCCGAGGCGCGCCTCAAGACCTATCTGGAAATGCGGGGCGCCGATGGCGGGCCGTGGTGGCGGCTGTGCGCGTTGCCGGCGCTGTGGACCGGTCTGATGTACGACAATGCCTCGCTGGACGCGGCCTGGGACCTGGTCAAGTCGTGGACCGCCGCCGAGCGGCAGGAGATGCGCGATGTGGTGCCGCGACTGGCGCTCAAGACGCCGTTCCGCAACGGCACGGTGCGCGAGATTGCCGCCGAGGTGCTGGCGATCAGCGCTGCCGGCCTCAAGGCGCGCAACCGCCTGTCCGCTGCCGGCGAGACCGAGGGGCATTTCCTCGACTCCCTGCGCGTCATCGTTGAGTCAGGCGAAACGCCGGCCGAGAATCTGCTGCGCGACTACCACACGCGCTGGGGCCGCTCGGTCGATCCGGTGTTCGAGGAACTGGCGTACTAGCCAGCGTTTCCGTGGCCTTTTAACGCGACCTTAACCAGGTTCCCGCACCTTTAGGCCGGCCCACGGCGTGCGTGGTCCGCCTTGGGCGGGAGCGTCTTTTGTCGGTAGACCATCTCTGGGTTGCGATCGCGGCCGTCCTCGTTGTCATGATGCAGCCGGGCTTTTCGTGCCTCGAGTCCGGCATGGTTCGCGCCAAGAACTCGATCAACGTCTCGCTCAAGAACCTGTTCGACTTCTGCATCGCCGCCATCGCGTTTCTGCTGGTCGGCTACGGCATCATGTTCGGCTCGTCCTATGCCGGTCTGTTCGGCGCCGACCGTTTCCTGTTCGGCGACGGCGCGCCGGTCGACGAGCTGGTGTTCTTCTTTTTCCAGATGGCGTTCTGCGGCACCTCCACGACCATCGTCTCCGGCGCCGTGGCCGAGCGCATGCGCTTCTTCGCCTATTGCTTCAACGCTCTGCTGATGTCGATCCTTATCTACCCGCTGTTCGGCCACTGGGCCTGGGCAGGCGGCGGTGGGGGCGGGACCGGCAGCGGCTGGCTGCACTCCCTCGGCTTCATCGACTTCGCCGGCTCGACCGTCGTCCATTCCGTCGGCGGCTGGGTGTCGCTGGCCGCGATTCTGCTGCTCGGACCACGGCGCGGTCGCTTTGGCCCGGACGGTTCGGTGCGCGAGATCGACGGCCATGATGTCTCCGGCGCCACGCTTGGCGTGTTCCTGCTGTTCATCGGCTGGTTCGGCTTCAACGGCGGCTCGACGCTGGCGTGGAACGACCAGGTGCCCATGATCCTGATCAATACCCTGGTCGGCGGTGCGGCCGGCGGCCTCGTCGCGGTTTTCTTCAGCCACTGGCGGCTGGGCAAGGTGCGGGCCGGCATCAGCCTCAACGGCGTCATCGCCGGCCTCGTCGGCATCACGGCCAATTGCCACATGATCGGACCCGTCTCGGCCATCGCCATTGGCGGCATTGCGGGCGTCATCTGCACGCTCGGCGGTGAGCTGCTCGACCGGTGGAAGGTTGACGACGCGGTGGGCGCCATTCCGGCCCATCTGTTCGCCGGCATCTGGGGCACCCTGGCGGTCGCCCTGTTCGGCAATCCGGCAATGTTCCACCCCGGCTACGACCGGATCGACCAGCTGGGCATCCAGGCCCTCGGCGTGGCGGCCGCGGGCACCGTGGCGTTCGGGATCGGCTTAGCCGGCCTGTGGCTGTTCGGCCGCCTGTCGCCGCTCCGCGTGTCCGCCAGCGACGAGCAGATCGGCCTGAACGTCGCCGAGCATGGCGCCAGTTCGTCGCTGTTCGACCTGCTGTCGCGGATGGATGCACAGCAGCAGAGCGGCGACTTCTCGACGCCGGTCCCGGTCGAGCCGGAAACCGATGCCGGCGCCATCGCCGAACACTACAACCGCGTTCTCGACCGGGTGAACGCGGCGACGCTCCGCCGCGAACATGCGCTGGGCGAATTGCGCGAGGCCAAGCGCCAGATCGAACGCAACCTGCAGATCGCCGTCGAGGCGAAGGGCGAGGCGGAAATGGCCAACCATGCCAAGTCGGCGTTCCTTGCCAACATGAGCCACGAGCTGCGCACGCCGCTCAACGCCATTATCGGCTTCGCCGAGATCATCCATAACAAGATGTTCGGCGAGAAGGCACTGGACCAGTACGCGAACTATGCCGGCGACATCCTGACCGGCGGCCGGCACCTGCTCGACGTCATCAACGACATTCTCGACATGGCCAAGATCGAGGCTGGCCGCTATGAACTGGCCGTCATGTCGTTCGACCTGAACGAAGTCGTGCGCAGTTGCCTGTCGATCGTGCACGGCCTCGCCGACGAGCGTCAGGTCGCCGTCCGCACCGAGATCGCGTCCGATCTGCCGGCGGTGATGGCCGACAAGCGGGCGCTGAAGCAGGTCATTCTGAACCTGCTGTCCAATGCGGTGAAGTTTGCCGGCGCGAACGGCCGGGTCACCATTTCTGCCGTTGCTGAGTCCGATGGCGTGGCGATCCGCGTGTCCGACACCGGGCCGGGTATCCCGCGCGAGGCGCTGACGCGCATCTTCGAGCCGTTCCAGCAGGCCGATGCCAGCCGCGCGCGTCGGAACGAGGGTACGGGCCTCGGCCTGTCGATCAGCCGCGCGTTCATGGAAATGCATGGCGGCACGCTGGTGCTCGAAAGCGAGGTCGGCTTCGGCACCGTTGCCACCGCCCGCCTGCCGCTTGCCGCCGCCCGTTCCGAGGCCGCCTGACTAGCGCAATTCGCGCTGAACCGTGACGGCGTCGTAGAGCGAGGTCGCTTCCGCATCACGCAACACCTGCGGTGCCGGCGGAAAGCCATCCGCCAGTTTCCGCGCCGCCGGGAAGTCTCCCGCCTGGGCCAGCCGCTCGACACCGCGCAGCCGGTCCACCCAGTCCGCCAGCGCGGCGCGGGCCGCATCGTGTGCCGGCTTGTGGAAACGCTCGGCGATGAAGCCGATTTGGCCGCGGATCATGCGCACGGTCAGTTCCGTCAGCGCTGCGTCCTCGTCCAGGAGCGCAACGCGCAGCACCTTCAGGTCGCGGTCGAAATCGGCCAGGTCGGTGGCCAACGACACGCTTTCCTCACCCGGCGGCGGCGTGCGCAACCTGGTCATGTAGGCGGTCAGGGCGTCGAGCACGAGCGGCGAGGGTTCCGTGCCGGCGAACTCGGTGACGATCACGCTGCGGGCGAACTCGCGCAGTGATGCGACCCGTCCATCATGGCCAAGGCGCGGCTTGGTCGCGACGTTGCGCAGCGTCGGGATCGTCGGCGGATTGTGCGCGCCGTCCTCGCCGCGCAGGTTCCACAGCGCATGTGTCACGTCGATCTCGCCCGGTCTGTCCGACAGGCCGGGTGCGAAGAAGCGCGCATTGGTGTCGCCGTTGACGTGGCAGGCATTGCACGAAAGGCCGGCGCGGCGCGCATTGCCGCCGAGGATCTCGGGCGAGCGAAACGCGAGCCGGCCGAACTCGACATAGAAATTCTGGTTCGCGCCGCCTTCCAGCGCCTCGCGCGGCCGGTGCAACAGGTCGCCCGCGGCCGTCGAGCCCTTCGGCAGCCACTCGCTTTGCTTCAGCGGCGCCTGCGCCTGCGCCGCGACAGGCGCAAGCAACAGCAAGGTCAGCAGCACGCCCCCGCGCATGACAGCCCCGTCAGGCCGCGGTGCCGCCGACCGTCAGCCCGTCCAGCTTCAGCGTCGGCTGGCCGACGCCTACCGGCACGCCCTGGCCGTTCTTGCCGCAGGTGCCAACACCCGGATCCAGCCGCATGTCGTTGCCGATGGCGCTGACCTTCTTCAGCACTTCCGCGCCGGCGCCGATCAGCGTCGCGCCCTTTACGGCCGGGCCGATCTTGCCGTTCTCGATGCGATAGGCCTCGGTGCAGGTGAACACGAACTTGCCCGAGGTGATGTCGACCTGGCCGCCGCCAAAATTCACCGCGTACAGGCCCTTGTCCACGCCGCGCAGGATTTCCTCCGGGTCGCGGTCGCCGGCCGCCATGACCGTGTTGGTCATGCGCGGCATCGGCATGTGGGCGAAGCTCTGCCGCCGGCCGTTGCCGGTCGGCTTCACGCCCATCAGGCGCGCGTTCAGCCGGTCCTGCAGATAGCCGGTAAGGATGCCGTCCTCGATCAGTACGGTGCGCTGCGTCGGCGTGCCCTCGTCATCGACGGTCAGGCTGCCGCGCCGGTCCATGATCGTGCCGTCATCCACGACGGTCACGCCCTTGGCGGCGACGCGCTGGCCCATGAGACCCGAAAACACCGAGGTCTGCTTGCGGTTGAAATCGCCCTCCAGGCCGTGCCCGATGGCCTCGTGCAACAGGATGCCGGGCCAGCCCGGCCCCAGCACGACGGTCATCTCGCCGGCGGGCGCCGGCTGTGCGTCGAGGTTGACCAGCGCCTGGCGCAGCGCCTCGTCGGCGCCCTGGTGCCACGCATCGGGATGAATCCAGGCGGCATAGCCGCTGCGTCCGCCGGCGCCGTGGCTGCCGCTTTCCTGCTTGTCGCCGTCGCCGACGACGACCGACACGTTCAGCCGCACCAGCGGGCGGATGTCCTGCACCGCATGGCCGTCGGCGCGGATGATCTTGATCGCCTGCCACGAACCGGCCAGCGATGCCGACACCTGGCGCACGCGCGGGTCCTTGGCACGCAGATAGGCGTCGATGTCCTGCAGCAGCTTGGTCTTGGTTTCGAACGGCACCTCGCCCAGCGGATTGGTGTCGGTGTACAGGTGCCTGTTGGTGCCCTGCGGACCTTCGGCCATCACGCCGCCATGGCCGGCGCGCACCGCGCGCACGGTGGTCGCCGCGCGGCGGATGGCCGCCTCGCTCAGTTCGGACGCATGGGCATAGCCGGTCTGCTCGCCCGACACGGCGCGCAGGCCAAAGCCCTGGCTGGTGTCGAAACTGGCGCTCTTCAGCCGCCCGTCATCGAACGCGAAGCTTTCCGACTGCGCATATTCCAGGAACAGTTCACCGTCATCCGCGCCGTGCAGCGCGTCGCCCACGATCGATTCGACCCGCTTGGGGTCGAGTCCGGCGCGGGTGAAGAACAGTTCGTCTGGCGTTGGCGCGGTCATGGCAACTCCTGCTCGGCCGGGTTCTTTCCCGTACCTCATCAGTATATAGGATGTTTCCACACGGTTCGGAGTGGGGGAGGACAAAAGTGGACACCACGAAGCGGATCGAGATCGAGCATCTTTGCGCCCGGCTGGTCACGGCCTATTGCCTGACCATCGACGTGAACGACTATCCGGCCTTCATGGAGCTGTTTGCGCCCGACGCCGAGTGGCAGCGGCCGGCGCCCCTGCCGCTGCTGCGCGGCCATGCGGAGTTCCGCCAGTACCTGGACAGCCGCGACACCTCGATCCTGTTGCGCCACGTGCCATCCAACGTCCAGGTCGACGTCATCGACGCCGACAATGCCAAGGGCATTTCCTATGTCACCGCCTACCGCTGCCCGAACTACAAGGGTGGCGTCGCCCCGATGGAGGGGCCTTTCATCATGGTGGAATACCGCGACCGGTTCGTTCGCACCCCGTCCGGGTGGCGCATCGGGCGCCGCGACACGGTGGTGGTGTTCGCCAAATAACTTAATTGCGAGTCAATCGTAATTGGCTTCCGACATTTCGTGCGTCATATTGTCGCAGTGACGGCGAAAAAGGCTAACATTGCAATGATTTGGCCGGTACGGACAGGGTAGGAACTGACGGCTGTCTCTGCGACGAACTGACGTTTGTCCCGGGGTGGGTTTTTGGCTATTTTGCGGGGCGGCAAGTCATGCGATTGGGGGTACTGCTGGTGGGACGTTTTTTCGGTGTTGTGGCTGCGCTTGCGGTCCCCTTCCTCGCTCCGCTTCCGGCTTTTGCCGCTGACGGTCCCGTCGGGCAGCCGCACCCCTGGCAGTTCGGCCTGCAGGAGGGCGTGACCATCCTCAAGGATGGCATTCACGACTTCCACACCCTGCTCATGGTGATCATCACCGTGATCACCCTATTGGTCGTTGCGCTTCTTGTGTACGTGATGATGCGGTTCAACCACCGCGCAAACCCGAACCCGTCGACGACGACGCACAACACCCTGATTGAGGTGGCGTGGACGATCCTGCCGATCATCGTGCTGGTCGTGATCGCCATCCCGTCGTTCAAGCGCCTGTACGAGCAGGAGCGCATCCCTGCCGCCGACGTGACGATCAAGGCGATCGGCAACCAGTGGTACTGGTCGTACGAATATCCCGACAACGGCAACTTCACCTTCGATGCGACGATGATCGCCGACAAGGACCTGAAGCCCGGCCAGCTGCGCCTGCTCGAGACCGAGAACGCGGTCGTCCTGCCGGTCAACAGCAACATCCGCGTGCTGATCACTGCCGCCGACGTGCTGCACTCGTGGGCCATGCCGGCGTTCGGCGTGAAGAAGGACGCCGTGCCCGGCCGCATCAACCAGGTGTGGTTCAACGCCCGCCAGGAAGGCACCTATTACGGCCAGTGCTCGGAGCTGTGCGGCGCGCTGCACGGCTACATGCCGATCAAGGTCGAGATCGTCTCCAAGGAAAAGTACGCGGCATGGGTGGAGGACGCGAAGAAGAAGTTTGCGCAGTCCGGCGCCCCGGCGAGCCAGTTCGCCGCCCAGTGACACTTCCGCATTTCCCATTGCCCGCGCTGTACGCGTAGAAGGATTGACAGACATGGCTCAGGCTCAAGGCGCCCACGGTCACGACCACGCTTCCCACGGTCATGATGACCATGGCGACCATGCCCACACCCCGTACGGCTGGCGCCGCTGGGTGTATTCGACCAACCACAAGGACATCGGCACGATGTACCTGATCTTCGCCGTTTGCGCGGGCCTGGTGGGCGGCGCGATGTCGGTGATCATGCGCATGGAGCTGATGCAGCCGGGCGACCAGATCCTGGGCGGCAACCACCACCTGTTCAACGTGCTGGTTACCGGGCACGCGCTGATCATGATCTTCTTCATGGTCATGCCGGCGATGATCGGCGGCTTC
>CANJGB010000016.1 GCA_947473805.1 Alphaproteobacteria bacterium
CCGTCCGGCCCTTTGCCAGCTCCACCTCGGCCTGCCGCAGCAGCCCGATGATCTGCTCCGCCGTATATCGCTTCCTTGGCATCGTACCTCCTCCATGTGGAGGCCGAATTCTCCCTCAAATCTTGGAGCCCTTTAAGGGATGCAGACCATTTGAGAATCTGTTCTAGAAAGGTTAGCGCCCCGTCATCTTCGTCGCCTCAGCCTCGTCACGGGGCATCCAACCTTAAATGACGCTGACGCTCAGGGCTCCCGCCCGTTGGCATTTTTAGAGTCGGCAATGCTGCTCTCCGCCAGACGGGGAAAGTACGCCTTGCACAACTTCATCTGGGGGCTGTCGAACCGGCCGTCGCAGGCCGCAGACAAGATGCTGGCCAACCGGGGCAGCCCGATATCGCCGTGCTCCGCGATCAGCTTCGCCTTGGAGTAGACACCGCGCCGGCCGCAGGGCGTGCATGCGTAAATCACCTGCTCGCCGGGATGCTGGGAAATGGGAACGCCGCCGTCATTCACCAGCTTACTTTAATGCCTCCGAGTTGTTGATTTACCGCAATCTACGGGGTCGGGTTTCCCTGCAAATGCAGGCCGGATGCAGGGAATTGGGGCTGCGAGGCGGCATCTCAATGGCTCGGATAGTACCCCTTGGACGGCCGTGGTCGTGCGGTGTAATTCCTGTGTAATCGTGCAGAAAACGCGCGGGACAAAAATAGAATTTCACAGGCGCTGAAAAGCGGGAAAATGTGCCCTAAGCCCTTATGTCATAAGGGTAAATGGATCATCGCGGCAACGCGTGGAATGTTCTGCCGGCTTACTTAAAAACCGGACGCAACCCGGCCCAAAAGGGCATTTTGGTACGCCAAGGCGATATCACGACCGCAACGGTTGATGCGGTCGTCAACGCCGCCAACGGATCGTTACTGGGCGGGGGCGGGGTAGACGGTGCCATTCACCGGGCGGCTGGCCCCGGGCTGCTGGCCGAGTGCCGCATGTTACGCGGCTGCGCGACCGGCCAAGCCAAAGCGACCGGGGGCCATCGCCTGCAGGCGCGCCATATCATCCATACCGTCGGGCCAGTCTGGCACGATGGCGGCCAGAACGAGGCCGCGCTGCTGGCGGCCTGTTACAGCAACAGCCTGAAACTGGCGGCCTCACTCTCGTGCGTTTCCGTCGCCTTCCCCGCAATTTCAACCGGGGTCTATGGCTACCCGCGCACCGCGGCGGCGGAGATTGCGGTCGCACAGTGCTTCGCGTGGATAAATGCCGGCGAAGCGCCCCATACCATCGAACTGTGGGCCTTCGACGACGAAACGGCGCGGCTTTATCGAGCCCTGTTGCCATGAACGACACCCGCCTGCGCGCTACGCTGTTTGGCGCGGTCGCTCTGTTGCTGTGGTCGTCGCTGGCCGTCCTCGCCGCCGCGACGGGCCACGTGCCGCCACTGCTGTTGACCGTCGTTTCTTTCGCTATCGCCTCACTCCTCGCGCTCGGCAAATGGCTGGTGCGAGGCGAGAGCATTGTGGCGCACCTGCGTCTGCCCGCCGGCGCCTGGGTCGTCGGTGTGGGCGGATTGTTCGGCTATCACGCGTTGTATTTCCTCGCCCTACAGCGGGCGCCGCCGGTCGAGGCATCGCTGATCAACTATTTATGGCCGCTGCTGATCGTGTTGCTGTCGGCCTTTCTGCCGGGGGAACGCCTGCGCTGGTTTCATGTGGCCGGCGCGATTCTGGGCCTGTCGGGCACGGTGCTGCTGGTCACTGGCGGGCGCCTCGGCTTTCGCGCCGAGTTTGCTTTGGGCTACGGCGCCGCCTTTGCCTGCGCCTTCATCTGGTCGAGCTATTCCGTCCTCAGTCGGCGGATGGCGGCGGTGCCGACCGATGCCGTGGGCGGATTCTGTGCCGCCACCGCGCTGCTGGCCCTGCTGCTGCACCTCGGTCTGGAGCAGACGGTCTGGCCGGAAACCGGCCTGCAATGGCTGGCCCTGCTGGCGCTTGGCCTGGGTCCGGCGGGCAGCGCCTTTTTCTTTTGGGACTATGGCGTGAAGCGCGGCGACATCCGCGCGCTGGGCGCTGCCTCCTACGCGACGCCCCTGCTCTCGACATTGTGGCTGCTGCTTTCGGGCGTGGGAACGGCGCACTGGACGGCGATTGTGGCGTGCCTGTTGATTGCCGGTGGCGGCGCGCTGGGTGCGGGCGACCTGCTGCGCCGGCGCTGATCAGTCGCCGACCGCAACACCCTCACGCCGGCGGTCTCCGCCGCCCCTCAACCGGTCTCCGACAATGCGGATGCCCTGCTGGCCGCTGTCGATTTCGCCCAGCCGCACCTGATGACCCATCCCTTCGAGTGCTGTCTTCGCCGCCTCGCGCCCTGGGCCGGTTTCCAGTTCGGTCATGCCGTTGCGGTTAAGGGCGTGCGGCAGGTCAATGGCGGCCTGCATGTCGAGATTCCAGTCGAGCGTCGCCACCAGCATCTTGGCGACGAAACCGATAATGCGTGGCCCACCCTGGCTGCCCAGCGCCAGGACCATTCGGCCATCGCGGTCGAACACCAGGACGGGTGTCATGGACGAGCGCGGGCGCTTGCCCGGCCCAGGGACATTCGGCCCTTCAGTGCGGGCGTCGAAATCGGCCAGTTCGTTGTTCAGGACATAGCCATCCTGCATCAGGCCGCTGCCGAAGGCGTCGCCCACGGAGCTGGTCATGCTGACCGCGAGACCGGAATTATCAACCACGCTGACCTGGCTGGTGCCGTGCGTTTCGTTGAGCGCTGGAAGCGCGCCGCGACGGCCGAACGGTTCGCCAGGCGACGCCACCCCCAGCGAGCTGTCGAGCGAGATCAGGTTGGACCGGCGCGCGAGATAGCGGCGGTCGAGCAGGGCGGCGACACGGCCCGGCGCAATCCCGTCGCCCACATAGGCATCGCGGTCTGCAAAGGCCAGCCGGCCGGCCTCGGCAATGACGTGCAGGCTGCGAACGTCAGCCGGTCCCCAGGCGGCGAGGTCGAACCGCTGCAGCAGAGCCATTATCTGCAGCACCGCAATGGCGCCGGACGATGGCGGCGGCGGACCGCAGATGACATAGACACGATATGGGCCGCACAAGGCGGCGACGCGGTGCGCGCGGTAGCCGGCCATGTCGCGACCGTCGAACATGCCGGGGCGGCGATAGAAGGCTGCTGCACCGCCGGAGGCAACGGTGCGCAAAGTTTCGGCCAGAGCCGGGTTGCGCAGGATCTGCCCGGCCTGCAACGACTGCCCATTGGGAAGGAAGTAAGCGGCCATGGCCGGATCGCGCGCCAGGCGCTCGCGGTATGTGGCGACGGACGAGGCGAGCCGCGGCGAGACAACGAAGCCATTTTCGGAAAGATCTATGGCGTGGCGGAACAGGTCGGCCCACGGCAGGTGGCCATAGGCACGATGCGCCATCTCGAATGCCCGCAACATGCCCGGTATGCCGACCGCCTGCGGGCCATAAGCATAGGACAGATAGGGCAGCGATCTGCCATCGGGACCGACGAACAAGCCGGGACGAACGGTAGACGGGGCCGCCTCGCGCCCCTCGAACACCTCGACCTTGTCGCGATCGCGGCCGACGACCATGAACGTACTGCCCCCAATGCCGGCCGCCTGCGGCTCGACCAGGGTCAGGACCAGCTGGGTGGCGATGGCGGCGTCGACGGCATTGCCGCCGGCGCGGAGGATGTCGCGCCCTGCCTCCGCCGCCAGCGGATGGGCAGCCGCCAGCATGTGGCGCCGGGCCTCGACCGCCTCTGCCGTAGCCAGGCCCGGCCAGAGCAGGACGATCAGAATCAATGTCGCGCGCCGCATCATGTCGTAAGCTTACCGCGAATAACCAAAGTCACGGGATAATCCGATGCCGCAGGCGATGCTGTTTACCACCGTGCTCGTGCTCATCTGCGTGCTGATCCACTATGAGGTCCTGCGGCTGAACACCCATTTGCTGCCTCGCTTGCCGGTCATGCCCCGTTACCGCATCATTTCCGTCCTGGTCTTTGCATTCGTCGGCCACACTATCGAGGTCTGGCTGTTCGGCGTGGCCTACTGGCTGATGGCCGGGCATCTGGGCCTGGGCACGCTGGCCGGCGATTTCGACGGTAGCCTGGTCGAATCCGTCTATTTCTCGGCCGTCACCTATTCGACGCTGGGCTTTGGCGATGTCTATCCCACTGGCGCGCTGCGCCTGGTCTCCGGCGTCGAGGCGCTGCTGGGCCTCGTGCTGGTCGGCTGGACCACCTCCTATACCTATCTGGCAATGCGCGAATTGTGGGACCTGCACGGAAAGTAACAGACCGTAAGTACCCGGACAGACAGACACCGCGGCAACGGCTATAAGCTGCGCCGATGGTGCGCCCCGGCCCCCGCAACCTGATTACCGACGTCGACGGGATTCTCGTCGGCAATGCCGAGGATGCGCGCGTCCGTACCGGCACGACAGTCGTGCTGGCCGAAACGCCTGCCGTGGCCGGCGTGGACGTTCGCGGCGGCGCGCCCGGTACCCGTGAGACCGCGCTGCTGGACCCGGTAAACCTGATCGAGCGGATCGACGCCATCTGCCTGTCGGGCGGGTCGGCCTTTGGTCTGGACGCGGCGTCGGGTGTCATGCATTTTTTGGCCGAACAAGGGCGCGGCTTCGCCATTGGCCCGGCCCGGGTGCCACTCGTCCCGGCGGCGATCCTGTTCGACTTGCTGAACGGCGGCGACAAGAGCTGGACCCATGAGCCGCCCTATCGCCTGCTGGGGCGCGCAGCGGTCGCGGCAGCGGGCCACGACTTTCACCTCGGGAATGCCGGCGCCGGCTTCGGCGCCGTGGCCGGCGCATTGAAGGGCGGGCTGGGCAGTGCATCGATTGTCGCCGCGGACGGCCTGCAGGTCGGCGCGCTGGTGGCGGCCAATCCCGTCGGCAGCGCCGTGGATGGCAAGACCGGCGCCTTCTGGGCGCACGCCCTGGCCGCTCCGGGTGAAGCCAATGACCGCCGCCCGACCAGCCCGCGCACCGAGTTCGATCTGCCGCCAGACATGAAGCGTCCGCAAGTGGGCGCCAATACGACCATCGGCGTGATCGCAACCAACGCGACGCTCGACAAGGCGCAGGCTACCCGCATCGCCATAATGGCGCATGACGGCCTGGCGCGGGCCATCCGCCCCGTGCATACGCCGACGGATGGCGATACGATATTCGCCCTGGCAACGGCCCGTCGGCCGCTGGACCAGCCGGCCGCCGACGCCCTGACAAGGATCGGGCATTTGGCGGCTGATTGCGTTGCCCGCGCCGTGATGCGGGCGATCATGGCGGCAGAAAGTCTCGGTAACGGCATCGGCTATAGCAGCCGGTACGGCGAGTAGTTCCCCGAACCCGCGCACACAGGAGGATTTCATGCGCAAGATCGGTACTCTGGCCCTCGCGGCCATGGCGGCTTTGACGTTGCCGGCGGCGGTACAGGCCCAGGGCAAGAAGGATGCCGTCGTCGTCGGCATGGTGCTTGAGCCGCCGGGCCTCGACCCGACGGTTGCGCCGGCCGCCGCCATTGGCGAGATCACCCACTACAACATCTACGAAGGCCTGACCCGCATCGTCGAGAACGGCACGGTACAGCCGCTGCTGGCCGACGAGTGGTCGGTCTCGTCCGACAGCAAGACCTGGACGTTCAAGCTGAAAAAGGGCGTGAAATTTCACGACGGCACGGCGTTCGACGGCGCCGATGTGAAGTCTGCCTTCGAGCGCTATGGCGCCGAGAAGAGCACCAACAAGAACAAATCCACCTTCGCCAACATGGAATCGATCACCACGCCGGACCCGGCCACGGTGGTGATCAAGCTGAAGGAGGTCAACGCCACGCTGCTGTTCGACCTCGGCCTCAACACCGCCGTGATCACCGCAACCGAAAGCACCGAGGGCAACGCGACCAAGCCCGTCGGTACCGGTCCGTTCAAGTTCGACAACTGGGTCAAGGGTGATCGCGTGGTCATGGTGGCGGCGCCGACCTGGCGCACGCCCGGCTCGGTAAAGATCAAGCGGGCCACGTTCCGCTTCATCACCGATCCGAATGCGGGCATGGCCGCGCTGATGGCGGGCGATGTTGATGCCTTCCCGCAGTTCAACACCTACGAGGCGGTGAACCAGTTCGCCAAGGACCCGCGCTTCACGGTGACGACGGGCACGACCGAGGGCGAAACGGTTCTGGCGATGAACAACAAGCGCAAGCCGTTCGATGACGTGCGGGTGCGCCGCGCCGTCGCCCACGCCATCGACCGCAACGCGATCCTGGCTGGCGCGCTGTACGGTTTCGGCCTGCCGATCGGCACCCACTTCCCACCGCACAACCCGGCGTATGTGGACCTGACCGGCCTGTATCCGCACGACGTGGCCAAGGCCAAGGCCTTGCTGGCCGAGGCCGGCTACCCGAACGGCATCGACGTCACGCTGAAACTGCCGCCGCCCGCCTATGCGCGCCGGAGCGGCGAGATCGTCGCCGCCGAGCTGGCCGAGGCCGGCATCCGCGTGAAGATCGAGAACATCGAGTTCGCGCAGTGGCTGGACGTCGTCTATGCCAAACTGAACTACGATCTGTCGATCATCGCGCATGTCGAGCCGAACGACCTCGATATCTACTCGAAGCCTGGCTACTACTTTGGCTACGAGAATGCCGAGTACAATGCGCTGATCGCCAAGATCAAGTCGACGGTCAACGACGCCGAGCGGGCGAAGCTGCAGCAACAGGCCCAGCGCAAGCTGGCAGAGGACAGTGTCAACGGCTTCCTGTTCAGCCTGCCGCGCATTACCATCGCGAAGAAGGGCCTGACCGGCCTGTGGAAGAACGCGCCGATCTTCGCGAACGACCTGACCAACGTTCACTGGCAGTAGCGCCAGACGAAATAGGCCCGGAACGCCAGGGGCGCGGAGGATAAGTCCTTCGCGCCCTTTGTGTTTTAACGATCCACACTTATTCGCGCGAAGGCTGAACCGAAACGCGGCGGACACGTTACGGAGGGATGGCGGACCTTTCCAAGATCGAGGCGATCCTGCCGTCCGAAGGCACGGGCGGACCGGGCGAAGCGACCACGGCAGGGCCCGAGCGCTGGACGGTGCATACTCTTTTGCTGACAGGCATTTTCCTGGTCGGCTTGTTATTCGCGCTGTACTTCGCGCGGGTCATCCTGCTGCCGATCCTGTTCGCCTTTCTGCTCTCCCTTTTGTTGCAGCCGGCGATGAACGGCCTGCTGAAGATAAAGCTGCCGAAGCCTATCGCCTCGGCGCTGGTCATCGTCGTGGTCTATGGCGCGCTGGGCGGCCTCGGCTCGCTGGTCGGCCCGCCGGCGGCGGAATGGTTCAGCAAGGCGCCGGAAAGCGTGGAGCGGCTGCAGACAAAGGTTGGTCATGCCAGCACCCTGCTCACCAAGCTGGACCGCGCCACTGCCAAGGTGGAGAAAATGGCCACTCCTGCCGGTGCTGGCGAGGCGCCTGCCGTGACTGTGCAAGGCCCGCGCCTGCGCACCATCCTGTTCGCGGGTACCCGCGACACGCTGACTGGCCTGTTCACCATGACCATCCTGCTGTTCTTCCTGCTGATGTCGGGCGACCAGTTCCTGCGCCGGCTGGTGGAGGTGGCACCACGCCTGTCCGACAAGAAACAGGTAGTCGAGATCGCCCGCGAAGTTGAGCGCAGCATTGCCGGCTACCTGTTGACCATCAGCCTGATGAACGGCGCCCTCGGCGTGGCCACGACCCTGATCGCCTGGGGCTGTGGCATGGAAGACGCCCTTCTCTGGGGCACGCTCGCGTTCCTGCTGAACTACATCCCAATTCTGGGCCCCGTGGTCATGACCGCGGTTATGTTCATGGCCGGACTGGTGCAATTCGACTCGCTGCCACTCGCGGCGCTGCCGGCTGGCCTCTACTTCCTTGCGCATCTCATCGAGGCGGAGAGCGTGACACCGCTGCTGCTGGCGCGGCGCTTCGCGCTGAACCCGGTGATGATCATCCTGGCGCTGGTGTTCTGGTACTGGATGTGGGGCGTGCCGGGCGCGCTGCTGGCCGTGCCGATGCTCGCCACGTTCAAAATCCTGTGCGACCGCGTCGAACCGCTAATGGCGCTGGGGCACTTCCTGGGTGGCGACCCGCCCGCCAACGGCGTCAATACCGCCAGCTACGGCAACGGCAACAGCCCTTCCTGATTGCAGGCCGCCGGCCTTACAATATCGGCATGACTTTCACCGTCAAAAAGATCGACCATGTCGTATTGCTGGCGCGAAACATCGCGTCACTGACGCGGTTCTACACGGCGGTCCTGGACGCCGTGGTTGAGCGGGAAGAAGCCAGTATCGGCCTGGTCCAGATCCGCATCGGCGACGCCCTGCTCGATCTCGTGCCGGCAACGGACGGCGCACCGGGCCGCAACATGGACCATCTGTGCTTTCGCATCGAGCCGATGGATGTGGCGGCCATCCGTACACGGTTGCAACCCTTTGGCGTTGTGCCCGAGCCGGTCGTGCGCCGGTATGGTGCCGACGGCTATGGACCCTCGGTCTATTTTCACGATCCTGAAGGAAACCGGATCGAACTGAAAGGCGGCGACTGAGCCACCCGGACTGCGACATGGCTGGGCTTGTGCCCGGCGGGTATGGCTCTAGACTGCCGGCGCCTATTTTCCCCGCGCCGATTCGCCCTATTCACCCCTCAGATGAAAAAATCTGTCCTCGTCCCGCTCATCGTTGCCAGCGCGCTGTTCATGGAACAGCTCGATACGTCGGTGCTGTCGACGGCATTGCCGGTCGTGGCGCGGGACCTGGGCGAGGACCCGATCCATCTGAAACTGGCGGTGACGTCTTACCTGCTGAGCCTCGCGGTTTTCCTGCCGATCAGCGGCTGGGTGGCGGACCGCTTTGGCGCCCGCCTGGTTTTCCGGGTGGCCATGGTGGTGTTCATGATCGGCTCGGTGGGCTGCGGCCTGTCGAACGGGATCGGCGAGCTGATCGCCGCCCGCATCGTGCAGGGCATCGGCGGCGCTATGATGACGCCGGTGGGGCGCCTCGTCATCCTGCGCACAGTATCCAAGGCCGAACTGGTGGCGTCGCTGATGTGGCTGTCGGTGCCCGCCATCGTGGCGCCGATCATCGGGCCGCCGATAAGTGGCCTGATCACCACGTTCGTCTCGTGGCGATGGATTTTCTGGCTCAACGTACCGATCGGCGTCCTCGGCATCGTGGTCGCGACATTGTACATCCCCAACATCAAGGCCGACGAGGGTGTGCGCTTTGATGTGAAGGGTTTCATCCTGGTGGGCCTGGGCCTCGCCACCTTTGTCACCGGCACCACCACATTGGGCCTCCGCATCATCCCGCTGTGGACGGTGGCGGCGCTGCTGGTGGTCGGCATCGCGCTGCTCATCGCCTATGCGATTTACTCGCTACAGACATCTGAGCCGGTGCTTGACCTGCGCCTTCTGGCGATTCCCACGTTCCGCCTGGCGCTGCTGGGCGGTTCGCTGTTGCGCATCGCCGTGGGGGCGACGCCGTTCCTGTTGCCTTTGCTGTTCCAGGTGGCGTTCGGACTCAGCGCGCTGAACTCAGGCCTTCTCATCTTCATCAGTGCCGTGGGCGTGATGGCGTCGCGTTTCGTTTCCGTGCCGCTGCTTCGGCGCTTTGGTTTCCGGCCGGTGCTGGTCGGCGGGACGTTGGCGGCGGCGATTTTCCTGGGAGTCCCCGCTGGCTTCACCGCCGCAACGCCGGCCTTCGTCATCATGGGCCTGCTGCTGTTCAGCGGCTTTTTCCGCTCGATGGCACTGTCTTGCGTTCATGCCCTCAGTTTCGCCGACATCGAGACCAACCGCCTGAGCCAGGGCACCAGCATCTCGGCCGTGGCGCAGCAATTGTCGCTATCGGCCGGCGTCACCATCGGCGCGGTGATCCTGGAATTTTCACTCGGTGGTCGTACCGGTACGCAATTGGTGCAGTCGGACTTCGTACCCGCCTTTCTCGGCCTGACCCTGATCGGAGCCGCCGCGACCATTCCCTTCCTTCGCCTGGACCGCGCGGCAGGCGCTGAAATGGCCGGTCGGCACTAGCGCGCCGCCGCCGCAATTCCGCCGTGCCATGAACACGGTAAGACCTCTGCAAAGCCATGAAAGAAAGTGACGTTCGACGGCACAGGAGTGTGCCCGTCCGCCCGTGGAATCCCCCGGTAGATGCAGGTGCACCCCGCACCTCACGGAGGAACGCGAGATGTCGACGGTTATTAAGCGGAAATCTATGGCACTGCTGGCCCTGCTCGGCCTTGGAGCTGCCCTGGCCGCCTGCGCGGTGGAAACCGTGGCCTACCAGCCGCGTCCGCGGGGCTACTACGTCGCGGAGCCTGCACCGTATTATTATGCCCCGCCCCCACCGCGCCGGGGCTATTACGGGCGGCCGGGTTACTGGCGCTAGCCGCGCGACAAAAACACCGAGGCAGGTGCTAATATGTGCGGATGCTGACCGACCTGCCGAACCTGCTGACCCTGTCGCGGATACTTGTTATCCCCGCGTTCTGCGCCGCTTTCTGGCTGCCCGGCGCCTGGGGGTGCTGGGTGCCGCTGGGCCTGTTCGCGTTTGCCGGGATCACCGACTTCGCCGACGGCTATCTGGCGCGGCGGTACGGCCAGACCTCGGCGCTGGGCCGCTTTCTCGACCCGGTTGCGGACAAGCTGCTGATCGCGGCGGCGATCCTGATGCTGGTCGCGTTCGACCGCATCCATGACCTGAGCGTCCTGGCAGCCGTTGTCATTCTATGCCGCGAAGTGGCGGTAACCGGCCTGCGGGAGTTTTTGGCCGAACTGCGCGTGCGCGTGCCGGTCAGCAAGCTGGCAAAATGGAAGACCACGGTCCAGATCCTGGCGCTGGGCACGCTGATGGGCGCGCCCGCCGCCACGCCGTGGCTGCACGCCACCGAGATTGGCGAAATCGGCCTGTGGCTGGCGGCCTTGATTACACTCTATACCGGCTACGACTATCTCCGCGCCGGCCTGCAGCACGTTACCGGTGAGGCGCCAAAGTCCGACCCGCCGACATGAAGGTTCTGGGCCTGCGCGGGTGGAGCGGCAGCGGCAAGACCACACTGCTGGTGCGGCTGGTGCCTGAACTGGTCGCCCGCGGCATCAAGGTCTCCACGGTCAAACACGCACACCATCACTTCGACCTCGACCGGCCAGGCAAGGACAGTTTCCGCCACCGCGAGGCCGGCGCCACCGAGGTGATGATTTCCAGTTCGTCGCGCTGGGCCCTGATGCACGAAGCACGATCCGAGGGCGAAGTGCCCCTGCCCGCGTTGCTGGCGCGGATGAGCCCGGTCGATCTCGTGCTGGTCGAAGGCTACAAGACCGAGCCGCATGACAAGATCGAAGTCTGGCGCGCCGCGACGGGGCAAAAGTTGCTGGCGACTGAAGATGCACACGTAGTGGCAATCGCCACCGACCGGCCCGATGAACTGAGTACGCCGCGCGGCCTGCCGGTCCTGCCGCTGGACGACGCGGCGGCGGTGGCCAGCTTCGTGATGCGGCATTGCGGACTGTGACCACAATGCCAGCAGACGGTTGCTTCACTCCGGTTGCGCCGCTGATGACCATGCAGGCGGCGCTTGATCTGATCGACGCACGCATCGAGTGCGGCAAAGGCAGCGAAGCCATCCCGCTCCACGACGCCGCCGGACGCATTCTGGCAGAAGACATTACAAGCGAACGTAACGTGCCGCCGCAAAACAATGCGGCGGTCGATGGGTATGCGTTCGCGCATGACGATCTGGGACACACCGCCCTGTCCGTTCGCGGCCGCGCCGCGCCGGGAGAGGCGCAAGCTATGCTAGTGCGCGGTACAGCCATGCGCATCTTCACCGGCGCGGTATTACCGACCGGCGCAGATACGGTTGCGCCACAGGAGCTGGTGCACCTGGTGGGCGACGACGCAATCCTGCCAGACTTGCCGCGCGGGTCGAACTGCCGGGCGCGCGGCGAGGATATTGCGGCAGGCGACGTGGCGCTGCGCGCCGGCACGCGAGTGCAGCCGCAACATCTCGCCCTGGCCGCCGCGTTAGGCTGTGCGACGGTTGAGGTGCGGCAGCGCCTGCGTATTGCGTTGCTGTCCTCGGGCAACGAGCTACGCTCGCCCGGTCTCGACTTGCCGCCGGGGGCGATCTTTGATGCCAACCGCCCGATGCTGAAGGCGCTGCTGCACGGTCTTGGCGTCAAGACCACCGATCTCGGCATCCTGCCTGACGAACCGGGGATGATCCTCGCCGCACTAGAGCAGGCCGCGCGCGACCACGATGCGGTGATTGCGTCGGGCGGCGTGTCCGTGGGCGAGACCGACCATGTGCGCGCGGCGATAGAGGCGCTGGGCGAACTGCACGTCTGGCGGCTGGCGATCCGGCCCGGTAAGCCGCTGGCGCTGGGGCGCATCGGGAATTGCACATTCGTCGGCCTGCCGGGAAATCCGGTCGCCGCGATGGTCTGCTTCTTGCGCTTTGCGCGGCCGCTGCTGTTGCGGCTGGCGGGGTCCGGTGATGTGAGGCCGCGCCTGTACCGGGCCACTGCGGATTTCGCCCACAGCAAGCGGCCGGGCCTGCGCGAATTCCTGCGCGGCACGCTGACTGCGGACGGCAAGGCACGGGCCTTTCCCCGCCACGGCTCCGCGTTAATTACCTCGTTGACCGAAAGCGACGGACTGATCGAAATAGACGAGGCCGTGAGCGAAATTCGCCCGGGCGACCCGGTGGATTTCCTCTCCTATGCCGAGGTGATGCGATGAAGTTGATCTACTTCGCCTGGCTGCGCGAGCGGATCGGCATTGCCGAGGAAACCGTGACGCCGCCGGCGAGCGTGACCGACGTGACCAGCCTGATCGAGTGGCTGAAGGGCCGCGGGCCCGGCTATGCGCTGGCACTGGCAAAGCCGGAAGCCATCCGCGTCGCGGTGAACCAGCAATATCGCAAGGGACCGGCGCCGATTGCGGCAAGCGATGAAGTGGCGCTGTTCCCACCCGTCACGGGTGGCTGAAATGGCCATCGTGCGGGTGCAGGCGGCGGACTTCGACACCGGGGCGGAACTCGACGCCCTGACGCGCGGGCGACGCGACGTTGGCGGGGTTGCCAGTTTCACCGGCCTGGTGCGCGATTTCGGCGGAAGCGGCGACGCGGCGATGACGCTGGAACATTATCCGGGCATGACCGAGCGCGAACTCGAGGCCATCGCGGCCGAGGCGGTTCAACGCTGGGGACTGCAAGGTGTACTGATCATCCACCGCTACGGGCGACTGCAGCCCGGCGACCGGATCGTGTTGACGGCGGCGGCGGCGGCGCACCGGCAGGCCGCGTTTGACGCCTGCATGTTCCTGATGGACTGGCTCAAGACCCGCGCGCCGTTCTGGAAACTGGAAGAGACCGGCGATGAACGCCACTGGGTCGAGGCAAAAGCCAGCGACGACGACGCGGCGGCGAAGTGGGCCAAATAAAGAAGCGCGGCGATTACTCGCCGCGCTTTGATATACCGACCTTCCGGATCAAGCCGCGGCCTTGACCGCCCGCGTCACCTTGTCGAAATCCTCCAGCATGGCGCGGCAGACCTGGCCCGGCGTGAAGCGGTAGGGGCCGATCTCGCTGACCGGGGTAACCTCTGCTGCGGTGCCGGTCAGGAAGCATTCCTGGAAGCCGCTCATCTCGTCCGGCATGATCGCGCGCTCGATCACCTCGATGCCGCGCCGTTTAGCGAGGTCGATGACCGTCCGGCGGGTGATACCGTCGAGGAAGCAGTCGGGCTTCGGCGTATGCAGCTTGCCGTCCTTGGTGAAAAAGACGTTGGCGCCGGTCGCCTCGGCAATCTGGCCCCGCCAGTCAAACATGATGGCGTCGTCGAAGCCGTCACGCTCGGCCTTGTGCTTGGACAGGGTACAGATCATGTACAGGCCGGCCGCCTTGGATGCGGTCGGCGCGGTGCGCGGGTCGGGGCGGCGCCAGTCCGAAATCTGCAGGCGAATGCCCTTCATCTTGGCCTCGGGCGAGAAATAGGATGGCCAGACCCAGATGGCGATGCCGAGGTGAATCTTGCTGGTCTGGGCCGACACGCCCATCATCTCGCTGCCGCGCCAGGCAATCGGGCGCAGATAGGCGTCGGGCATGTTGTTGGCGTGGACCACCTGGCGGCAGGCCTCGTCAATCTCGGCCACCGACCACGGGATCTCGAAATCGAGCAGACGAGCGGAATTTACCAGGCGCTGGCTATGCTCGGTCAGCTTGAATATCTCGCCGCCATAGACTCGTTCGCCTTCGAACACGGCACTGGCATAATGCAGCGCATGGGTCAGAACATGGACCTGCGCGTCGCGCCAGGGAATCAGCTTGCCGTCGAACCAGATCGTGCCGTCGCGGTCGTCGAAAGCGGGGCCGGGTGCAGCCATGATGTCGTCCTCCCTGTCTTCGGGGATAGATAATTTCTAAAAAAGCGGGCGCAGGCTAACAATATGCCTAAGATATGTCAACATGGCTGACCTAAAAACCGAAACGCCGCCCCACCTGGCCGAGCCCTCGCTGCGCGAAGGGATCGAGCTGCTGTTCTATGCGTATCGCTACTTCACATCGGACCCGGACGAGATTCTGGCGCGTTATGGCTTTGGCCGGGCGCATCACCGGGTGCTGCACTTTGTCGGCGGCAACCCGGATATCACCGTGGCCGAGTTGCTGGTCATCCTCAGCATCACCAAACAGAGCCTGGCGCGGGTGCTGGGCACGCTGGTGCGCGAGAAGTACATCGACCAGCAACCCGGCGCACGCGACCGGCGGCAGCGCCGCCTGCGCCTGACCGAAAAAGGCGCCGCGCTGGAGGCCGAATTGAGCCGCGTGCAACAGGGCCGCGTCGCCCGCGCCTATCGCGCGGCAGGACCCGAAGCCGTGGCCGGCTGCTGGGACGTGTTGGCGGGGCTGATCGATCCGGCCGACCGCGAGGCCATCCTCCGTTCGATCCGGCAGGGTAAGTCGGCGTGAGCGACGGCGGCGCCCATATCCTCGTCATCGACGACGACACGCGCCTGCGTGACCTGCTGGCGCGCTATCTCAGCAGCAACGGCCACCGCGTGTCGGTCGCCGCCGATGCCGAAGAGGCCAAGGCCAAGCTAGTGAACTTCGCCTTCGACCTGCTCATCGTCGATGTCATGCTGCCGGGTCAGACGGGCGTCGAGTTCGTGCGGGACCTGCGCCGCACCAGCCAGGTTCCAGTGCTGATGCTGACGGCCCTGGCGGATTCCACGGACCGCATCGCAGGCCTCGAAACCGGCGCCGACGACTATCTACCGAAGCCGTTCGAGCCACGCGAACTGCTGCTGCGCATCGGCGCCATCCTCCGCCGCGCCACGGCCCCTGCCCCGCCCGCCGCAGTGGTAAAATTCGGTCCGTTCCAGTTCGACCTTGCGCGCGGCGACTTGCGCCAAGGCGAGGAGTTCGTCCCGCTGACGTCGGGGGAATCAGCACTGCTGCGCGTGCTGGCCCGCAATCCGGGCGCGACGGTCAGCCGCGCGGCCCTGGCCGCGCAGACCGGCGCTGGCGAAGGGCGCGCCACCGACGTGCAGGTCACACGGCTGCGGCGCAAGATCGAGGCGGACCCGAAAAATCCGCGCTACCTGCAAACGGTGTGGGGCGAGGGCTATGTGCTCTGGACCGACTGAGAACGCCGCGCCATGGGCATGAAGCGGTTCCTGCCGAAGTCGCTGTTCGGTCGCTGGCTGCTGATGCTGGTGACGCCGGTCGTGCTGCTGCAGGTGATCTCCACCTCGATCTTTTACCAAGGCCACTGGGATACGGTGACCCGGCGGCTGGCGTTGGGCGTGGCCGGCGAGATCGCGCTGCTGATCGACGCGCGCACCCTGGTGCCCGATCCAATCATGCGGGCACGGGTGAACTACCTGGCCGACCGGCACATGCAGATCGCCAGCAGTTTCGAAACAGGCGCCCGCCTGCCGGCCGAAGGGCCGCGGGTGCGCTTTTACTCAATCCTGGACAATATGCTGGCCCAGGCGCTGCGCGAGCGGTTGGACCTGCCTTTCGACATCGACACACGACGCGGCGACAACCTGATCGAGATCCGGGTGCAACTGCCCGATGGCGTGCTGACCGTGCTGACGCAAGAGAAGCGGCTGTTCTCGACAACCACCTACGTGTTTGTCATGTGGATGGTCGGCACCTCGCTGGTCTTGCTGGCCATCGCCATCCTGTTCCTGCGTAACCAGGTAAAGCCGATACGACTGCTGGCGGAAGCCGCTGACGCGTTTGGCAAAGGCCGCGACGTGGGGCGCTTCCGTCCTGCCGGGGCAACGGAAGTTCGCCGCGCGGCGGCCGCCTTCATCGCCATGCAGAAGCGCATCCAGCGGCAGATCGGCCAGCGCACCGAGATGCTGGCGGGCGTCAGCCACGATCTGCGCACCCCGCTGACGCGGATGAAGTTGCAGCTGGAAATGCTGGGCGACGAAACACTGACGGCTGACCTGAAGCGCGACATCGCCGACATGGAAAAGATGATTGAAGGCTACCTCGCCTTCGCGCGCGGTCAGGATGGCGAACCGGCCGTGATGGCCGATCTGACGGCGTTGGTCGCCGAAGTTGCCGATGATGTAAGGCGGCATGGGGGCGACATCAGCCTCGACACCGACGGACAGGTCGAACTGCACTTGCGCCCCAATGCAATGAAACGCGCCTTGACCAATCTGGTCGACAACGCGCGGCGCCACGCGAAGCACGTCGCCATCGGGATGAAGACCCTGCAAAACGTGGTTGAGATCGTCATCGATGATGACGGACCGGGAATTCCGCCGGAAAGGCGAGAGGAAGTCTTCCGTCCATTCTTCCGCCTCGACCCCTCGCGCAATCCGGCCACCGGCGGCGTCGGCTTGGGCCTGACCATCGCGCGCGACGTGGTGCGCGGCCATGGTGGGGAAATCGTTCTTAGCGGATCGCCCTTGGGAGGACTACGGGTAGCATTACGCCTACCTCTGTGACTATATTACTAGATTGTATTGACTAATCGTTCACTCTTATTAGCTTCCGACAGTTTTCCTGTAATTTATTAACCATAGGTTGGGTCAAAACAGCGAACGCGCTGTGATCCACACCAGCAGGGGAACATTATGGCGCTCAGCGATGAAGACTTCGGTCTGCTGCAGACCAGCATCGACGCGATCATGGAACGGATCGCCGCCTTGCATCTTAACCTTCGGATCGAGCGCGACTTTCACGCCCTTACCGACTTCCTGCGATCGACCGGCACGTCGATTATCAACACCACCTTCGACCCCTATTTCCATCCGGTGCCGGAGAACAGTTTCTGGCTCCGCGTGCTGGATGAAGATGGCGTTACCGTCGCGACGCATGCCGAGACCATGTTCCTGACCGATGACTTCGTTTCGCTGATCGAGTCCGGCGAACTGTGGCGCTGGGCGGGTTCACCGCCGCCAGCAGGTGAATCAAATCCGGTGATCCAGCGGCCCCCTGTCCAGATCAAGGGCAAAGTCGCCTATGGCGGAAGCATGTGGATAAATCCGGCGCAGCGCAAACTTGGACTGTCGCTGTACTTGCCGTATCTCAGCCGCGCGCTGTTCATGCGCAATTACGAAACGGATTTCCACACCGGCCTGGTTCTGGGCAGCCTCGGCCTGTCGTCGGTGCCCAAGCAGGGCTACGGCTTCACAAATGTCGAACCCTGCCTGACCGGCTGGTTCGCGCCGGCCGAGAAGCACGGCGTTGCGTATCTCTGCTACATGAACCAACAGGAATCCCTGAAGCAGTTCCAAAAACTGCCGCAGCATCCGCAATTTCCGGTGGTGATAACACCCAATTTCGACGCGCGTCAGCGCCTCAAAGCCTGAAGTCGGAAAATTCCCGGCGGTTGAAGCAGACCATCAGGGTGTCCACCTTGCGGCCGTCATCGGCCAGCGGAAGAACAAGGCGACTGTAGCTGTGGCGGATCATGTCGATCGACATGATGACATGGTGAAAACTGGGCACACCCGTAAAGGCGACCGCACCATAATCTTCCATCAGGGTGTCGCCCATGATCTTTGAACCGCACTGGTCGAGGGTGCGATTGTTCATCTTCTTCTCGACATCGGGCGGCACGCTGCCGCCATGAAGGCGGACGCGATAGTTCTTTGGCGCGGGGTCGGACACGTCCACCATATGTGTCGTGCCAATGAGCGGGCGCAGTTCGAGAATGTCGATATCCTTGCGCGCGGGCAGCATGCCGCTGCGGCGTTTCGCCTGCCAATAGGCAAAGGCAGCGGCCAGCTTGGCATCCTCAGGCGGAATCTCGCCCAGCGCCACGCGACGACGGCGCACGACGTCCTGGATGACATTCAGCTTTAAAGCGGTAACCACCACGCACCCCCCCCCCGACGGCCACTCCCGCCTAGGAACCGGACGATTGGAGCCTGAATGGGATTAATAGGGAGTTAACGGCCCGGCGAATCGGTCTGTTCCGGGCTGAGGTGGGAAAATCAGAACATTCGACCACCATTGGGGACCGGCAAATCCGGCGCCAGAAGCACGACTTCGCCTGCCGGGTCCGGCACCCCAAGGCACAAGACCTCGGACATGAACTTGCCGATCTGGCGGGGCGGAAAATTAACCACCACCACAATCTGGCGGCCGATCAGGCGGTCAGGCTGGTAATGCCGGGTGATCTGGGCAGAACTTTTTCGGACGCCGATTTCACCGCCGAAGTCGACCAACAACTTGATGGCCGGCTTGCGGGCTTCGGGAAAAGGTTCGGCGGCCACGATGGTGCCGACCCGGATATCGACCTTCAGGAACTCTTCGAAGAAGATGGCGGCCGCAACGCCCTCCGGCGACGCGGCCGTCAATTCCCGACTACTTCTTGGCCTTGGCGGCCGTCGCCTTCAACTCGTCCAGGCTTTCGACAACGCGCTTGTTGATGATATCGAACGCCTCGGTATTGGCCTTGGTCGTCAACTCGGCCAGTTCGCGCATATTGGCCAGCGCCTTCTCGAACGCGGTCTTGGCGAAGTCGGCCTGCTTGGAGGCATTGGCTTCCGGGCTGGTGCCGCCGCCCATCATGCCCTTCATGGCAGACTGGGCCTGCTCCATGGTCTCCTTGAAGATCTCGGCCTGGCGCTTGGCCACTGCCTGGAAGCCTTCGGTCGCCAGCTTGTTGGCCTGGCTCAGGGCCTCGAAATTGCGCTTCTGCGACGCCATGACGCCATCCATGTCGAGGTTCGGCATCTTGCCGAACTCGCCCATCATCTTCGTCATGTCCGGCATTTTGCCGAAGTCGCCCATCATCTTGGTCATGTCGGGCATCTTGAAGTCGCCCATCATCTTGGTCATGTCCGGCATTTTGCCGAACTCAGGCATCTTGAAGTCGCCGAACATCTTGGTGAAATCGCCACCCATAAACGGAAATTCTGCTTTTGCCATCAGGGCCCCCAGGGTTGGTCGCCGCCACGTCCCACCGTATTATGTTGCGGCGCAACAATGCTACCAATCTAGGCACTTGAATCATTCGCGTCAAGCCGACTGTGGACAAACTTACGTAGCGGACTCGGCAGTTTTCCTAGGACGGTGGAACCAGTTGACCAATGTTTCAGCACGTCCAAGGCCACTGTCCAGCCGGGCCATGGTCTTCCCCATATCCTCGCTCTCGTCCGTCAACCAGATGCGAACGGCGTCGGCATAAACCAGTCCCAGGCCCTTGCGGCGCAGCAACCCGGCGGGTCCGTCGGCCGACACTCCAGCCAGTTCCAGCGCCCAGCCCAGCGAGCGGCCGAGCGAGGCGCCGCCAGCCAGAACGGCGCAGGGATCCAAGGCGCTGTCGCGGATAACCCTGCGCAGCCCCTCCCGATAGGGGCGCAGCAAATCGAAGCGTGCCATGAGCACGGCGAAAAGACGGTCTCGCACCGGGTCGTCGTCTGTTCCCGCCGCGGCCAGCATGGCCGCATCGGCGCGACGGGACAGTTCGGCCAGGATGGCGTTCTTGGCGGGGTATTGGCGGTAGAGGTCGGCCAGCGTCAGGCCGGCGGCAGCCGCAATGTCGGCCAACGTGGTGTGACGCCAGCCCTGCTGGGCGGCAAGTTCCAGCGCCGCGTCGACCACGTCGCGTGTCGCCTCGCCAACCGTTGATTTCCGTTTTGCCTTGGCCGCCATAGGAACCTCCAGAGTTCCCCCGAGCGGATGATAGGCCCGTCCGTCCTAGCTGGCGAGTTCGCGTGAACGGCGGGTGGCGGCGGCAACCGCGCGGGTCATCAGTGTCGGCAAGCCATCAGGCGCCATCATCACTTCGAGCGCCGCCTGGGTGGTGCCGCCGGGACTGGTGACGTTCTTGCGCAACTGGGCCGGATCGTCGGCAGAGCGTGCCGCCAGTTCGCCGGAACCGGCGACGGTCGCCCGTGCCAGCCGTGCTGCAAGGTCGGGCGGCAGGCCGGCCGCAACGCCAGCTTGGGCCATGGCCTCAATCAGCAGGAAAACATAAGCCGGGCCGGAACCGGATACGGCGGTGACGGCATCAAGCAGCGCCTCATCGCCGACCCAGACCACCTCGCCTACCGCCTCCAGCAGGGCGGTACAGGCTGTCTTCATGTCAGACGTTATCGAGGCGTTGGGCACGGCGACGGTAATGCCGCGGCCGACCGCCGCCGGCGTGTTCGGCATGGTGCGGACGAGTGCGGCGTTGCCCAATCCGCGCTGCAGCGACGCCAGAGTCTTGCCGGCAGCAATGGAGAGGAAACAAGCCGAGCCGGCAAAACGGGCATAGGCCGGGATCACGGCATCCATCGCCTGCGGCTTGACCGCCAGCAACACCACCGCGGGGCGATAATCCGCCGGCAGGCCGGCCGCGTCGTCGAGCACCTGCACGCCCAACTGCCGCGCTGCAGCCGCCTGGTCGGGGCCGGGTTCGATGACGGTAACGGATTGGGCAGGCGTGCCGCGCGCCAGCCAGCCAGCCAGCAGCGCGCGGCCCATATTGCCGCACCCGACGAGCAGGAGCGGCCCGATGCCCCCGGTCATGACAGATCAGGGGTCATGTCGGATCAGGCTTCGCCGACGGTTTCCAGCATCGCGGCGGCCACCGCTTCCTCGGCCGTCTTCCCACCCCAGATCAGGAACTGGAAGGCCGGGTAGAACCGCTCGCATTCTGACAGGGCGATCTCAACCAGATCCTCGACCTGTTCCGACGTGGCGCCAATGCCGCCGCGCAGCAGCAGCGCGTGACGAAACAGGACCAGGCCCTCGTCGCGCCAAAGGTCGAAATGGCCGACCGGCATCTTCTCGTTGATAAATACCAAGAGAGAATGCATGTCGCGGCGGCGCTTCTCGGGCACCTTCATGTCGAAGGCGCAGGAGAGGTGCATGGCGCCGATCTCTTCGCGCCACGAGAACCAGAGCTGGAATTCGCAGTAATTGCCGCCGATCCCGACGGTCAGTTCATCGTCACCCTGGCGGTCGAACGCCCATTCATGCTCGACCACCAGCTGTTCGATCATGTCGAGCGGGTTCATCGGCGCAGCCTCGGTGTGCTCCATCAAAATCGACATGGCGATGGGTTCTCCCCCGGTGACGATCTGGTGGTGAAAGAGGCCGACAGGGACGGGCGCGAAAAAGGCCGGAAACCTGCCGCGAACCATAGATATGGGTGTCGAACGCCGCTAAACACCATAGATTTAGACTAGAAAGGACGAAATCCCAGCGCAAGCCCAGAATGATGACGGCGGTGATTTTTTTCCGGAGTCGGGCGCTAAATTCCGGAGTCGGGCTCTAAAAAGGACCAGCGCCCGGTTCGGACGGCGCCGTCCGTGCTTCGAGTGCAACCAGGCGTGCCTCGAGACTCACCACCTGCCCGGCCAGCCGCTCGTTCTCGGCTCGCGCTGCGGCTGCCATAGCCTGAACCACGTCGAACTCCTCGCGGCGGACGGCGCCCATCTCGGCTAATAGTCGTTCGACCTGCTGGCGGACCGCCTGCTGTGCCTCGGCCGCGACGCCTTGCACCGCCCCGGCGGCACCTGACGCAAGACGGGCGAGATCGTCGAGGAAGCGGTTGTCGGTCTGCATGAAAGTCTCCTGCGCTTCACCCAATATGGGGAAGCGACGCGGCCGGCGCAATGTCGGCCGGACGCGTTGCCGAACGGCGCGCTGCAGCCTATAAACCCCGCCAATGTACGTCATCGCATTCCCGGCCATCGACCCCGTCCTGGTGCAGGTTGGCCCGTTCGCCATTCGCTGGTACGCGCTGGCCTATATCGCCGGCATCGTCATCGCCTGGCAGATGATGATGCGCATGGCCACCTGGCCAGGCGCGAAATACACCCGCAACGATGCCGATGACGCCCTGCTGTGGATGACGGCGGGCGTGATCCTCGGCGGCCGGCTGGGCTACGTCCTGTTCTACAAGCCGCTCTATTTCCTGAGCCATCCGCTGGAAATCGCCCAGGTCTGGCAGGGCGGGATGTCTTTCCACGGCGGCATGCTGGGCGTGGTTCTGGCCACCATCCTGTTCACGCGCCGGCGCAAGATTCCCCTGCTCAATTTCGGCGACCGGCTGGCGCTGGTGGCTCCTGTCGGCCTGTTCTTCGGCCGCATCGCCAATTTCATCAACGGCGAATTGTGGGGCCGGCCCAGCGAGGCGCCCTGGGCCATGATTTTCCCGAGCGGCGGCCCGTGGCCGCGCCATCCCAGCCAGCTGTACCAGGCCGCTCTGGAGGGCGTGGTCCTGCTGGCCGTGCTGTGGACTCTCCGCCGCCTGCCGGTGGCCCGGAACGATGGCTTCCTGACCGGCGCGTTCCTGACCGGCTATGGCGTGGCGCGCATCATTGGCGAACTGTTCCGCGAACCGGACGGCCATCTTGGCTTCCTGTTCGCCCACATCACCATGGGCCAGGTGCTATCGCTGCCGATGGTTCTGATCGGACTGGCTATCATCGCCTGGGCGCTTCGTGGCCGGACTCGCGGCGCAGCTTGAAGCCCTGATTGCGGCGCAGGGACCGATTCCGGTCTCGCGCTACATGGCCGAGGCGCTGTACCACCCCCGCGACGGCTATTACATGTCGATGCTGCCGTTCGGCAGCCTGGGCGACTACATTACCGCCCCCGAGGTCAGCCAGATGTTCGGCGAACTGGTCGGGCTGTGGTGCGTCGATTCCTGGCGGCGGCTGGACATTCCCCTCGTCGAGAGCGTCAGCCGTGACGAGCCTCCGCTGCTGATCGAGCTGGGTCCCGGGCGCGGCACGATGATGGCCGATATCCTGCGGACCACGCGCCGCTTCACGCCTTTCCAGGCCGCCTTAATCGAGATCAGCCCGCACCTGCGCGGCCTTCAGCGTAACGCGCTGCACGGCCTCGGCGTTGAATGGCATGACACGCTGGAAAAGGTGCCCGCAGCGCCGTTCGTGCTGGTCGCCAATGAGCTGTTCGACGCTCTGCCGATCCACCAGTTCGTGCGCCTGAGGGATGGGTGGCATGAGCGCATGGTCGGTCGCGGCCCGGATGGCGGGCTAGCGTTCGTCGCCGCGCCCGACACGGTGCCGCTGGGTCTTGATGCCAATGAGGGCGACGTGGCCGAAACCTGCCCCGCCGGCGAGGCGCTGATGATGCAGATCGCCGAAAGGGTGGTGCGCGACCGCGGCGTGGCGCTGGTGATCGACTACGGCCGCGCGGAAACGGGACCGGGCGCGAGCCTGCAAGGAATCAAGCGGCATCAACCGCATCCGGTGCTCGATATGCCGGGCAGCGCCGACCTTACGGCGCATGTGGATTTTGCAGCTCTCGTCCGCGCTGCCCGCGCCGCTGGCGCAGAAGTGCATGGCCCGACTACCCAAGGCCATTTCCTGATGGCCCTGGGTCTGGCGGAGCGCGCAGGCGCGCTGCACCGCACGGGCGCCGAAAACATTGAGGCGGCCGTCGAAAGGTTGGCCTCACCGCAGCAGATGGGCACGCTATTCAAGGTGCTGGCCGTGGTGCCGCCAGGCTTTGGCCCACCGGCAGGGTTTTAGACGCCTTCATCCCGTATAGGATGCATCGAGGATTTCCTGTGGAGGAACCGATGGGCGACAACACGACAAGCGACGTCAAGGCACTGACCGCGCGGCTGGATCTGCTCGAGGCGGAGCGCGCCGTCCTGCACACCCTTAACCGTTACGGCCATGCTATCGACTATGGCCTCGAGGCCGACTGGGTCGATTGCTTCCTGCCGACCGGCGCGTATGACCTGCGCTTTCGCGAAAAGCCAAAAGCCTACAACCCGCTGCAAGGCACGCCCACCGAGCGTGGCGCCCGTCACGTCGGGCACGCGCAAATTGCCGCCTTCGTCGCCAACCACACCCGCGCCCCAGGCCGCTGGCACAAGCACGTGCTGGTCGAGCCGATGATCACCGTGACCGGCGACACCGCCCGGGTGCAGTCGTATTTCCTCCGGGTCGATCACGAGGACGAGGGCAAGGCGGCGATCCGCTCGTTCGGGCGCTACCTGGACCGGATGCGTCGTTGCGCCGATGGGCAGTGGCGGTTTGAGGAAGGCGTGGCCGAGATAGAGTCGACACTATTCAGGTAGGTCACTTCGCGTAGTGGGTCGCTGAGATAGTGACCATGTGACGCGCCAATAGCGCCGGGAAGGGTCGCTACGTGCTGGATGGACAGCCGATTTATTGGCTGGTTCTTGCGTCGCACATGGTGGTCGCTTTTCATCGCGCGGGCCCTGCCGCTCACGGCCGGCGTCCAAATCGGAACTGGTTTCTCAACTATGGTCTCTGACGGTCAGCGATCGATGTCATCGGCGATGTTTACCGGATGGAGAATCGGTGTTTTTACCCTGTTGGTGGTCTTAAGCTGCGCGCTGCCGCTGCTTGTGTGGTTTGTCGCCGGGCGGACACGGGCCGAACGGGAACAGGCCAAGACGGTTAAACAATAACTTCAGATCTATTTCTTTAGCAGTCCCGCCTTCGTCACGACCGGCGTCCAGCGGCGCTCCTCGGCGACCAAAACCTGGGCGAACTCGGCGGGGCTGTTCAGCACCGGCTGAAAGGACAGTTTCTTCATCTGCTCCTGCATCTCGGGCGTACTCATCGCGGTCTTCACCTCGGCGTTCAGCTTCGCGATTATCGAGGGACTTGTCTTCGACGGCGCGATGAGTGCCATCCAGGCCTCGGCCTGCACATCCGGCAGGCCCGCCTCGGCGAAGGTCGGCACCTGGGGCAGCAGCGGCGAACGTTGTGCCGTCGATACCGCCAGCATCTTCACCTTGCCTTCGTTGGCTTGTGGCACAACGGCGAGCGGGGCCAGTGCGGCCATCTGCGCCTCGCCCGTCACGACGGCAGTCAGGGCTTCGGGGGAGGATTTGTAGGGCACATGGACAATCTCCGTGCCGCTCTTTAGCGCCAGCAGCTCCATCGACAGGTGCGATATCGAGCCGATGCCGATGGAGGCGTAATTGTACTTCCCGGGATTCCTCCGTAGCAGGTCCAGCAGGCCGGCCATGGTATCGACGCCAAGGCTTGACGGCACGACCAGCACGCTGGGCTGGGTGGCGAGGATCATGACCGGCGCGAGATCGGTTTTGGGGTCATAACCGACTGGCGCGGTCATCGGGTTGACGACCATCGGACCGGGAATGGTTACGCCGAATGTGGTGCCGTCGGGCTCGGCCCGGGCCACAGCCTCGGCCGCGATGCTGCCGCCGGCGCCAATCTTGTTTTCGACCACGAACGGCTGGCCAAACTTTGCCTGCAGCCGTTCAGCCACCAGCCGCCCCATGACATCGGGCGTCGAGCCGGGACCGAAACCGACGATAATCTTTACCGGCCGCAAGGGCCATTCCTGCGCCGCGACAGGCAGAGAGAATGTTAACGCAAGAGCAGCGACAAGTGGCGCGAGACGCATGGTTTCCCCCGGAGCGCGTTATTTCCCAAAGCCTAGCCGGTCAGCCGTTCACGCACAATTGCGGGACATGCTATGGTCGCGCCATGGATCACACCCGTATAGGCATGTACGCCTTTCCGGCGTTCCTGGCGCTGATCGCGCTAGAAGCGTGGTGGTATGCGCGGGCACGTAATGCCGGCTATCCTTGGGCCGAGAGCGCGGCGTCGCTCGGCATGGCCGTCGGCTACCGGTTGATCGGCATAGCGACTCCGCTCGTGGTCGGCGGCGTCTATCTGTGGGTATGGGACCGCCGGCTGTGGACTGTGCCGATGGACGCGTGGTGGAGTTGGCCGCTGCTGTTCGTTCTGTTCGAGTTCACCTACTACTGGTTCCATCGTTTCAGTCACGAGTGCCGCTGGTTATGGGCCACCCATGCGCCGCACCACTCGCCGACCCATCTGACATTTTCCGCCGCCTACCGGCTTGGATGGACCGGCCTCGTGTCCGGCACATGGCTTTTCTGGCTACCGTTGATGACGCTGGGATTTCCGCCATGGGCGGTTGTCCTGATGTTGGGTGCCAACCTGACGTACCAGTTCTGGCTGCACACCGAGATGATCGGGCGCCTCGGCCCGCTTGAAGCGGTGCTGAACACGCCGTCACACCACCGTGTGCACCATTCGACTAACGACGGATATCTTGATCGCAACTACGGCGGCGTGGTGATTTTCTGGGACCGACTATTCGGCACCTTCGCGGCGGAACGCGAGGATGAGCCCTGCCGCTACGGATTGGTACATCCCATAGAAAGCAATAACCCGTTCGTTCTGGCCTTCACCGAATGGGTGCGCCTCTGCCGCGATGTCTGGCGGGCGCGCACCTGGCGCGCGCGGCTGGGCCATGCCTTCGGGCGGCCCGGATGGCATGCCGGCAAAGAACGGCCGGCGCTTGGCGCCGGCATCCAGCAGGCATGATCCTCTCCGCCGCCCTTGGCCCGCAACCTTGGTTGCGGCATGCCTTCTTTACCCGCGCCGGTGGCGTATCGGACGGCATTTATGCGGGCATGAACTGTGGCCCGGGCTCGAACGACGATCCGGGCGCGGTACGCATCAACCGCCAGCTGGCGATGCAGCAACTGGGCGTGCCGGTCGAAGCGCTGTGTTCGCTGTACCAGGTTCATGGTCGTGAGGTGGTGCGAGTCACCGCGCCGCTGGGCGAAACGCGGCCCAAGGCCGATGGCATGGTGACCAATGTACCAGGATTGGCGTTGGGCATCCTGACCGCCGACTGCGCCCCGGTGCTGTTTGCCGACAGTGAAGCGCAGGTGATCGGCGCCTGCCATGCGGGCTGGCGCGGCGCCTTGCTGGGCATGACGGATGCGACGATCGACGCCATGGTCGAACTCGGCGCATCGGTGGAGAGAATCGGCGCAGCAATCGGGCCGACAATTGCCCAGGCCTCGTACGAGGTGGGTCCCGAGTTTCCGGGGCCGTTCCTGCAGGTTGACGAGAGCAGCGCCCGGTTTTTCGCCCCCAGCACACGACCGAGCCATTTCCGTTTCGACCTGCCGGGCTACCTTGTTGCGCGGCTCACCGCGCGCGGTCTGGGCAGAGTTGAGAACCTTGCCCTCGACACCCTGGCCGACGACACCCGTTTTTTCAGCTTTCGCCGCACCACATTGCGCGGTGAAAAGGACTATGGTCGCCAGCTTTCCGCCATTGTGATTGCCCCATGAACCGTTTCGCCTTTGTCTTGGCAGCCCTGATGCTCACCGCCTGCGGGAATGGCGTGCCGCTACCGTTCCAGCCGGAAACCAAGACGCTCGCCACCACGGAGCTGATCCGGCCCAAGGCCGATGCGTCGCTGGCGTTGACCAGTATTGGGGGCATGCCGGGCGCCCTCGGGCGTGACCTGGCCGAGCAGGTGGCCGTGCAGCTGCGCGAGCGCGGCGTGCCCGCCTTCACCGACTTCGCCAACAAAAGCTCCTGGTGGCTGTACGGCGACTACCGCCCAAATCCAACCCGCATCGACTGGACGCTGATCGATCCCGATGGCAAGGGGGCGACGAACCTCAGCACCCCTGTCATCACCCTGACGCCGCGTGCCGGTGCGGTCGAGATCGCGGCGATGGCCAAGTCCGCGACACCCGACCTGGAAAAGATCGTGCGCATCGACCCCGGCCCGGAAATGGTCCCGGTCGCCCAGGCCGTGTTCATGCAGGGCGTGACCGGCGCGCCGGGCGACGGACGCGACGCACTGGAGCGCGCCATGCGGACGGAACTACAGCGTCTGGGGATCACGATTATCGACCAGTTGAACCGCGACACGTTGGTCCTGTCGGCCCAGGTTGGCGTGACCGATGCTGGGGCCAATGAACAGCGGGTCAAGATCGACTGGACCCTGATGACCAGTAACGGCAAGCAGGTCGGCACAATCAGCCAGAATAATGCGATCCCGAAGGGCCGCCTGGACCGGACATGGGGTGACATAGCCTGGGTGGCCGCCCAAGGCGCCGCCGGCGGCCTTCAGGAACTATTAAAGGCCGTGGCCGGCAAGCCGGTGGATGGCTGAAAAACGGGCATTTCCTGCCGTTTACACGTCCGTGACCCCCTGATATGTTCCGCGCGCTTTTGGGCGGCTGCATGACATCGCCGCCGCCATTGGGGTCCCCGCATGAAAATCCTGGCCGGTAACAGCAACCGCCCGCTGGCCGAGGCCGTCGCGGCCTATTTGGGCGTGCCCCTGACCAAGGCGCGGGTCACTCGCTTTTCGGATATGGAAGTCTTCGTCGAAGTGCATGAAAACGTGCGCGGCGAGGATGTTTTCATTGTTCAGAGCACCTCTTTCCCGACCAACGACCATCTTATGGAACTGTTGGTCTGCATCGACGCCCTGAAACGGGCATCCGCACACCGGATTACCGCTGTCATCCCCTATTTCGGCTATGCGCGGCAGGATCGGAAGCCCGGCCCACGCACCCCGATTTCCGCCAAGCTGGTGGCCAACTTGATCACCGTGGCCGGCGCCGACCGCGTCCTGACGCTGGATCTGCACGCCGGCCAGATTCAGGGCTTTTTCGACATCCCGACCGACAACCTGTTCGCCGCCCCTGTCGTGGTCCGGGACATCAAGCTCAAATACCCCGGCGCCAAGGATTTGATGATCGTATCGCCCGACGTGGGTGGCGTGGTGCGCGCCCGGGCCATCGCCAAGCGGCTTGACGCCGACCTTGCCATCGTGGATAAGCGCCGCGAAAAGGCTGGCGTTTCCGAGGTTATGAATATCATCGGCGACGTTCAGGGCCGGACATGCATCCTGGTCGACGATATCGTCGATTCGGCCGGTACATTGTGCAATGCCGCCAATGCGTTGATGAAGAACGGCGCCACTTCGGTCGCCGCCTATGTCACCCATGGCGTGCTGTCGGGCGGCGCGGTATCGCGCGTTGCCGCGTCTGACCTGCTGGAACTGGTCACGACCGACAGCATCATGGCGACCGAGGCCGTCCGGGTCTCGCACAATGTCCGCCAGATCGGGATCGCGCCGCTGATCGGCGAGGCGATGCGCCGGATCAGTGAAGAAAGCTCGGTTTCGAGTCTGTTCGACTGAGCAACAGTTTTGCGGTTCGCGCGACGAACCGGAGAGTTTCCGAGGCGAGCGGCACCCCTGGAGGCCGAGGCCCGGAAGAGGAACGGAATGATCCGTTCCTGAACGAGAACGAACGAAGGAGTTCGATATGCGCGAGGTGATCAGTATCGCCGCCGAAGCGCGTGCACGGGCCGGCAAGGGGACCGCCCGAGCAACGCGCCTGAAGCAGCGTGTGCCCGCCGTGATTTACGGCGGCAAGCAGGAACCGGTGATGATTTCCGTCGATCTGAAGGAACTCACCAAGGACTATTCGACCGGCGGCTTCCTGAACCGCCTGATCGATGTGAACATCGACGGCAAGGCGCACCGCGTCCTGCCGCGCGACGTGCAGATCCACCCGGTCACCGACCGGCCGATCCATGTCGACTTCCTCCGCGTCCTGCCGGACTCGCGCGTCCGCATCTTCGTGCCTGTGCACTTCACCGGGAACGACGCCTCGCCTGGCATCAAGAAGGGCGGCGTCCTGAACGTCGTCCGCCACGAGGTCGAGTTCTATTGCACGCCGGACCACATTCCGGAGTCCATCACGGTCGACCTGACCGGGCTGGAAATCGGCGCGTCGATCCACATCAGCCACATCAGCCTGCCCGGTGACATCAAGCCGGTCATCAACAACCGCGACTTCACGGTGGCCACGATTGCGGCGCCGCTGAAGGAAGAGGCGGCGGCCCCTGTTGCGGCAGCAGCCGCAGCTACCGACGCAGCAGCGGCTCCGGCCGGCGGTGCGAAGGCCGCAGCCCCGGGCGCCGCTGGCGCCAAGGCAGCTGCCCCGGCCGCTGGTGCGAAGGCGCCGGCAGCCAAGGCTCCGGCCGCGAAGAAGTAAGAGGCCGGTTCACCTTCCCCGTTGCAAAGATTAGCAACGGGGAGGGTGCATCTGCCGCAATCACCCCCACCCTGCCCGGCCGCCACGCGCGCGCGGGACTTACGGAGCGGTGATCCACCATGTTGCTGCTGGTTGGTCTCGGCAATCCGGGCCCGGATTACGCGGCCACCCGGCACAATATCGGCTTCATGGCGGTGGACGCCGTGGCGCGGCGGCACGGCTTCACGCCTTGGCGCAAAAGGTTCCGTGGCGAAGTTGCCGAGGGCGAACTGAACGGCACCAAGACCCTGGCGCTGAAACCGATGACCTACATGAACAATTCCGGCGAGGCGGTGGCCGAGGCGGCACGGTTCTACAAGATCCCCACGTCGGATATCGTCGTCCTGTATGACGAGATCGACCTGGTGCCGGGCAAGACGCGGGCGAAGGTCGGCGGCGGTAGCGCGGGGCATAACGGCATCCGCTCGATCGATGCGCACCTCGACGATGCGAACTACCGCCGCATCCGGCTGGGTGTTGGGCATCCGGGCGACAAAGCCGCCGTGCTGCACTGGGTGCTGCGGCCATTCGCCAAGAGCGACAAGATTTGGCTCGACCCCCTGCTGGAAGCGCTGGCCGAAGCCGCGCCCCTGCTGGGCAAGGGCGACGACGCGGGTTACATGACGAAAGTCGCATTGCTGACACAGCCGCCCAAAGCAGGGCCGGCGAAGGAGGACTAGTGGGTTTCAAATGCGGCATCGTCGGCCTTCCGAACGTCGGCAAATCAACCCTGTTTAACGCCCTGACGCAGACCATTGCGGCGCAGGCGGCGAACTATCCGTTCTGCACAATCGAGCCGAATACGGGCATCGTGGCGGTGCCGGACGAGCGGCTGGAACAGCTGGCGGCCATTGCGAAGTCGGCGCAGATCATTCCCACGCAGTTGACCTTCGTCGACATTGCAGGCCTCGTGCGCGGCGCCAGCAAGGGCGAGGGCCTGGGCAACCAGTTCCTGGCCCATATCCGCGAAGTGGATGCGATCTGCCACGTGCTGCGCTGCTTCGTCGATGACGACATCACCCATGTGGAAGGTAAGGTCGACCCTATCGCCGATGCCGAAACGGTCGAAACAGAATTGATGCTGGCTGATATGGACAGCTTGGAGAAGCGCGTCGGTGCGTTGGAGAAGAAGGCCAAGGGCGGCGACGAAGAGTCCAAGGGGCGCGTCGCGCTGATCGGCCGCATACTGGAAGCCCTGCGCAGCGGCAAGCCGGCCCGCACCGTCGAGGTGAGCGAGGAGGAAAAGAAGACCTTCCGCGAACTGCAGCTGCTGACCGCCAAGCCGGTGTTGTACGTGTGCAACGTCGAGGAGGCCAAGGCTGCCGAAGGCAATGAACTGTCCGCCAAGGTTGCGGCAAAGGCCAAAGCCGAAAAGGCCGGCCATGTGGTGATCTCGGCCGCCATCGAGGCGGAGGTGGCGCAGCTGGCGGCCGACGAACGCAGCGGCTTCCTGGCCGACCTCGGCCTGACCGAAACCGGCCTGACGCGCGTGATCCGTGCAGGCTATGAACTGCTGGGTCTCATCACCTATTTCACCGTCGGCCCGAAGGAGACGCGCGCCTGGACCGTGCGCGGTGGCGCCAAGGGACCGGAAGCCGCCGGCGTCATCCATACCGATTTCGAGAAGGGCTATATCCGCGCCGAGACCATCGCCTATGCCGACTACCTCGCCTGCAAGGGCGAAACAGGTGCGAAGGATGCTGGCAAGATGCGCCTGGAAGGGAAGGACTACGTCGTCCGCGACGGCGACGTGCTGCACTTCCGGTTCACTTCATAGGGGTTATTCAGCGTAAGAAACCTACAAGGCGATCCGGTAAACCGTCGCCGCCGTGCCGGCGAACAGCATGCGCTTTTCCTCGGCCGTATAACCCTTGGCAATGCGTTTGAAGGCGTTGAAGAGCACCGCGAAGCTGTGCGAGCGTTTATCGACCGGGAAGTTGCTTTCGAACATGCAGCGAGACGGGCCGAACAGCTGGATGCAGGGTTCCAGCCACGGCGCCCATACCTTCACGATCTCCTCTGACGAAACAGGCGTGGCGCGGTTCCACAGATCGACACCCATGACCGTGGTCGCGAGGCCGCCGATCTTCACGTGGATGTTGGGACAGCGTGCCGCCGCCTCGATACCCTTGCGCCACAGTGCCCGGACTTCGTCGCGCTTCGCGGCGTAGGACCCGACACCAAGCGGGCCTCCCACATGGTTCATCACGATGGTCGTTTCTGGAAAGGCCCGGGCGAGGTCGGCCAGCTCGTCGAGCTGGTGGTGGTAGGCCCATGAATCGTAGGCCAGGTTCAGCGGCGCCAGTTTCGCAAAGGCGGCGCGGAAAGTCTTGTCACCCAACAGGCCCGGCGGCCAGTTGACGCCGGCCACGACAGCGGCGGGGTCCGTGTCGGAATGGGTGTGGCCGCGAATGACGCGGAAGCGCCCCTGTCCCGCCGCGACATGGGCCTGGAACACTTCCTCCGCCGCGGCACCTCGCATGAAGTCGGCCACGCCGCCGATGCCGGCGCAGAGCCGCGGGCCGGATTTGCCATCCTGATAGAACGCGGTGACGCGGGCCACGAACTCCGTCTCACCGACGGGGCGTAGATGGACCGGCCCGTCCTTGCGGTAGTTGGAGTTTCCACCATCTGAATAGACCGTTGCGACAACGTTGTGGCCGGACTGCGCATCCTTCAGCAGTGTCGCGACCGGATAGTCGAGCGGCCCGCCCACAAACAGGTGGTGGTGGGGGTCGATGACGGGGATTTCCGGCTCGAGAATCGGCTCGACCCGCTGCGCCAGCCAGGACTCATCGACCGCGTTTTCCCTGATCTTGGTCACGCTTCTCTCCCATTCATTATTGCGGCTAGACTAGCGCCTTCCGACGACAGGACAAGCGGCCGAATGATCACTTACGAAGACCTTCCCCCCGGCACGATCCTGGAAATGGGTCCGAAAACGGTGACCAAGGACGACATCGTGCGCTTCGCCAAACGTTACGACCCGATGCCGTTCCATCTGGACGAGACGGCGGCCAGGGAATCGATTTTCGGTGAGATCTGCGCCTCAGGCTGGCACGTCGCGGGCATGTGCATGCGGATGATCGTGGATGGCTTCCTGAGCAAGGCGGATTCGCGCGGTGGCGCCGGTATCGACGAGTTGCGCTGGCTGAAGCCGGTTTTTCCGGGCGACGAATTGCGAGTGAAGTGCACCGTACTGGGCGCACGTATCTCGCAGAGCCGGCCGGACATGGGACTGATCAACTTCAGCTGGGAATTGTTCGATCAGAACGACACGCTGAAGATGAAGATGCGGTCGACAGGCCTGGTCGGCTTGCGCGGCAAGGCGCCGGCGCAATGAACTACTGGGAGGATATCGAAATCGGCCTGACCATCGACCTTGGCACGCACTATTGCGAACCGGGCGAGGTCATTGCCTATGCGCGGGAGTTCGATCCGCAATTCTTCCATCTGGATGAGGCCCGCGCGAAGCAGACCATGTTCGGCGGCCTGATCGCCAGCGGCTGGTATACGGCATCAAGCATGAGCCGAATGATGGGCGACCGCATGGCGACGCGCTTCAGGGTCGCCACGTCGCCGGGCTTCGATGACCTGCGCTGGCACAAGCCGGTCTATCCGGGCGACACGCTGAGCGGTACGATCACGTTCACGGAGAAGAAGCCGTCGTCCAAGCGGCCCGAGATCGGCAGCGCGAAATTTCGCGGCGAAATGCTGAACCAGAAGAGAGAACTTGTCATGTCGGTAGTCCACATTGCCCTATTCTGGCGGCACCCCGCCGCCTCATAAATACAGGAGGAAGCCATGGGTGAAACGGTACAGATCAAGGCCGCCGACGGGCACGTGTTCGACGTCTATCGCGCCGCGCCCAAGGGCAAACCGCGGGGCGCCATCGTCACGATCATGGAGATTTTTGGCGTCAACGGGCACATCCGCAGCGTGGCCGACGGCTTCACCGCCGAGGGCTATGTGGCACTGGCGCCGGCGATCTACGACCGGGTGCAGCGGGGTGCCGACCTCGGCTACGAAGGCGCCGATTTCGAGAAGGGCCGCGAACTGCGCGGCAAGGTGCAATGGGATTGGGTTGTCGCCGACGTCACCGCGACGGTGAAGGTCGCCAGCGAGGCTGGAAATGTGGGCATTGTCGGCTATTGCTATGGCGGAGGTATCGTCCAGGCCGCGGCCTGCCGGGTGCCAGGCCTGTCGGCGGCGGTCGGCTATTACGGCGGACCATGGGCGGAGCTGGTGAACGAAGCCCCGCAATGCCCAGTGCTGATGCACTTCGCGGCGGCCGACAAGCACATCCCGCTGACGCTCGCCGCCGAGTACAAGAAGAAGCACCCGCAGACCGTGGTGCACGTCCACGACGCCGATCACGGCTTCTCGTGCGACCAGCGGCCAGCGGTCTATGACGCCTATGCGCACTACCGCGCGCGGGCGCAGACGATGGGCTTCTTCGCCGCGACGCTGGATTAGCTGGCCCTGGCCAGCGATTTTTCCAGATCGATCAGTTTTACCGCGCCTTCAAGACATTCCTGCAGGCATTGAACCTCGCTTGGACCGAGCCGGCGCTTGTTCGAGATATCGTAGATATCGTCCGAGACAGCGGAATGTTCTCCGGCCGTGCCCCGCACCGCCAGATGATACTGCGCGCATATCGCATAGAATTCCGGGCTTCTTCCGGAACGCGGCAGCCTGATGTGGAAACTGACCCGCAAGCCGGTGCCGAGATTGGTCGGACAGGACGACAGATAGCCATATTCGCCGGAATGCTGGAACGTAAGCCTCCGGCCCACGACCGCCATGGCCGCGCACAGTCGCGTGAACACCGCGGCAATGTCCGCGCCGCGCTGAATCGAAATGAAGCGTAGATGATCCTCTTCATTGATCCAGGAAAAGAAGGTGCGCGCCGCGCTGGCAAAAACGCCCCGGCCAGCCGGCCAGTTCCGGTTGAGGCCAGCGGCATCCTGGAAGCGGTCGCCCCGCTTGAAGATGTGGTTGTGCAGCGGCGGCAGTCCGTCCGCGTCATCGCTCAGGCGGCTCATCTAGCTATACTCTCCTGCGAGATCGCCGGAGAAGGCGGCAAAGGCACCTTTAGCCTGGCGCTCGACTTCAAGATTTGTCTCGTATGTTGCCGTTGGCCGCAGGCCGTGGCCCGATAAATTCCGGGCCACGCGAATCCGCGTCGAGAGGACATACCGGCCGCCAATATCTGGATTGGCGGGTTGAAAGTCTGTCGCCTCGAGGCTGCTGTGCTGCACATCGCCAACACGAAAACCAGGATGGCAATCCGCAATCACTGGCGCAAATAGCGGAGCGAAAGCGCTGTAGCTGTGAGCGTCGCCGGCATAGAGCCCAACCTCGCTGTCCGTGTTCGCTATGCCAGAGCGGATACAATCGTGCAGGCTCACGCCATTACTTGTCTCGCGGTCTTTAAGCTGCACCCAGACATCGCGCGTCAAATATTTCTTGAGCAGCGCATGGTTGCTCGGCGCAAACGCAGGAAATTGCTGTTCGATGGGGGCGACCTTCTGGTCCACGCGGTGAAATCACCAAGACAACGTCGAATACCGCCTACAGTGCCCGGTCAATGAATTCTGCAACCACACCATTGGCGCGGGCAGGCGCAACGCTGATTGTATGGTCCAATGCACGGACGAATGGGACGCCATTAGCCTCCAGCACCAGGGCCGTCCGCGCGAGGTCGGCGGTGCGAAAGGTCAGGGTTGCCGCCTGGCCCGCGCTATCATCCATCTCGGGGTGGATGGACTCAGCCTCCTCGGATGGCATCAGGACTAGGGCATTGGCGCCGGAAATCACCGTCAGGGTACTGTCGGTCAGATTGCAGCTGCCCTCGCCGAATAACTGGGTGCACAGCGGCAACAGGGCCGGTGGATCCGGCGCCACTACGGTGATAGCAGAAAGGTCGATCACGCCATTCGGATGCACCAGCCAGTCGTCGCGGCGGATCAGTTCGGGCGTCAAATGCGCAGTCAGGAACAACGGCAGGACGGGCAATATGCCCTCGGCCATGTGGACAAGCGAGAAGCGCGGCAAGACCGTGCCTTCGGGCAGTTCCAGTTCGCGCGCCAGGTCCTGGTCCCTCGCCCTGATGCCCGCCGCTCGCAGGCTAGCCACCGTGGCGGCGGAATCAGCGATGCCATAGGCAAGGCCCAGCAGCCCTTCGCCGCCCTCGCGCAGGCGCTGGTCCAGGCCGGCGACGAACTGGGTCGCATCGACCACGCCAAGGAGTTCGACGTAGTTCGCGCCGAACATGATGCAGTAATTGGCGGTTCCCCAGCCGATATGCTTGCCGCGTGGCGTGACGACAAAGCCGAGCCGGCGCCAGGTATCGCGCGACGCCTCCAGGTCGTTTACGCCGACTATTGCGTGGTCAAAGCCAGTTATACCGTGGGCCACTTGTCTAGTGCCCCTCGAAGGCGCACAGCGTGAGCACCTTCACGCCCATGGCCTCGATACGCTTGCGTCCGCCGATTTCCGGCAGGTCGATGATGAAAGAGCAACCGATCACGTCGCCGCCCAGGCGGCGGATCAGCTTGATCGCAGCCTGGGCCGTGCCACCGGTGGCGATGAGGTCGTCGACCAGCAGCACCTGCTCGCCCGGCTTGACGGCATCGACATGGATTTCGACCACGTCCTCGCCATATTCCAGCGCGTAGGTCTCACCGATCGTCTTAAACGGCAGCTTGCCCTTCTTGCGGATTGGCACGAAGCCAGTGGCCAGCTGGTGCGCCACCGCGCCGCCCAGGATGAAACCGCGCGATTCGATACCGGCCACCTTGTCGATGCGCACGCCCGCATGGGCCTGGACCAGCTCGTCCACGGTCTTGCGGAAGCCACGTGCGTCCTGCAGCAGGGTGGTGATGTCGCGAAACATGATCCCCGGCTTTGGATAGTCCGTAATGGTGCGGATCCGATCCTTGACGTGTTCCATCAGGACACCCGTCCCGCGATTACCCGCAATTTCTTCAGGAATTTCGGATTGCGCGAATCCGGAGACGTGATCAGCGCATTGGTCAGCGCACGGTCACAGCCATGCGGGCAAGTGTGCGGCCGGTCACCCAGGCGGGGCGCCGCATCGGCCACAAGGCCGCGCGCCTTGTCGGCATTTTCCAGCAGGACCTTGATCACCGCCGTCACCTCGACATGCTCGTGGTCGGGATGCCAGCAGTCGAAATCGGTCACCATGGCGACGGTGGCATAGCAGAGCTCTGCCTCGCGCGCGAGCTTCGCTTCGGGCATGTTGGTCATGCCGATCACCGAACAGCCCCACGAGCGGTATAGGAAGCTTTCCGCCTGGGTCGAGAATTGCGGCCCCTCCATCACCATATAGGTGCCGCCCCGGTGGACAGGAATACCCAGCGCACGGGCCGAGTCTTCCAACACGTCGCCAAGGCGTCGGCAAACAGGGTGGCCCATCGAAACGTGCGCCACCATGCCGGGGCCGAAGAAGCTCTTGGCTCGTGCAAACGTGCGGTCAATAAACTGATCGACCACGACGAAGGTACCTGGTGGCAGTTCCTCTCGCAGTGAGCCGCAGGCGGAGAGCGAAAGCACATCGGTACAGCCTGCCTGTTTCAACGCAGCGATGTTGGCGCGGTAGTTAATGTCGCTCGGCGACAGGGCGTGGCCCGGCCCATGGCGTGGAACGAACACAAGCTGCACATCGCCAATGCGGCCGTACATGAGCGGACCGGAGGGATCCCCCCACGGCGTCTTCACCTTGACCCGGCGGGTATCGGCAAGGCCGGGAATGTCGTAGATGCCGCTACCGCCGATCACGCCGACAATGGCTTTGGGCGTCCATTTGGGGGCAGCGGGCACGCGGCGCTTCGCCGAAGTCTTCGATTTTGCCTTGGTCTTGGCAGCCATGAGTCTCCCCGATATTCCTGTGCGAGGATTTCACCACCAAACTGGCAAAGGGTCCAAGAAGCAAATGGGGCGCACCGAAGTGCGCCCCAGATAGATGGCCGGCTATGCCGATGTCGTCTAGTGCAGGTCGGCCCAGACGCGGCGCTTCACGCCGTAGAACAGGAACGACATGATTACCAGGAAGATGATGACCTTAAGGCCCATGGCATGGCGGGCCTCCAATTTGGGCTCGGCCGCCCACATCAGGAACGCGGAGACGTCACGCGACATCTGGTCAACCGTCGGCTTGGTGCCATCCTCATACGAAACCTGGCCCTCGGAAGCGATCGGCTGCGGCATCGCGATGATGTGGCCGGGGAAGTACTTGTTGTAATTACCGCCCTCCGGCACCTGCACGTCGGCCGGCGCTTTTTCATATCCGGTCAGGAGGGCGTGGATGTAATCAGCGCCACCATTACGGGCCTTGGCCATCAATGACAGATCCGGCGGCGCCTTGCCGTTATTGGCGGCCGCAGCTGCCTTGCTGTTCGCATAGGGCGACTTGAAGCGGTCCGACGGCAAGGCAGGACGCTGGAACATCTCGCCATCATCGTTCGGGCCGGCAGTGACCTCGTTCGCCGCTGCGATCGCCTTTACCTCGGCCTCGGTGAAACCGATATCGGCGAGATTGCGATACGACACGTAGTGCATCGAATGGCAGGCGGCGCAAACTTCCTTGTAGACCTGAAAGCCGCGCTGAACTTCGCCGCGATCGAACGTGCCAAACGCGCCATTGAAGCTCCACTTCAGCTTCGGCAGCTCTGGTCCGCCTTCCGCCGCGTAAGCGGGCGCGGCAATGGCAAGAGCGGCGACAGTCGCGAAAACAATCCTGAGCATCGGAACTACTCCTTCGCCGGCGCGGCAACCGCCGCGGCTGGCTTGCCGCCACCTAGAACCGGTTCGGAAATCGACTTGGGCAGCGGCAAAGGGCGCTCCCAGAAACCGATAACCGGCAACAGGATCAGGAAGTGGATGAAGTAGTAGGCAGTGCCAATACGGCCGAGGATGAGCCAGATGCCCTCGGGCGGCTTGCCGCCGCACACGAGCAGCAGCACGCAGTCGGCGATGAAGACGTAGAAGAACACCTTGAACACCGGACGGAACCGCGCGGACCGAACCCGGCTGGTGTCCAGCCAAGGCAGGACGAACAGCAGCAGGATGGAGCCGAACATCGCCAGCACGCCGAACAGCTTGTCCGGGATCGAGCGCAGGATCGCGTAGAACGGCAGGAAGTACCATTCGGGGACGATATGCGCCGGGGTCACCAGCGGGTTTGCCTCGATATAATTGTCCACCTCGCCCAACATATTGGGCGCGTAGAACACCAGCGCCGAGAAGAAAATCAGGAACACGGCGATGCCGAACAGATCCTTCACCGTGTAGTACGGATGGAACGGGATCTTGTCCTGCGGACCATTGGCGTCGATACCGAGCGGGTTGTTCGAGCCATGCTGGTGCAGGGCCAGGATGTGCAGCACGACCACCGCCGCAATCGCGAACGGCAGCAGGTAGTGCAGCGAGAAGAACCGGTTCAGGGTCGGGTTATCGACCGAGAAGCCGCCCCAGAGCAGGGTGACGATATAGTCGCCAACCACCGGAATGGCAGAGAACAGATTGGTGATGACGGTGGCGCCCCAGAAGCTCATCTGGCCCCACGGCAGCACATAGCCCATGAACGCGGTCGCCATCATCAGGAGGAAGATGATGATGCCAAGGAACCACAGCACTTCGCGCGGGCTCTTGTACGAACCGAAGTAAAGGCCGCGGAAAATGTGGATATAGACGACCACGAAGAACATCGACGCGCCATTGGCGTGGACGTAGCGCAGCAGCCAACCGTAGTTGACGTCGCGCATGATGTGTTCGACCGAGGCGAACGCCAGATCAACGTGTGGCGTATAGTGCATCGCCAACACGATGCCGGTGACGATCTGGATAACCAAGCAGAGGCCGGCGAGCGAGCCGAAGTTCCACCAGTAATTGAGGTTCCTTGGGGTCGGATAACCGGTACCGACCATGTCGTCGAGGATGGTGAAGATCGGCAGGCGATAATCGATCCAGCCGATAATGCCCTTGTTGAACTTACTGTGAATGCCGGACATGCCCCCGCTCCCCCTCAGCCGATCTTGACGCGCGTGTCGTTGAGGAAGGCGTATTGCGGGACTTCGAGATTTCTCGGCGCCGGCCCCTTCCTGATGCGGCCCGACGTGTCGTAGTGCGAACCGTGACAGGGACAGAACCAGCCCTTGTAGTCGCCCTGGAAGGCCAACGGCACGCAACCCAGATGGGTGCAGACACCCAAGGTGATCAGCCACTCCGCCTTCTTAACGCGGTCCGCGTCTTTCTGCGGATCGGGCAGGCTGGCGGTGTCGTCGCGCCGGGCAGCGTCGATCTCCGCCTCGGTGCGGTGGCGCACGAAGACGGGCTTGCCACGCCACAATACGGTGATGGCCTGGCCGGCCTGGACCTTCGAGATGTCGACCTCGGTGGACGACAGGGCCAGAACGTCAGCGGAGGGGTTCATCTGGTGCACGAAGGGCCAGATTGCCGCCGCAACGCCGACAGCTGTGAAAGCACCTGCCGCAATCGTCAGGAAGTCGCGACGCACGACGCCGTCAGCGCCGCCGTTCGAACCGCTTGTGGCCATGAAATCCCCAAAAGTGCGCAAAATCGAAGGCCTGAGTTTTTCTCACTATAATCTTGCGATGTCCAGCATTTCGCCAGTTTTATGCGACAGCTTGCCGCACCGCAGCAAAAATCCAATTCCTCCATTCAAGCCAATGATTTGAGATGCACCTCGCCCTATACCAGCCTGACCTGCCACCGAACGTGGGGACGCTGATTCGCTTGGGCGCCTGCCTTGGCGTTCCGGTCCATATAATTGAACCCTGTGGCTTCCCGTTTTCGTTGCAGGCCGTACGCCGGTCCGCCCTGGACTACGCCGAACATGCCGACATTTCGGCCTACAGATCGTGGGAGACGTTCTGCGACACGCGCCCAAGGGGCCGACTCGTGCTGCTGAGCACCAAGGCGAGCATGCCCTATACCGCCTTTGCCTTTGCGCCCGATGACCTGCTGATGGTGGGGCGCGAAACCGCCGGGGTGCCCGAGGACGTGGCCGCATCGGCCGATGCCCGCGTCCTGATCCCGATGCGCCCGGGTTTGCGCTCCATCAATGTCGCCATCGCAGCCGGCATGGTATTGGGCGAGGCACTACGCCAAACCGGCGGCTTCACCACACCTTATATATAAGGAGTTTAGGTTTGCCCGTTTCCGACCAGACCGAATCGCGCAAGGCCGAAGCGGCCGCCTGGTTCCTCAGCCTCCGAGACCGTATCTGCGCCGCCTTCGAGGCGCTGGAAGATGAACTGGACGCCGGGCCACATGCCGGCCTTCCGGCGGGACGATTCGAACGTCGGGCCTGGGACCGGCCTGGCGGTGGCGGCGGAACGATGAGTTTGATGCATGGCCGGGTGTTCGAGAAGGTCGGCGTCAACATCTCGACCGTACACGGAGAATTCTCGGCAGACTTCCGCAAACAAATTCCCGGTGCATCGGAGGATGGACGCTTTTGGGCGAGCGGAATTTCGCTTGTCGCCCACATGCGCAGCCCGAAAGTTCCGGCGGTCCACATGAACACCCGCCACATCGTGACGACGCAGGGATGGTTCGGCGGCGGCGCGGACCTGACACCGATGGTGCCAGTGGATGCGGACACAAAAATATTCCACGACGCGTTCCGGGAGTCGTGTGACCGCCATGACCCGACCTATTACCCGCGGTTCAAGAAATGGTGCGACGAATACTTCTTCCTGCCGCATCGCAACGAGCCCCGGGGAGTAGGCGGGATTTTCTATGACCATGTCGACAGCGGCGATTGGGCAAATGACTTTGCTTTCACCAAGGACGTCGGCCTCGCCTTTCTTGACGTCTATCCCCGAATCGTCAGACGACACCTGAACGAGACCTGGACCCCGGCCGACCGCGAACACCAATTGCAGCGTCGTGGGAGGTATGTGGAGTTCAACCTGCTCTATGACCGGGGCACGACGTTCGGTCTCAAGACCGGCGGCAATGTCGAGGCGATCCTGATGTCGCTGCCACCCGAGGTGAAATGGCCCTGACTTAAGGGTTGCGCGCACCTATCATCGCGGCATTCAGCGCCAAGGTATCGACAGGGAGAAGAAGATGACATTTCGCCGGGTGATTCCGCTTTTCGTCGCGCTATTGCTGGCTTTTCCGGCGATGGCCAAGGATGCGTCCATCAATGCATTCTTCGGCCAGTGGCGCGGCAATGCGCTCTCGGAGAGCGACGGCAGCGTCTATTTCCAGGTGACGGCCCGCGACCTCGACGTGCAGGTCGCCGGCGCCGACAATGGCTTCACCATCACGTGGAACACGATCCAGCGCCAGAAGGGCAGCACCGCCGATCCGACCGCGGTGAACAAGAGCACCACGAAGGCCTTTGTCTCGGCCGGCCGGCCCAACCTTTGGCGCGCAACCGACACCGTCGATCCGATGCAGGGCGTATACGCCTGGGCGAACATCCGCAACAACACGCTGACCATCGGCGACGATGGCGCGTTCGAACTGCAAATTTATGAGCGTACGCTGACCGGTGAAGGCATGACGTTGCGGTTCGCGCGTCATCGCGATGGTGAACAGGTTCGCACCGCGAAGGGGCGCATGGTGAAAATCGCGCGCTGATCCACGCACCTGTTGCAGACTCAGCACGGCGCGCGGAAAAATTTCTCCTCCGCAATAATTTCAAAGTTGATTCAGCAAGATTTTGTGGTTAGCGCACCGCTGATATGCTAGCAATATGGGTGTGCGAGAGGTTTCTCGTCACATCCATACGGCTCAAGCCGTTACGCAATGGAGAAGATCATGGCAGCAAAGAAGAAGGCCGCGAAGAAGAAGGTGGCCAAGAAGGTCGTCAAGAAGAAGGCCGCGAAGAAGAAGTAGTTTGCGGTTCCGAGCTCCGCTTTGGTGATCGCCCAATAAGTGGCACCGAAGCGGAGCTCGAATTTTATCTGGCGTCTGCCGGTCGCTCCCCGAAAGTTATCCACCGTCGGGTCGAGCCTAAAAAACCCAATAAAATCAACATTTAAGCAGGTCCCTGCCGAGGCAGCTTGTTGCTGCACGCGCGTTGCGCCCACACGCGCTACGCAAATTCACGACAGCAAAATTGATCGATTGTGCCCGCGACATCGCAGGTCCGCGATGATGTTGCGCGTGTGATGAGGATGCAGTGGGAGGCGCGCGACGCACATGCGCATGCTGGCGACGACGCGAGATTTTTGATCACGCTGCAGTGCAAAAAATGAAATCGCTTCAGTGAGAATCGGAGAAACGAATCGGAGTCGCGCTCAGACGGTTTTTTTGGCCAGTTCGCGCAATCTGGCGAGAGATTCGGTCCGGCTGGCAGAAAAATTCTGGTCGATCCACCAGGCTTCGACCGCATGGAGAAGCTTTCCAATCGCCGGACCGCGTGTAACGCCAAGCGCCATGACGTCATCGCCGCGGACCGGCAGTACCGGCGACGACCATGCATCCAGCACGGCGAGGGCCGCAGCAACATCTCCGCCTGCCCCGTCCGCGGCAGCCAGCAAAACATGTGCACGGGTGCGTTCGATGCCGATCCGGTAGGCCGCACGCCGTACGGCAAGCGCATCATCCAAAGGTGGCGGAGCTTGCGCGAATGCCACCAGATCGGCGCGCTGCTGATTTGACAGCCGCCAGCGGCCGGCCACCGACAGCGCGACAGCGCTGTCGCGCGGCAGCAGCGCGGCGAGACGACGTAGCGGATCCGACAGGCCGTGAATATCCTCAAGTTTCACCAGGCGTTGCAGGCGATCCACATCGAACGGCACAGGAATCACGTACTGGAGTACACAGGCCTGCGCCATCAGAGCCAAAGCCGGCGCAGGATCGGGCAAAGCAAGGATGCGAAACATCTCGCCGGAAATGCGCTCGCCCGACAGTCCGCCTACCAAGGCAGCGGCGTCATGGGACGCCGCCATGGCCGCCTCGTCCGGTTCGCCCCGGCCGTAACGAGCGTGGAAACGGAAGAACCGGAGGATGCGCAGGGCGTCCTCGGCCACGCGCCGATGTGCGTCGCCGACGAAGCGCACCCGGCCGGCGGCAAGGTCAGCAATGCCGCCGACCGTGTCAAACACCAGGCCGTCCGGGCCGGCATAGATCGCATTTATTGTCAGGTCGCGGCGGGCGGCGTCGGCATGCCAGTTGCCAGTAAAAGCAACCCGCGCGTGACGGCCGAAGGTTTCGACATCGACGCGAAGCGTGGTGATCTCTACGTGTTCGCCGCCGACCACGGCAGTGACGGTGCCGTGCTTCAGGCCGGTCGGGATCGCCCGCAGGCCGGCGCGCCGCAATGCCGCCATAACGCGCAAGGGCACCAGGTCGGTGGCAATGTCGATGTCGCCGGGCGGTTCGCGCCGCAGCGCCGCACGGACCGCGCCACCGACAAACCGGGCCGTACCGCCAGCTGACTCCAGCGCACGGATCACCATGCGCAAGCCAGGGCGGCGCAGCCAGGCCGGCAGCGCGATGCGCCGCCGCCCGGTCATTTGACCATTTCGCCTGGGACGATCTTGCCGTTTTCGATCCGGGCGGGAACGTAGGTCCCATCCCTGTTGGCCGGTTCCAGCAGACGCCATGCAACGAAGCTGATCAGCACCAGGCCCAGGCCCGCCATGGTCAGCCAAGCGAGCGGCGCATCGCGCCATTTAGGATCGTGCTCCAGTCGCCAGCGCGCATACCAGATGTATATTCCGTACAGCAGGAACGGCAGCAGGAAGAGCAAGAGGTCGAAGGCGATACGCCCGGCCATGGCTTCAGCCCGCCTTTGCCCAGCGTTCGTACAGGTCGCGCACCAAGCCCGCCGTCGCGCCCCAAATGTAATAGTCGCCGTAGGGCATGGCCCACCATTCGCGCACGGCGCCACCAATCTCGCCGCGATGCCGGTGATGGTTCACCGGATCGAGCAGGAAGTCGAGAGGCACCTCAAAGGCCTCGGCCACCTCGCGAGAGTCGGGTGCCAAAGTGAAACCCGGACGCACCAGACCGACAATAGGCACGATCACAAAGCCTGTGCCGGTGGCATAGGGTGACAGGGCTCCCAATACCTGTACGTAGTCTGGTGTCAGACCGATTTCCTCCTGTGCCTCACGCAGGGCGGCGGCGACTGTATCGATATCGTCGGGGTCGACCCGACCACCCGGAAAGGCAATTTGCCCCGCGTGGCGCCGCATCGCTTCCTGCCGACGGGTCAGCAGAACGCGCGGATCGTGCGGATAGTCGATCACCGGCACCAGCACCGCCGCCGCCGACAGCTGCGACGGGCGCGTCTCGCGCAAGTAGTCGCTCATCTTGATGTCGCCAGCCAGCATCGCCGTATAGCTACGTGGCACATGCTCCAGCGCGGGCGGGGGTGATACGGCGCGGGTGAGCCGATCGAAGAAAGTGGCGTCAGCCATGGGGCCGCCCCAGCGTGAAAAACTGCCCGCCGCTCCACACGCCGAGTTGGCCGTCGCGCTCCTCGGCCATGTTGACCAGTTCGTAGAACACTGCCCGGCCGATCAGCGCCTCGAGTCCGCGGCGGACGTGGATGTAGGGCGACGGCTCCTGCGTTTCAGGGTCGATCTCGACCCGAATGGCATGATCGGGCCCGGCCGTCACCACGTCGTCCACATTCGTCCGAAAGGCGAGATTGGTATCCGCACCCGCACCCGTGGCACGTACCTCGACCGCCACAAACGGCGCGTCATCGACCTTGATTCCGACCTTTTCCACCGGAGTCACCAGGTAGTAGCGGCCGTCTTCACGCTTCAGCACGCTGGCGAACAGCTTCACCATGGGCAACCGGCCGATCGGCGAGCCTAGATAGAACCAGGTGCCGTCGCGGGCGATGCGCATGTCCAGATCGCCACAAAACGGCGGATTCCAGCGCTCAACCGGTGGTGCCTTGCGCAAATCCAGACCGGCAAACAGCTTGAAAGGATCGGTCGGAGTGGGCCTCTCGGTCACTTTGGTCCCTTATTTTCGTCGCGAGGGGTGGCACAAGCCTTGCGACTCGGTTTAGCCTTGGGATCGCTCACATATATATAAAGGGTCAGGATGAGCAATGTCAGCGATACGGCCGACGTGCTGGTCGGCGAGATCGAGGCGGCCGGCGAACGTATCGCCCAGGTTCGCCACGAGGTCGGCCGCGTCATCTTCGGCCAAGAGAGCGTGATCGACGAGGTGTTGATCACCATCCTCGCTGGCGGTCACGCATTGCTGGTCGGCGTGCCGGGCCTGGCCAAGACCCGCCTGGTGGAGACATTGAGCAAGGTCTTGGGCCTGAACGAACGCCGTATCCAGTTTACCCCCGACCTGATGCCGGCTGACATCACCGGCTCGGAAGTGTTGGAAGAAGATGAAACCGGCCGCCGGTCGTTCCGCTTCATTCCAGGCCCCGTGTTCTGCCAGCTGCTGATGGCCGACGAAATCAACCGCGCCAGCCCGCGCACACAATCGGCCCTGCTGCAGGCGATGCAGGAGAAACAGGTCTCGGTCGCCGGCACGCGTCATCCCCTGCCCGCCCCGTTCCATGTTCTCGCAACGCAGAACCCGATTGAGCAGGAAGGCACCTATCCGTTGCCGGAGGCGCAGCTCGACCGCTTCCTGCTGCAGATCGATGTGTCCTATCCGGACCGCGAGGCGGAAAAGAGCATGCTCCTGGCCACGACCGGCTCGGTCGAGGCTAAAGCCCAGGCGGTAATGAACGGCAACGAGCTGATCGCCGCCCAACAACTGGTGCGCCGTTTGCCTGTCGGCGAAAGCGTGCTGGATGCGATCCTGAATCTGGTGCGCGGTGCGCGGCCAGAAACCAGCACGTCGGCCAACCTGAAGGACCACGTCGCTTGGGGCCCCGGCCCGCGCGCCAGCCAGGCGCTGATGCTGGCGGTGCGCGCACGCGCGCTGCTGCAAGGACGCCTGGCTCCATCGGTCGATGACGTTGTTGCACTCGCCCCGCCGGTGCTACGCCATCGCATGGCGTTGACGTTTGCGGCGCGCGCAGACGGTATTGGCATCGACGCGCTGATCGACCGGCTGCTGGTCCCGTTGCGCTAGCCGGATGGCAGCTGCTCCCCGACAGGACCCGGCCAGAAGACTTCGCGAAGGCGCCGAGCAGCTTGGCTCGACCCTGCCGCCGCTGCTGGTCGCGGCCGAACGCGTCGCCTCGACCGTGGCGCAGGGCGTCCATGGCCGCCGCCGCACCGGCACCGGCGATGCATTCTGGCAGTTCCGCCGGTATCAGCCCGACGATCCGGCCGCAGTCATCGACTGGCGGCAATCGGCGAAGAGCCAGAATTACTACGTCCGCCAGAACGAATGGGAGGCGGCGGAGAGCGTCTGGCTATGGCGCGACGGTTCGCCCTCGATGCAGTGGCGCTCGGCCCGCGCCGAGATGGAAAAGCGCGACCGCGCCACCGTGCTGCTGCTCGCGCTGGCCAGCCTGCTCGTGCGCGGCGGCGAGCGTATTGGCCTGCTCGGCGTTGATCGGCTGGCCACGACGGGCAAGGCCGCACTCGACCGCATGGCGCGCACCCTTCTGGTCGAGAACGCGGCAATGGACAGCCTGCCGCCGGCGACCGAACTGCCTCGCTATGCCCATGTGGTGCTGATCGGCGACTTCCTGTCGCCGCTGGGCGAAGTCGATGCCGCCGTTCGCCGCTTTGCCGCCTCTGGCATTTCCGGCCATCTGCTGCAGATCGTCGATCCGGCGGAGGAAAGCCTGCCCTTCCGCGGCCGCACCCGGTTCGAAGGCATGGAAGGCGAAAGCGCCCTCACCATCGGCCGGGTGGAAACGCTCCGCGCCGACTGGACCGCGCGGCTCACCCGCCGCCACGACTCGCTGCGTGCCCTGACCCAGCGCGCCGGCTGGACTTTTGCCACCCATCGTACCGACCGGCCGCCGCAAAGCGCGCTGCTGTCGCTGTATGGCGCGCTGGCCGGCGGGCTGCGCCCGTGACGGATCGCACGGCATGCTGAACCTCGGCGCCATCGGCTTCGTCGCGCCGTGGATATTGCTGGCGCTGGTCGCACTGCCAGTCCTGTGGTGGTTGCTGCGGATCACGCCTCCTTCGCCCAAGCAGGTGACGTTCCCGCCGTTGCGCCTGCTGCTGCAATTGATCCCCAAGGAAGAAACGCCCGCACACACACCGTGGTGGCTGCTATTGCTGCGTCTGGTCATCGCAGCGCTGGCAATCCTCGCCCTGGCGCAGCCTGTGCTCAATCCCGACACCAAACTTGTTTCGGCCGGGCCCCTGCTGATCGTGGCCGACGACGGCTGGGCCGCAGCAGGCGACTGGCCCGCGCGGCTGGACAAGATGAACCAGACCGTAGAGCAGGCGGAGCGTGACAACCGGGCCGTCGTGCTGATGGGCACCGCCGCCTCTGCAACGGGCGAGACACTGCATCCCGGCCGGCTGATGCCGGCGTCAGAAGCGCGCGCCATCGTGCAGGCCTGGCGACCGAAGCCCTGGCCTACCGACCGCGCAGCGGCGCTGCGCGCCCTTGACGGCCTGAAACTGCCTGGGCCGGCAGAGATCATGTGGTTTACCGATAGCCTGGAAAGCGGCGCGTCAAACAACGCATTCGCACTGGCCGAGCGGCTGCAGACCCTCGGCGATGTAAAGGTCGTGGCCGGCACCAGTGCCCGTGCGTTGCTGCCGCCCGTGGTCGAAGGCGCGGGCATGCGCCTGCGTGCGATCCGCGCCACGACAGGCGCACCGGAAAGCCTGTGGGTCACTGCCACCGCTGACCAGGGCCGCGTGCTGGCGCGCGAAGCGCTGAGCTTTGAGGCCAATGCGACCTCTGCCTCCGCCCTGCTCGACCTGCCGCTGGAACTGCGCAACCGGCTTGTCCGGCTGGATATCGAGAATGGCCAGTCGGCCGGCACTACGGTGCTGCTGGACGAACGCTGGCGTCGCCGCCCTGTGGGGCTGGTATCGAGCAGCAGCGACGAGGATCGCCAGCCCTTGCTGTCGGACCTGTTCTATCTCGACCGCGCACTGGCACCTTACAACGAGGTGCGCACGGGGCGCATCGACGACCTGCTGCAGCGCGAACTGGCGGTGATGATGCTGGCCGATATCGGCCAGGTGGTCGGCGTCGAGCGGCGCCTGTTGGACGGCTGGGTCGATGCCGGCGGCGTACTCGTCCGCTTTGCCGGCCCGCGTCTGGCGGAAAGCGCCGATACGCTGCTGCCGGTTACCGTACGCACCGGAGGCGGCCGACAACTGGGCGGCGCAATGTCGTGGGCGCAACCGGCGAAGCTGTCACCCTTTCCCGAGACGAGCCCGTTTCACGGTCTGGAACTGCCGCCGGATGTGACGGTGACGCGCCAGGTTCTGGCCGAGCCCGACGTCAATCTGAATGCCAAGACATGGGCGCGACTGGAAGATGGCACGCCGCTGGTGACCGCCGAGCGGCGCGGCAAGGGCTGGATCGTGCTGTTCCACACGACTGCAAACACGCAATGGTCGGACCTGCCGCTGTCGGGCCTGTTCGTCGAAATGCTGCGCCGCGTGACCGACCTGGCCCAAGGCGTTGCCGGCGTCACGGGCCGCGAGACATTACCGCCGCTGAGCCTGCTCGACGGCTTCGGCCGCCTCGGCACACCGGGACCAGCGGCCCAGCCACTCAGCGTCGCCGACACGACGACAGAGATCGGCCCGCGTCATCCGCCCGGCTTCTATGGTCGCGAAGATGCGCGCGTAGCACTGAACCTCACCACGGGCACAACGGCGCTGACTCCGATCACCCGCTGGCCTGGTGGCGTCACCCTGCTCGGGCTGGAAGGTGGCAAGGCACTGGACCTGTTGCCGTGGCTGCTGGTAGCTGCCATTGCGCTCGGCCTGCTCGACCTGATTATCGCGTTTTTGATGCGCGGGTTGTTCCGCCTGCGTCTGGCCGGCGCGGTCATCCTCCTCGCACTTATCGGCGGCCACGACCCTGCGCAGGCGCAAGGTGCGCTGCCGACACAGCCGCCGCCGCGCAATACCGAGGAAATGGCGCTGCAGGCGGCGGTCGACATGCGGCTGGCCTATGTGATCACCGGCACCGCCGAGGTCGATACCATCAGCAAGGCCGGTCTGACCGGCCTGACCGACGTATTGTTCCGCCGCACCTCGGTCGAGGCGACGGCCCCGTTCGGTATCGACATGGAGAAGGACGAGATCGCGTTCTTCCCGTTCCTGTACTGGCCGATGGTGGCGACCCAACCCGACCTGTCGCCGGCCGCGCTGGCGAAGCTGGACCGTTTCATGAAAACCGGCGGGCTGATCCTGTTCGATACCCGCGACCACGGCTCATTCACCGGCGGCCGCGCCGGCCCAGGTACGCTGAAGCTGCGTCAATTGCTCAGCCGGCTGGATATACCGCCGCTGGCGCCGGTGCCGACCGATCACGTGCTGACAAAATCGTTCTACCTGCTGCAGGAATTCCCCGGCCGCTTCGGCGGCGGACAGATCTGGGTGGAACGCAATCCTGGCGGAGCCAAGGACGGTGTCACATCGATTGTGATCGGCGGCAGCGACTGGGCCGGCGCCTGGGCGGTTGACGCGGCGGGGCGGCCAATGGCGCCGCTGGTTCCCGGCACGCCGACGCAGCGCGAAATGGCATATCGCTTCGGCGTCAACCTGATCATGTACACGCTGACCGGCAATTACAAAGCGGACCAGGTACACGTGCCCGCACTGCTTGAACGGCTGGGCAATTGAACGCGCTGACCACCATCGACTTCGCACCGCTGGTTCCGGTCTGGCTGATCGCGGCATTGGGCGTCGTCGGCCTGGCGCTGGTCATCTTCGGCGCGGTGCGACGCGCGCGCGGCATCATCTGGCGCGCAGGCGCCATCGCGGTCGGTCTGCTGACCCTTGCCAATCCCCTACTGGTCGAGGAACTCCGCCAGCCGGTGCCCAACGTTGCAGTGGTGGTAGTCGATGACAGCCCGTCGCAAGACCTCGGCAAGCGCCGCGAGCAGACTGAGAAGGCGGAGCAGGAAATCACCCAGCGCCTGGGCGCCGCCGGCAATCTGGATCTGCGGGTCGTCCATGCCGGCCGCACGGAAGCTGGCAGCGAGACGCCGAACGACGACGGCACGCGCCTGTTTGACGCCCTGCAGCGCGCGCTGGCCGACACGCCCAGGGAGCGCTTCGCCGGCGCCCTGTTGCTGACCGACGGCCAGGTGCACGACGCGCCGGCGGCGGATGTCGCGCGCCGCCTCGGTGGCCCGGTGCATACGTTGCTGACCGGCTCTCCCGACGAACGCGACCGGCGCATCACCATCGACCAGGCTCCGACCTATGGCATCGTCGGCCACGACGTGGAAATTGGCCTGCGCGTGGACGACACCGTGCCAGGCGATGCGCTGGTGACCATGACGACTGATAGCGGCCCGCCGGTGCAGAAGCGCGTGCTGATCGGCCAGATGGCCACCGTGCCGTTCAAAATTCCCCATGGCGGCACCAATTTCGTCGAGCTGTCAGTCGAGCCGGTCGATGGCGAACTCACCCTGCTGAACAACCGCACCGTTGTCGTCATCAACGGCGTGCGCGACCGCCTGCGCGTGCTGCTGGTGTCGGGCGAGCCGCACGCGGGCGAGCGTGTCTGGCGTAACCTGCTGAAGGCCGACCCCTCGGTCGATCTGGTCCACTTCACCATTCTGCGTCCGCCCGAGAAGCAGGATGGCACGCCGATTCGCGAACTGTCGTTGATCGCCTTCCCGATCCGCGAACTGTTCGAACTGAAGATCGCCGAGTTCGACCTCATCATCTTCGACCGCTACCGGCGGCGCGGAATCCTGCCGAACAACTATTTCCAGAACATCGCGAATTACGTGAAGAAGGGCGGCGCGCTGCTCGAGGCCTCGGGGCCCGGCTTCGCCAGCCCGAATGGCTTGTCGCGCACGCCTCTGTCGGAGATTTTGCCTGGCCGGCCCACGGGACAGATCCGCGTTGAGGGCTTCCGGCCGACACTGACGGATTCTGGCCGGCGTCATCCCGTAACCGCCGACCTGCCCGGTGCAGGCACCGCCACCGAACTACCGACCTGGGGTCGCTGGTTCCAGATGGTCGATGTCGATCCGCAGCGTGGCTACACCTTGATGTCCGGTCTCGGCAGCCGGCCGGTATTGCAGCTGGACCGCGTCGGCAAAGGCCGCGTGGCGCAGATCACGTCTGACCATGCCTGGCTGTGGGCACGCGGTTTCGACGGCGGCGGACCGCAGGCCGAACTGTTGCGCCGCGTGGCGCACTGGCTGATGAAGGAGCCTGACCTCGAGGAAGACGCGTTGACCGCCAAGGTCGCGGACAACAAAATCGAGATTACGCGCCGCTCGCTGATGCCCACCGAACGCACCGCGACGGTAACGCGCCCGGATGGCGGCCCCGATGACGTGGTGCTGACCGAGACCGGCGACGGCCGCGCCACCGGCACGCTGGTCGCCCGCCAGTCGGGTTTGTACCGCATCAGCGAGGGCGACAAGACCACCATGGCCGCTGTCGGTACCGTGAATCCGCGCGAGTTCGCCGACGTTCGTGCCACGCCGAAGATCCTGCAGCCGGTCGCCGATGCGACAGGTGGTTCGGTCCGCTGGCTGGCCGACGGGATGCCCGAACTGCGCCGCACCGGCGCAGGCCGCGATACCAGCGGGCGCACCTGGCTGGGCCTCGTCGCCCACGACGACTACCTCGTCACCGGCATCCGGCAGTTCCCCCTACTGCCAGCGCTGCTGGTGCTTGTCCTGCTGATCGGCACGATGGTTACCGCGTGGCGCCGCGAGGGCCGCTGAGATTTACTCAGCTGCCTCCGCGCCGATCACCGCGAACAAAGCCGTGAAGGCAAGAACCGGACTGGCGGTTGCGCGCGGTCTTACGCCGCTTTTCGCCGCGCCTGCCGCCCGGCACTGCCAAAAGGGGACTTGGCCACCATGCCACTGACGCCCCGCATGGCGCCCGGCATCAGCTCCATGACCTGGAACCGCTCGGGATCGACCCAGCCAGGCAGTTCGAGGCCTGCCGCCGGCGCGTTGTGGAAGCCGAACGGCTCGTAATACGCCTTGTCGCCGACCAGCACGCAGATGCGGTGACCCAGGCGCGTTGCCGCATAGAGGCTGTGCCGCATCAATGCGCGGCCGATGCCCTGTCCCTGCCGCTCGGGCGAAATGCACAGCGGGCCCAGCAGCACAGCGGGGATTTCCTGCGCGCCGATCACGACCGGCCAGAAGCGGATCGAACCTTCGACCTCGCGCCCGTTGCGGACGACGAACGACAGTTCCGGAATCGGCGCCACGTCCTCGCGGAAACGGTAGACCGTCTTCTGGTGCCGGTCCGGGCCGAAGCACGCGGCGACGAGGGCATCGATGCGGGGGGAATCCGAGGGCCGTTCGGTAAGGATGGGGAACATGAGCGTGCTTTCGGGTACGAGATCGTGGACGGTGGGAACCGGCGCGCGACCGCTTGATGCGGTGCTGCCGCCGGGGGTGCGGCGCTGCCGACCCTGTCCTGAACGACCCGAAGCGGGGATGGAGATTCTCGCTGGTAGGTTCAGACCGAGGTCAGGCGGGCGCACCGCGCTCGTTTGAGCGCTTGGTGTCGAAGTCGTCGCATGTTCTGCATGACCCGATACGCCTGACGGTTGAACCAACGACGCCTGCATATGGCAGTTTGGCCCACCCCTGCAAGGGCGATTTGCGTACTTACGAAACTTTTTTATGCTGCGTTGCAGCGTCGCACAGGCCGGATTCCGTGTCCCAGTACGGCTCGGGGCCAAAGCGCGCGACCAGGAAATCAATGAAAGTGCGCACCTTCGGCGTCAGGTAGCGGCGCGATGGATAGACAGCGTAGATCGCAGAATCGTCGGGCGTAAAGTCGCGCAGCACGACGCGCAGGCGCCCGGCGGCGACGTCTTGGCCGATCATGAAGCTGGGCGAATAGATCAGTCCGTGGTGGTTGATCGCGGCGACCCGCAACGCGTCGCCGTTATTGGCGCGCAGCCGGCCGCCGACCCGCACGTTCACCGGCTTGCCATCGACGATGAACTTCCAGTGCTCGGGATCGGCCGAATAGGTGTAGCCGAGGCAGGAATGGGCGGCGAGATCGTCCGGCCTTTTCGGCTCGCCATGCTTGGCCAGGTATTCTGGCGACGCGCAGACCACGTAGTGGTTCGGCGCCAGACGCTTGGCGATCAGGCTGGAATCAGTCAGGCGCGCGATGCGGACGGCAAGATCGAAGCCCTCGTCCAGCAGATCGACATAACGGTCGGAAAACGCCATGTCGATTTTCAGCTCGGGGCAGCGGTTCAGGAAATCCGGGATAGCCGGCACGATATGCGCCATGCCGAAGCTCATCGGCAGGTTGATGCGCAACAGGCCGCGCGGCATTTCGTGCAGCGACGTAACCGCCTCCTCGGCGGCGCGCGCCTCGGCGAGCATGCGGGCGGCATGCTCGTAGAACACACGACCCACCTCGGTCAGTGCGATGCGGCGGGTGGTGCGGTCCAATAGGCGGGCGCCGAGCCGGTCTTCGAGTTGGCCGATCTGCTTGCTGACGGCGGATTTGGACAGGCCCATCTGCTTAGCCGCGCCGGAAAAGCTCCGCGCCTCGACCACCCGGGCAAAAATCGCCATGCCGCTAAGATTATCCATGCGTCCGCTACCGTTTCCCTCAGGAAACGAGCCTAGGCCGCAAGGCTAGATTGTCAATTCAGAAGCAGGAAAGTCCAAGATAAACGAGCTGGGCGAAGGGCGAAATTATCCATCGCTCACCCCAGGTCGCCATACCTTCCACGGCCAGTGGCGGTGCCAGCAATGCCAGTACGACGCCAGCGGCAAGTCCGGCAAGAGCAGGCGCGGTTTCAGGACGGGCTCTCATTGCCGACATCTTGGGCCAGTACGGGGTAATTTCAAACTAGCCATTGTCTACCTGGAAGCAACAAACTATCGCATTTAACCATAATTGTGTTTTGGCGACATCGGGCTGATCTTGTCGTTAGCGACATATCGCCAAGCAACAAGCTGCGGAGCCAGACATGAACCCACCCTTCCCGCCAACCGTCGCCAGCGCCGCCGCCCTTGCTGGCCGCATCCTCCTTGCCCTTGTCTATCTCCCGGCAGGGCTGCAGAAGCTCGGCGCCTATTCCGGCACGGCCGAATACATGGCCGCGAAAGGCATGACCATGATCCCGGTCCTGTTGCCGCTGTCGATCGTTGTCGAGATCGGCGCGCCGCTGTTGCTGATCTTCGGTCTGTGGACATGGCTCGGCGCTGGCTTGCTGGCCGGCTTCACCCTGATCGCGTCGCTGATCTTCCATGACTTCTGGAACCAGACGGACATGGAACAGATTATCCAGATGACCATGTTCACCAAGAACATCGGCCTGATTGGCGGCCTGTTGCTTCTGGTCGCGTTTGGTCCAGGCCGCTGGTCGGTGGCCGGCCGCCGCGCCGCGCGGCTCCAAGGCTGAGGCGACGCCCATGGGCCTGCTGATCGACGGCAAATGGCATGACAAGTGGTACGACACCGCCAATAGCGGCGGCAAGTTCGTACGTGGTGAATCCGCCTTTCGCGGCCAGGTCACGGCCGACGGATCGAGCGGCTTCAAGGCCGCACCCGGCCGCTACCACCTGTATGTCTCGCTGGCCTGCCCATGGGCGCACCGCACGCTGATCTTCCGCGCGTTGAAAAAACTCCATAATACGATTTCGGTTTCGGTCGTCGATTGGCTCATGCTCGAAAACGGCTGGACCTTCTCGGCGCAGCATCCCGACCATGTGAACGGCGCGCGTTTCCTGCACGAGATCTATACCAAGGCGAAGCCGGACTATTCCGGTCGCGTCACCGTGCCGGTCCTGTGGGACAGGCAGACCGGTATGATTGTGAACAACGAGTCGTCCGAGATCATCCGCATGCTGAACTCGGCGTTCGACGCGTTCGGCGACGCCGCGCTCGACTTCTACCCTGCGCCGCTGCGGGCGGAAATCGATGCCGTCAATGCGACCGTCTACGACCACGTCAACAACGGCGTCTACAAGTGCGGCTTTGCCACCACGCAGGCCGCCTACAACGACGCGTTCGATGCACTGTTCGGCACGCTGGACGACCTTGAGGCAAGGCTCGGCCGGCAGCGATACCTGGCAGGCGATCTCGTCACCGAGGCTGACTGGCGCCTGTTCACAACGCTGGTGCGCTTCGACGCGGTCTACCATGGGCATTTCAAGTGCAACCTGAGTCGTATCGTCGACTACCGAAACCTGTCGAACTACCTTCGCGAGCTATACCAGGTGCCGGCTGTTGCAGAGACGGTGAACCTGCCCCACATCAAGCACCACTACTATGAAAGCCACCGCACCGTTAACCCGACCGGCATCGTGCCCAAGGGTCCGGCACTGAACTTCGCGGCCCCGCACGACCGTACGCGCCTGGCCGCAGGGAATGCATCATGATCAAGAAAATTCAGTTCGGCGAATTGGGCAAGATGGAAATCGACTGGCTCGACAGTCGATTTCACTTTGCATTCTCCGGCGTGCCGGCACCCATGGGTCACGGCTTCGGCCCCTTGCGCGTCTGGAACGACGACCTGATCGCACCGCGCAGCGGCTTCGGCACCCATGGCCACCGCGACATGGAGATCATCACCTATGTCCGCAAAGGCGCGATCAGCCACAAGGACAGCCTGGGCAATGAGGGCCGCACCGTTGCGGGCGACGTGCAGGTCATGCATGCCGGCACCGGCATCATGCATTCCGAGTGGAACAAGGAAGACGAGCACACGCTGCTGTACCAGATCTGGGTCGAGCCGAACCGCCGCGGCCTAGCGCCGGGCTGGGCCGAGGCCAAGTTCCCGGTGAGCGATCGCGGCGGCAAGTGGGTTGCGCTCGCCAGCGGCGAGGACGGCGTGAAGCACGCCTTGCCGATCCACCAGGATGCCACGCTGTATGGCGCCATGGTGCCCAAGGGCACGACGCTGCACCACGTTCTAAAGCCGGGCCGGCGCGCCTATCTGGTGGTCGCCGATGGCGCTGCAGAGGTGAATGGCACCAAGCTGGACAAGCGCGACGGTGCGGCGATTACTGACGTAACCGAGATCAGTCTTACGGCGCAGGCCGACACCGATGCCCTGCTGATGGACCTGCCATGACCGCAAAAGCCCTGCCACCGCTTTTCGTCAGCCATGGCTCGCCCGCCATGGTGATCACGCCGGGACCGGCGCGTGACTTCATGCTGGGCCTCGGCAAGGCCTACGAGAAGGCGCATGGCCGGCCGCGCGCCATTCTCAGCGCCTCGGCACACTGGGAGACCGACAAGCCGGCGGTGAGTACGGCGGAAAAGCCGGAAACGATTCACGACTTCTCCGGCTTTCCCGAGGAGCTATACCGCATCCGCTATGCGGCGCCGGGCGCCCCACAGGTCGCCAACCGCGCAGCCGACCTGATCTCGGCGGCTGGCCTGCCGGTCGCGTGCGACGCGCACCAGGGACTGGATCACGGTGCCTGGTCGCCGCTGCTGCTCATGTGGCCCGAGGCCGAGATTCCTGTGGCGCAGGTAGCTATGCAGCCACATGCGGGCGCAGAACATCACATTCGACTTGGCGCGGCGTTGGCCCCGCTGACCAAGGAGGGCGTGCTGGTGATGGGTACCGGCTCGGCCACTCATAACCTGCGCGACACGTTCACGCGCATGCGCAGCGGCAATGCCGACACACCGGACTGGGCGCGCGCATTCGACGCCTGGCTCGACGAGAAGATTGCGGCTGGTGACCGTACGGCACTTGCCGATTATCGCCGGCTCGCGCCGGGCGCAGTGATGGCCCATCCCAGCGATGAGCACCTGCTGCCGCTGCACGTGGCATTCGGCGCGGCAGGTCCTGGCGCGCATGGCCACCGGCTATACAACGGTTTCGACTTCGGCAGCCTGTCGATGGGCGCCTGGGCGTTCGATCCGGCCGCCTAGAATCCGCCGCATCGCGTGCTAATCTCCCCGCCCGCCGAATTCGGGAGGATGCGCGTGGCAAAGTTTCTGGTCGGCCTTCTCTTGTCGCTGCTGTGCGCGTCCGCGTTCGCGCAGGTTCCGGACCCCGACCGGGCCTTCGCCGCCAGCCTCGCCGCCTGGACACGCACGCTGGATCTCGCCCAGCGCGAGGCGCGCCTCCCGGCGACGGCTGGCGACCGCCTGCGCGATTTGCGCAGCGAAGCGGACAGTGTCCGCGCCACGGCCAGCGCTGCCGCCCAGGCAGCCAGTAACGAGGCGGGGCAGCAGCAGGGCCTGATCGACGCGCTGGGGCCGGCACCGACCGCCGAACAGCCGAAAGAAGCAGCAACCGTCGCCGCGCAACGCGCGAAGCTAGCCAGCGACCTCTCCCGCATCCAAGGGCGCCAGCGCCAGGCCGAGTTCATCGCCGCCCGGGCCCAGTCGGTTGCCGACGAAATCGCTACCGCCGAGCGGCGGCAATTGACCGAGCAGTTGCTGGATCGAGGACTTTCGCCGGTCGATCCTTCCTTGTGGCAGGCCGCAGGGCAGCAGTTCGGCGCGTTTCTGGTTGCACTTGGCGATGCGCCGGGGGAGTGGTGGCACAATGTGGCCGATACCCGCGCCGGCCGCACCGCTGCCTTGACCGCGGCCGTTGTACTGGTGCTGATCCTCCTCATCATGCTGCCGGCCAGATCCTGGCTGCTGCGCCGCGCCGGCGTAGATCCGACGATCACCGAACCCGACCGCGCGCGGGTGCTCCTGGCCAGTATTGTTGAGGCTTTGGGGCGCGCGATTCTGCCCGCCGTCTGCACCATTGCCGTGCTAATCGTGCTGGATGTAAACGGCCTGGTCGCCGGCCTGTTCGGTGCTGTACTTCGCGCGATCACCTTCGCTTTCGTCGCCTACGTGCTGGTGACCGGCCTGGCGCAAACAGCCTTTCTGCCGGACCACCCAAATTGGCGGCCCATTCACCTGACCGAGGAATCGGCAAAACGGGTGGTACATCGCTTCCACATGCTTGGGGCAGCACTCGTATTGGCCAACCTGCTCAACGTATTGGCTTGGGGGCGCTTTTCGGGCGACGACGAGATGCAGGTGCTGCACCATGCGGTGTCGGGCTGTGCTTTCGCCGTCGTTCTGCTCTCGCTCGGCGGACGCACGCTGTGGCGAATCGATCCCGCAGCAAAGGGTGGCTTGCCCGTCGGGCCCGGCGCCGCGCGCTTCGCACGCATTCTCGCCTGGGCCACCCTCCCGCCGGCTCTGGTGGCTCTCCTGCTGGGCTATGACGACCTGGCAGAGTACGTCATTCGCGGCATGCTGTTTTCTGGCCTGATCTCGGGCCTTTACCTAATTGTGCGCGGCGCTGCGCGCGACAGCATGAACTTGCTGCTTCACAGCACCAACCCCAGGCTGAGCAGCCTGCGCGACCGGCTGGCGGTCACGGGAGAGCAGACCGGTTTGCGTTTCTGGCTGGGCTTCGTATTCGAGGCACTCGCCCTCGCACTTTACCTTCTGGCGCTGGCCGGGGCTTGGCGAGTACCAACGGACACCCTGGTCGAATGGCTGCGCCGTGCGACGGACGGCATCAAGATCGGAGGTATCACGCTGTCGCTCGGCAATATTGCCGCGGCGATTGCGTTCTTCATCCTGGGGCTGATCATCACGCGCTTCGTGCAGAGCGCGCTGCGTGACCGCGTCCTGCCGCAGACGCGGCTCGACATCGGCGTCCGCCATTCGATTACCGCCGGCGTCGGCTATATCGGGTTCGTGCTGGCCGCGCTGGTCGCGATCTCGGCTATCGGACTGAACCTTGCCAATGTCGCGTTGATCGCCGGCGCCCTGTCGGTCGGCATCGGCTTCGGCCTGCAGAACATCGTCAACAACTTCGTCTCGGGGCTGATCCTGCTGATCGAACGGCCGGTCAAGGTCGGCGACTGGGTGGTGGTGGGCCAACACGAAGGCTATGTCCGTCGCATCAGCGTGCGGGCGACCGAGATCGAGACCTTCCCGCGCGCCTCGGTGATCGTGCCGAACTCGGAACTATTGTCTGGTGCGGTGACCAACTGGACCCACCGCGACCGCATGGGGCGGTTCGATGTGACGGTCAACGTGGCCTATGGCTCGGACGTCGCGAAGGTGAAGGAGGTTCTGCTGGCCTGCGTAGCGACCGTGCCCGGCCTACTGAAATATCCGGCACCCTACATCATCTTCCGCGACTTCGGTCCCAGTGCGCTGGTGTTCAACGTGCGCGGCTACATTTCCGACGTTGAACACCGCCTTTCGGTCGAAAGCGACCTGCGTTACGCCCTTTACGAGGCGATGTTGAAGGAGGGCGTCGGCATGCCCTATGCGGTTACCGCCTCGACCGCGCCTAAACCTGCCGTGCCGCTCGCGTAGCGCGCTTCTGCACGAGCGTGATCGACGCGGAACCGGGTACATGCAATGCTCCCTGCGTTATTCATCGTGAAGGGACAGCACATGCTTCGTCTCGTACTTGGCGCCTTGGCCGCCATAGCGTTGTCTGTGCCGGCCATCGCCCAGGTCGAGCCCTTCCCCTCTGGCTTCCAGACCCGCGAAGTCGCCACTAACGGGACGTCGCTGCACGTCCGCCTCGGCGGCCGGGGGCCAGCGGTGCTGCTGCTGCACGGCTACGGCGAGACCGGCGACATGTGGGCGCCGCTGGCGGCCGACCTGGCCCGTGACCACACCGTTGTGGCACCCGACCTGCGCGGCATGGGGCTCTCGGCCAAGCCGCGCGACGGCTACGACAAGAAGACGCAAGGCAAGGATATGATCGGCCTGCTCGACGCGCTGAAGATCGAAAAGGTTGACCTCGTCACCCACGACATCGGCAACATGGTGGGCTACGCCCTTGCGGCCCAGTACCCGGCCCGGATTACCCGCTTCGTAATTATGGACGCGCCGGTCCCCGGCATCGGTCCGTGGGATGAAATCCTGCGCATGCCATTGCTGTGGCATTTCAATTTCCGCGGAACCGATGCCGAGCGCCTCGTCGCGGGGCGCGAGCGCATCTATCTCGACCGCTTATGGAACGAGTTCTCGGCCGATCCGAGGAAGTTCAGCGAGGCCTCGCGCCAGCACTATGCCAAGCTGTATGCCCGGCCAGGCGCCATGCATGCCGGCTTCAACCAGTTCGCCGCCTTCGGCCAGGATGCGATCGACAACAAGGCCTTCCTGGCCGCCGGCAAGCTGACGATGCCGGTACTGGCGGTTGGCGGCGACAAGTCGTTCGGGCCGACCATGGCGGTCGTCATGCGGTTTACGGCGACAGACGTCACGGAAGCGGTGATCGGAAACTCCGGCCACTGGCTGATGGAAGAGCAGCCCAAGGCAACCACCGCCGTCGTCCGCGCGTTCCTCGACAAGAAAAGCTAGCGCATCTCTGGCGGGGCGGCCGCGGACAGGAAGCCATCCGCCGGCGGCGCGCTTGAAATGGCATCGTCTTCCTTTGGCTTGCGCACGCGGAACCAGGCGGCATAGAGCGCCGGCAGGAACAGCAGCGTCAGCAGCGTGGCTACCGCAAGGCCGCCCATGATAGCCACCGCCATCGGCCCCCAGAAATCCGATAGGCTGAGCGGGATCATGGCCAGGATCGCCGCCGCTGCCGTCAGGCAGATGGGTCGCGCGCGGCGCACCGTGGCGTCGATGATCGCCTGCCAGGGGTGGTGTCCGACGGCGATGTCCTGACCGATCTGGTCGACCAGGATGACCGAGTTGCGCATGATCATGCCGGCCAGCGCGATAGTGCCCAGCAGCGCGACGAAGCCGAACGGCTGGCCCGAGATCAGCAGCGCCGCGCTGACCCCGATAATCCCGAGTGGCGCGGTGAGGAACACCAGCGCCAGCTTCGAGAAGCTCTGCAGCTGCACCATCAGGATGGTAAGCATGATCAGCACCATCAGCGGCATCAGCGCGAAGATCGAGTTGTTGCCCTTGGCCGCCTCTTCGACCACGCCGCCGGCCTCAATACGATAGCCATCAGGAATGTGCGCCCGAATGACGGCGAGCGCCGGGTCAATCTGCGCGGTCACGACGGGCGCCTGGGTATCGTCACGGATATCGGCACGGACGGTGAGCTGCAGTTCCCGGTCGCGGCGCCACAGGATCGGCTCTTCCAGCGCATAGCGGATGCGCGCCACCTGGTCGAGCGTCACGGTCGCACCTGTCGCCGTCTTCAGGTTGACGTTGCGCAGGTCGCCCAGCCCTACGCGCTCCTCGGGTACCGCACGTACGATAACCTCGATGGTCTCACGTCCGTCGCGGAACTGGGTCACCGGCTGGCCGGACAAGATCAGGCCCAGCGTGCTCGATAGGTCAGCCATGCTGATGCCAAGCGCGCGCGCCTTGTCATAGTCGACGTCGAGCTGGACCACCTTGGTCAGCTCGTTCCACTGCAGGTTTGTCTCGCGCGTATGCAGATTCGCGCGGACAGCAGTGGCGACTTCCTCGGCGATTTCTCGAATCTTCTGCGCATCCTCGCCGGTGACGCGGAACTGCACCGGATAGCCGACCGGCGGACCGTTCTCGAGCCGGTTGATGCGGCCGCGAAGATCGACGAACTCCTCGTCCAGGGCAGTTTGGACGCGGGCATAGACACGCTCGCGTTCCTTGTTGCCCTTGGTCATCACCACGATCTGGGCGAAGTTCGATGCCGGCAGTTCGGCATTCAGGGGCAAATAGAAGCGCGGACTGCCGGCGCCGATATAGGTGGCGTAGAAGGCAATGTCGGGATCGCCGGCCAGCAGCTTTTCCAGACGCAAAGCCGCCGCCTCGGTCGCGCGGATTGAACTGCCTTCCGGCAGGCGCAGGTCGACCAGCAGTTCCGGGCGCGACGAGGACGGGAAGAATTGTTGCGGCACGAAGCGGAACGCCAAGACCGAGGCCACGAACACCAGAACCGTGACTACGACCACCGTCTTGCGCCAGATCACGCACCAGGTGACGACAGCGCGTAGCCCGCGATAAAGGCGTCCGCCATGCACACCGTGCTCGTTCTGGCCGGGCTTCGGTGCCGGCAGCAGCTTGTAGCCAAGGTAGGGCGTGAAGATCACCGCCACCAGCCATGAAATCAGCAGGGCGATGAAGGTGACCCAGAAGATCGCGCCGGTATACTCGCCCGCCGCCGACGAGGCAAAGCCGACCGGCACGAAACCGGCAGCGGTGATCAACGTGCCGGACAGCATGGGAAAGGCCGTCGAGGTATAGGCGAAGGCGGCCGCCTTGGCGCGGTCCATGCCCTCGGCCAGCTTCACCGCCATCATCTCGACCGCGATAATCGCGTCGTCCACCAGCAGACCAAGGGCGATGATCAGCGCGCCCAGCGAGATGCGGTGGAACTGGATGCCGGCTGCCTGCATTATGACGAAGGTAATCGACAGCACCAGCGGCACGCTGAGCGCGACGACGAAACCCGTACGCATGCCCAGTGTCAGGAAGCTGACCGCCAGCACGATGGCCAACGCCTCGGCGAGCGCATCGATAAATTCCTCGAACGACCGCTCAACCACCTGCGGCTGGTTGGCCACGGTATGGAGTTCCACGCCAACCGGCAGTTCGGTCTTGATCTTCTTGAGTTCCGCGTCCAGCGCCTTGCCCATTTCCAGGTTGTTGCCGGTCTTGGCCATGGACACAGCGAGGCCGATCACTGGCTCGCCGGCAAAGCGCATCATCAGCGACGGCGGGTCGCGGTAGCCGCGATGCACGTCAGCTACATCGCCAAGTCGCAGCGAACGGCCATCGACATTGATCGGCAGCCACTTGATCTGCTCCACCGCCTCGAAGTCGCCGCCGACGCGAATCGGGATGCGGCTGGTTGGCGTTTCGACCGTACCGGCGGAGCTGATCAGGTTCTGCCGCTGCAGCGTGTCGATCACCTGCTGCGGCGACACGCCCAATGAGGCGATGCGCCTGTGCGAGAACTCGATGAAAACCTTTTCATCCTGTGTTCCGACCAGGTCAATCTTGGCTACGTCGCGCACGCGCAGCAGGCGCTGGCGCACGTCCTCGACGATGCGCTTCATCTCCGCCTTGCTGAAGCCCTCGCCGGAAAACGCGTAGATGGTGCCGAATGTGTCGCCGAACTCGTCGTTGAAGAACGGGCCCACCACCCCTTGCGGCAGCGTAGCGCGAATGTCGGTCAGGCCTTTGCGCGCCTGGTACCAGCTGTCGGGGACCTGCTTCGGCGGCGTGTTGTCCTTGAGTATCAGCTGGATCGTCGCCTCGCCCGGGCGGGTATAGCTGATGGCATGGTCGTAATAGGGAACGTCCTGGAGCTTCTTCTCCAGCTTGTCGGTCACCTGCAGCGCCATCTCGTCCGCCGTGGCGCCCGGCCAAGCGGCGGTGATGATCATGACCTTAAAGGTAAAGGGCGGATCTTCGGCCCGGCCCAACGAGCGGTAGGCCAGCGTACCGGCCAGCGCCAGCGCGATCATGAAGAACAGCACCAGCGCCTGATGCCGCAACGCCCAGGCAGAAAGGTTGAAGCGCCCCTCGCCCGTCATGCCGCCCCCGGCATCCATCTCAGCGCGCGGCGCCGAGCAGCCGGACCCGTTGGCTGGCATCCAGCTTGTTGACGCCGGCAGTCACCACCATTTCGCCCTGCTGCACGCCCTCGGCGATCAGCACGGCATCCTCGCGATAGGCCGCGACCGTCACCTTGCGCAACTCAAGCGCACCGGTCTTGGCATCCACCACCCACAGGGCTGGCTCGCGGCCCTTCTGGTACAACGCGGTCAATGGCAGGGATGCGACGCGATGGTCCAGCTTGCGCGGCAACACGACCGTCGCGGTCATACCCAGCTGCGCGGCCGGTGCATCCGAAAGCGCAAAGCGCACCGCATAGGTGCGCGTCATGGCGTCTGCCTGGGGTGAAACTTCGCGCACCTTGGCATCCAGCAGGCGGTCGGGCGTCGCCCACAACGCGACCTTCACCGCAGGCGCATTGCGCAGTTCCATCAGCCGCTGCTCAGGCACGTACGCCAGAACCTCGCGTTCACCGTCGCGGGCGATCTTCACCACCCACTGGCCGGCAGCCACAACCTGGCCCGGCTCGGCATTGACTGCGGTCACCACGCCGTCCGCATCGGCACGTAGCACCGCGTAGCCGAGCTGGTTGTCGGCCATGCGCGCCTGCATGCGCGCCTGGTTTAGCCGCGCCTCGGCCGCATCGGCGCCGGTGCGGCGCTGGTCATAGACCGCGGGATTAAACGAAGGGCTGCCACGCAGCTGCTCATAGCGGCCGGCATCGGCGCGGGCGCGGGCAAGGTCAGCCTCGGCCGCCGCAATGGCTGCCTGGGCATTGCGCTTCTGCAGGTCGAAGTCCTGGGCATCGATGCGCGCCAGAACGGTGCCGGCCTTCACATGGGCGCCAGGATCGACCGTGCGCTCCAGCACCTTGCCGGCGACGCGGAAGCCGAGCGCGGATTCGGTTCGGGCAGTGACGGTGCCGGCAAAAGCCAGCGGCTCCTGCGCGTCGATGAAAGACACAGCTTCAGCCTTCACGGGGCGGATTTCGGCCGCCGGTGTGGTCTTGCCTTCTTCGCAAGCGGCGAGCCCGAGCGGCGCCAGCAATACGAGAGCGACAGCGAGAAGGTTCAGGCGACGGTTCGACCGGGGTAACATGGTCAAAACTCCACAGGCAGAAATGCTTGCACTTATTTGTAGTGTAACTTACATTACACAAACTGGGGGAGGAAGAAGTTTTTTGTGATGGCGGTCACATTGGACGCCGAAATCGACCAAGCCGAAGCCGGTGATGGCCGTAGCGCCAAGCGGGACGCCCGCCGGCGCGCCTTCCTGGACGCCGCAACCGAACTGTTCCTGACCAAAGGATATGGCGGTACCAGCCTGCACGATGTGGTGCGGCGCTCAGGCGGATCGCTGGCCACGCTGTACGCCATGTTCGGCAACAAGGCCGGCCTGTTCCGCGAACTGGTCGAAGAGCATTGCCACGCTGCCAGCAGTATTTTCGACGATGCCGCCATCGCCGACATGCCGCCCAAGGCCGCGCTCACCCGCTTTGCCCACCTGCTCTACGCGCTCATCTGCTCGTCCGAGGCGGTTGGCGCCTACCGCCTGCTGGCCGCAGAAGGACAACAATTCCCCGAAATGGCGCAGACATTCTTCAGCGCGGGTCCCGACAGCGGGAAGACGCGCGTCGCCAACTACCTGACCGAACAGGCGCGGCGCGGCGTGCTGGAAATCGACGACCCGCTGCTCGCCGCCCAGCGCTTCTGCAGCATGGTCTGCGCCGGCCAGGAACTGCGCCTCGCCGCCGGCCTGCCCTCCACCATCCCCGCCGAAAAAGTCGAGCAGCATCTTACGGGGGTGGTCCGAACATTCCTGCGCGGCCATGCCCCTGGAAGCACGACGCCGTGAGCAATTCGCGAACCGAAGACGAATGGGCGATGTACCAGCTCGCCTGCAAGTATGCCCGCGCGGTCGATAGCAACGACGCCGCCGCACTTGACGACGTATTCACGCCGGATGCCGTCATGCAAAAAGGCAGCGCCACCTGGAGCGGCCTCGACGAGATCAAGAAGATTCCGCCGGGCATTCCGTTGCGCTACCTGAAAACCTTTCACGCCGTCCACAACCAGACGACGCGGATCGATGGCGACACCGCAGAGGGCGAGACCTACAGCATTGCCCACAACCTGATGGAACACGATGGCAAGACGGTTGTCCATGACATGGCGATCCGCTACATCGACCGCTTCGTCCGCACGGCTAAGGGCTGGCGCATCCAGCACCGCCTGCTGATCACCGACTGGACCGAAACGCGGCCCGCCACGCGCGGCTAGGCGGCGGCACGAACCTCGCGCCGGATCGGCGCCAGCCACGTCAGGAACTGGTCGGTCACCCCGGACCACGAGAATTGCAGTGCGTAGTCGCGGCAGCGCCGCGGCGACACATTCAGTGCCAGCTTTGCCGCCCTTGCCAGGTCGTGGTCGAGGCAACCGGCACCGGAATCCCCCAGCACATCGAGCGGCCCCGGCACCGGGAAGGCCGCCACCGGCACGCCGCAGGACAGCGCCTCAAGCATGACCAGACCAAACGTATCGGTAAGGCTGGGAAACACGAATACATCGGCAGCGTTGTAATACCGCGCCAGTTCCTGATCGCCGTTGGCGATAAAAAAATGTGCATCCGGGTGCTGGCGCATCAGCTTCGTGCGACTTGGCCCGTCGCCAATCACCACCTTGCTGCCAGGCAGGTCAACCGCCAGGAACGCGGACAGGTTCTTCTCCACCGTCACCCGGCCGACATACATGTGGATCGGCCGTGGCAGCGACAAGTAGTCCTTGGGGCCGGGACGGAACGTGTCGGTATCGACGCCATGGCTCCAGGTGCGGACATTGGCGAAGCCCCATTCCCGCAATTCGGCCGCCAGCGACGCACTGGGCGCCAATACGGCCGACGACGGTGCATGGAAGCTGCGCACCGACGCGTACAGCCACGCTAGTGGCAGCGGCACGCGGGCGTGAATGTATTGCGGAAACTTGGTGTGATAGGCCGTCGTGAAGGGATAGCCACGCTGCAGGCAATACGTGCGCGCCGCGCGCCCTAGCGGCCCCTCGGTCGCGATGTGAATGGCGTCGGGCTGCGCCTCATCCAGCAGGCGGGTCACCTTGCGACCCGGCAGGACGGCGAGACGGATTTCCGGATAGGTCGGGCACGGCGTGTTGACAAACTGGTCAGGCGAGATGACCTCGACCTGGTGGCCGCGCGCCTCGACCTGCGCGCGCACGGTATCTATGACCCGCACCACGCCGTTGCGCTGCGGGTACCAAGCGTCGGTGACGATGACCACGTTCATGCGGTACCCCGATTCGTTGCAGAACGATGATCAGTCTCACGGGAATCCGGCACAACGCGGAAACGCAACCGTCACGAAAAATTCATCCGCGCCAGGGCGTCGTTGCGGCGGTGCGGCGCGCATCCGATACTGACATTCATCACAGCGGAGGAAGCGCCATGGCGGCATTGATCGGACTATCGGGCAGCCTGCGCAAGGGATCGCTCAACACCGCCCTGCTCAGCGCCGCGGCCGGCCTCTTGCCGCCGGGCAGCACGCTGGATGCACAGACGATCCATGACATTCCGCTCTATGACGCCGATGTGACGCCGATGTCGAGACCGCTTCCGGCATGCCTGCAGCCATCACGGCATTGAAAGACGCCATCGCCGCGGCCGATGGCCTGCTGTTGGTCACGCCGGAATACAACAATCCGATCCCCGGCGTGTTCAAGAACGCCATCGACTGGTTGTCGCGCCCGCCTGCTGACATTCCCCGCGTCTTCGGCGGCAAACCTGTCGCCCTGATCGGGGCGTCGCCCGGGCTTCGGCACCATTCTCAGCCAGAATGCCTGGCTCCCGGTATTGCACACTCCAGGCGCCAGCCATTGGAGCGAGGGCCGCCTGCTGGTGTCCAAGGCCCATGCGCTGATGGGGCCGGACGGCCCGCTCGCGGACGACAACACCGGCAAACATCCGCAGGCATTCCTTAAGGGCTTCGTAACATTCGTCTCTCATAGTCCCTAAAAGTCGCGAATAAACGACTGCGCATGCCATCCAACACCCGTATTTGGTGCTTAATTCCGCCATGAAACGCGTCCTGCCCAAAGAGCGCCCCGACACGCTGTCATTGGAACAACGCGCCACACTCATCGACGGCGCCGTTGCTTATTGGAAAGCGGCCGTCGAACGGCTGCATCTGTTCGACTTCGGAATCGCCCTAAGCCGTTGCGAATGTCCCGAAGTCCTGCAATCCAACGCGGTCAAAATTGGCATTGCCTTGGACGTGCCCGCGCAGGGCGCGTCACAGGGAATGGGCAGTTCCATCTACATGCTGAAGCTCGTCTACATGTGGTCGACTGCGGAGTACCGCACCGATGATCACGAGGAAGGACTGCACCCTACACGTAACGCCGTGATGCGCCTCATGGGCCTCGAAGATCCCAAGCGGCCGTTCAGCCACTCGACGGCCGAGCATCAGCCCCCATTGCGCGAGCGCGCTGCGCGTATCTTTGAGCGCGGCATCGTGTGGAAGTCCACGGCAGCCTACAACATCGATATCGAATCGGTACCGCAGGTGATCAGGGCTGTCGGCAAGGTCAAATCGCTGGGCGGCGTGCGTATCTCGGCGCGACCGGTGCCGTGGGCCGGTAAAGTCGCAACCTATGCCACGGTCGACCTGGGCTTCGCCGATGGCGCCGCCAAGGCAGTTGCCCTGAACGAACTGCGTGACCTGTTTGCCACCTGCAAGCCCTTCTCTTTCATCGCCCGGGCGATCCAGGAGCAGGAGCAACAACAACGGCAGGAGGAAGAGGCGCACGCGGCAGAGACCGCCCCCAGCGAGCCTCAGTCCACTGCCGCCTGATTAAGGAACGGCGAAAAATTCTGGATGAGCGGCCACATCGCGCCCCAACCAAAAGACGTTGATGCGCCCGCGAAACGGAAACACACCCAAGGGCCGAATGCGGTCAGTGGGCAGCTCGCGATGACGTGTGATCACTAGCCCGTCAGGATGTGCCGCCGCCCAAGCGACGGCCTCTCGCGGCTCGAACTCGTCAAACGGCTTGGTCAGGCGACCGAGAAAGTGATACTCGCCATGATAATCGCCAGCGAAACCGATAACTCGGCCGTTCTGCTGCTCCGCCGCCAGCGCCGTGGCCGCGGGTAGCAGGTCATAGCTAACGCGCAGCGCCGGCATCACGAACAGATGCACGGCGAGGAACGGTCCGAACGTCACCGGCAGGAGTGCGAGCACCAGAACATGCGGTCGCGCCTTGAGGCGCAGCAGGAAGGCCGGCAGCGCCGCGAGGCACAGCAGCGCGCCGATCGCGTCGTAGGCCAGGGTATCGAGCACCGGCAGGATGGTGCGCAGGCGACCGCTTCCGACCACATCGAGGGCGACCGGCACGGCCAGCGCCATGACACCCAGCAGGACCAGCACTGCGGCAGGAAACCAAGTATCGCTCTGCCGGATTTCGGCGCGGCAGACATCAAGTTGTCGTGCGAGAAACAGCGCGAAGGCGGGCACGAGCGGCAGCAGGTAGTGCGGTTGCTTGCCGCTGATTGCCGAAAACACCACCACGCCGCCGACGAACCAGACGAGGGAGAGCCGCAGCCCAGGCTCGATGCCGTCGCGCAAGGCGCGCGCCGCCCGCCACATCGGCGGCCAAACGACCCAGGGAAACAGCATCAGCGGCAGGACCGGGATGTACCACCAGAAGGGCGACTTGTGCGCGAAACTATCGCGCACGCGCCCAGCCGTTTGGCCCCACAGGATGGCGTTCTCGAACACCGGCCCACCGGCCTTCGCCGCGGGCAGCGCCCAAGCCAGCGCTATGCCGGCGCCGAGCGCGATGCCGAGCACGACGCCGACATACCACCACGCCGGCCGGTATCGCATCGGCCAACCGGACCCGGCCCAGATCGGGGCCAGCAAGGCGGCCGGCAGCAGATAAACGAGGATGGCCGGTCCCTTTGACAGTACGCCCAGGCCAATAGCGAGCCCGAACAGTGCGAAACCGAGAACCATGCTTCGGAGCCTGGCGACTACAAGGCCGGTAATCCCGACCAGGGCGAAGAAAGCCATCATCAGGTCGAAATAGGTCAGGGTCGAAAAGAACAGCAGGTAGGCGGAGCCAAGCACAATAAGTGGCGCGATCAGCGCGGCCTGCCGTCCCGCCTCGCCCGGCCACAGCAGCCGGCCCAGCACACCGGTTAGTGCCAACGTACCCAGTGTGAATAACGGCGCGATGATGCGGGCCGCGGTTTCACCAACGCCGAACAGCACCCATGAAAGATTGATCAGCCAAAACAGCAATGGCGGCTTATGGCTATAGGCCTCGCCGTTCAGGTGCGGCACCAGCCAGTCGCCGGAGAGGTGCATTTCCCACGCGACGGTGACGTAGCGCGTCTCGTCGATCGGCAGCAGCGGACGGAACCATAGGCCGATTGCCACGCTGAACAGCCACAGGGCATAGGCGCCCAGTGCCCAGGCGGTGTCGCTGCCGCTAGTCCTGGCGGGCGCGGGCACGGCGGCGTTCGACATAGATCAGATGCAGGTTGCGGGCATAGACGAACAGGCCGCTGCCCTGGCCGATAATGAATACCAGATTGGCAATGTGCACGGCGTAGATGAACGTGACGATCCCGCCCAGAAGGCTGATGTACCAGAAGACAACCGGTATCTCGCTGCGGCGCACGCGCTCGGCATGGATCCACTGGATGATGAAGCGCGAAGCGAAAATACCCTGGCCGAGAAAGCCCAGCACTGCCCACCAGGTGACGCTGTCTCCGAGGCGGGCAAGAAAATCCTGGACCAAACTGCTCATGGGTTTCGCCGCCCGCGCAAATCCTCTACTCCACCCGGCAGACGCGACCGGCGCATCAGCCACATGACGCCGACGATATCGACGATGCCAACCCACAGCCGGTTGTGCAGGCCGTAGTGCGAGACACCACGACCGCGCGGCCGGTGGTTGACAGGAACGGACAAGACATGGGCGCCGGCGCGCCTTGCCAGGGCCGGTAGGAAACGGTGCATATGGTCGAAGGCCGGAAGTTCGAGGAACAGTCGACGCTCGAACAGCTTCAGGCCGCAACCGGTATCGGGTGTCTCGTCGCGCAACAGGCCGGCCCGCACGCGGTTGGCGATGCGCGAAGACATCCGCTTGATCCAGGTGTCTCGGCGCTTCGCCCGGTGTCCGGCGATCATCTTCAGGTCGGGATCGGTCGACGCGCGCAGGCGGTCCCACAGGGCGGGGATGTCGGCCGGGTCGTTCTGCCCATCACCGTCGAGGGTCGCGATCCAGTCGCCGCGCGCAGCGCGGACGCCGGATATCAGGCCCGCTGATTGCCCTGACTGGTGAATATGGCGCAAGGGGCGCAAAGCCGGACGCTTTAGCGCCTCGGCAGCAAGGATATCGGTCATGCCGTCGGACGAGCCATCGTCAAGGACCACGATCTCATAGGAAATCCGGCCGCGGAGGGCGGTTTCGACCTCATCCAGCAGCGGCACGATATTCGGCGCCTCGTTATGGGCCGGTATCACGACGCTGAGGGAGGGAATGTTCGGATCAGAACCGTTCGACGTCATTGTGCCGGGCCGGCAGGGGCGGCGCTGGGCGCCATGCTCAGTCGGGCAGGGTATAGAACCTTGGCCGCCCGGCCACAAGCGGCCTTTTCTGCGGGTCGTGCGGCAAAAAGACTGTCACCCCGGAGCGCCTAAAACATTTGGGGGCTTGGCGGCAGGCGGGGGGCGCTCCTATCTTAAGGAAACACGCCTGACAGGAGAAAAACATGGCTGAAAAGATCGATATCGGCATCGACGAAAAGGATCGCAAGAAGATCGGCGAAGGCCTGTCGCACCTGTTGGCGGATACCTACACGCTGTATCTGAAGACCCACAATTTCCACTGGAACGTCACCGGCCCGATGTTCAACACCCTGCACCTGATGTTCGAGGCGCAGTACACCGAACTGGCCCTGGCGGTCGATCTGGTGGCGGAGCGAATCCGCGCCCTCGGCTATCCGGCGCCGGGCAGTTACAAGCAGTTCGCCGAACTGACGTCGCTCAAGGAAGAGACCACGGTGCCCAAGGCGGAACAGATGATTCGCCAGCTCGTGAAGGACCAGGAAACTGTCGCGAAAACCGCACGGTCGCTGTTCCCGCTGGTCGACAAGGCCAATGACGAGCCGACGGCCGACCTGCTGACCCAGCGCATGCAGGTGCATGAAAAGACGGCGTGGATGCTGCGCAGCCTGCTGGCCTGATCAACAGCCTCCGCCTGCCACCCCGCGGGCGGAGGCTCAGGTCCCGGCAAATGCCGGCAGGACCTGGTCGGCCACCGCCTCGATCTGGCGGAGATAGTCGTCCAGAGTGACGGAATCGATCATCAGAAACGCATATTCGAATCCGACCTCGCCATAGGCGCGGAGTGAGGCAACTACCTCGTCGCCCGTGCGCGTCTTCGGCGGCTCGTAGGATTCACCAAACAGGCTAGGATCCGGCTCAGGATGGCCGGTCTCGAGCCGGGTTTCGTAGCACATTGCGAAAAGCACCGGCTTGGTCCGGCCAATGCGCGCCGCTTCGGCGCGGGCGAAGGCAACCCCTTGGCCGATTTCCTCCGGCGACAACCAGGTACCGGTGGGCAACCAGCCGTCGCAATGCCGTACCGCACGGGCGATCGCGGGCTTTGCCATGCCGCCATAGAACAGCGGCGGGTAAGGCTGCTGCAGCGGGCGGCCCAGGGTCAGCACCTCGTCAAGGTCGTAATGCTCGCCATGAAACGACATGCGGTCATTGGCCCACATGCCCTTCATCACCGCGATATACTCCTCGGTCACCTTCCCGCGCGCAGCCCACGGCGACTGCAATGCACGCGCCTCGGACTCCACGTGCCCGGCACCCAGGCCCAGCATGACGCGGCCGCCCGAAAGCTGGTCGAGCGTCGCCACCATGCGCGCCTGCACGACGGGATTGCGATAGGGCACCACGACCAGTGACGCGCCAATTTTGACATGCCGTGTCGCACCGGCCAGGAACGAAATGGTGGTGTACACCTCGAGAAACCAGTTTTCCTTGCCGTAGAAGTCCTGCGCGGTCGAGGTATGGGGCCCGGGCGGCGGACGGCCGGGCGCAAGCATCCACTGGTATTGCGAGCGGACAACCGCGGTCTTCTCAGGCGGCCCTACTGGCGCGACCACGTGGTCGCCGGCCCAGATGGAATGAAAGCCGCGCGTGTCTGCAATCTTCGCGATGGCGAGTAGCGCCTCGCCATTGCACCAGCGATGGGACTGCGGCAGGACCAGACCGATTTTCATACCCGTTTCCTCCTGGGGGAAGCCTACCGGGAAATGGCGACGCCTACACCGCCTGGCCGGCGACCCAGCCGCTGGACCAGGCCCACTGGAAGTTATAGCCGCCAAGCCAGCCTGTGACATCGACCGCCTCGCCGATGAAGTGCAGGCCTGGAACGTCTTTCGCCATCATGGTCTTCGACGACAGGGCATTGGTATCGACACCGCCCAAGGTCACCTCGGCCTTGGCATAACCTTCGGACCCCGCTGGTACGATGCGCCAGCCATTCAGCAGCATGGCAAGGCGGTTGAGATCACGGTCGGGCACATCTCCCGTTATCCGTGCCGGCAGATGGCGTGCTGCCAACGCATCGGCCAGCCGGTTGGGCAACACTTCACCAAGAACGTTCTTCGGCTCCGCCTTCGGGCGGCTGCGCTTGCGCTCGCGCAGAAAGGCGCCGGCATCGATGCCGGGCAGCAGGTCGATCTGTATCTCCGCACCCCGGCGCCAATAGGACGATATCTGGAGAATGGCCGGGCCCGACAGGCCGCGATGGGTGAACAGCATGGCCTCGCGGAAACTTTGCCGGCCACAGCGCACAACGACGTCGAGCGCCACGCCGCTGAGCGGAGACATAAGTTCAAGATCATCGTCGGTAAAAACCAGCGACACGAGGGCAGGACGGGTTTCGGTCACCGGAACGTCGAAGCGTCGCGCCACGTCGTGGGCAAGACCGGTGGCGCCCATTTTCGGAATTGACAGCCCGCCGGTGGCCAGCACGACGGCATCTGCCAAAAACATGTCCCGGTCGGTATTGATGCGAAAAAGGTCGGGCTTGGCAATGCCGAGAATACGCTGTGACAGGCGCAGATCGACACCAACGGCGGCGCATTCGGCCAGCAGCATGGTCACAACCTGTCGCGCCGAACCATCGCAAAACAATTGACCAAGCGTCTTTTCGTGCCAGGCGATGGCGTGCTTGTCGACTAGGGCGATGAAATCGTGCTGCGTGTAGCGCGACAAGGCCGACTTGCAGAAATGCGGATTGGTGGAGATGAAGCGTGCCGGCACAGTGTCGCGGTTGGTGAAATTGCATCTGCCGCCACCGGAGATCAGTATCTTCTTGCCCGGTTCATCCGCGTGGTCGAGTAGCAGTACCCGACGACCACGTTGGCCGGCGGCGATGGCGCACATCAAGCCCGCCGCCCCCGCGCCGACGATCACAACATCAAACCTTTCGGCGCGCATCGCTTCAGCGCCGCCGAGCGATCATTGCGGCGAAAGGTTGTGCGGCAACCGCACCGATCAGCGCCAGGAACATGTCGGACTGTGTGTCCCACTGATCACCCTGGGTACCGAGGAACTCATCGGCGCCCTGCCCCATAGCCAGCGCTGCCCACCACTCCACCAGCTCGTAGGTCGCGCTGATGGCAAGACAGATGCAGACACTTAGGAAGCCGGTCAACATGCCGCGCGGCAGGCGAAATTTGCGCACCAGCAATTCCCACGCGACCAGCGCCGGCACGAAGCCTTGCGCGAAATGGCCAATCTTGTCGTAGGGATTGCGCTGCGTGCCGAGAATATCCTGCAGCCAGAAGCCAAGGGGCACGCGGGCATAGGTATGGGCACCGCCATACATCAGGATCAGCCCGTGAACCGCAATGGCGGCATAGACCCATGTCGAAAATGCAAAGCGCTGGCGCGTACCCCACAGCAGCGGCCAGGCGATGACCGCCGGCAACACTTCCATCACCCATGTGAGGCGGTCATGAGGCGACAGGCCCGAAAGGACCAGTCCGGCAGCCCATGCGGCGGTCAGCAGCCACAGGTCGCGCCGTGAAGAGGTGTTGATTTCCATGGCGGCAACTTACACGAAGCACCGCGAAGCGGCGGCGGAGAAATGCACTGCCGCCCAGAACCGCCTATAGTATCGGCATCATGCGGTTGATGTTCCGGCATATCGGCCTTTTGGCCCTGCTGTTGGCGCCACCTTTGGCTGGCGCAGCGCCGCAGGATGTTGACCTGGCGCTGGTTGCTGCCGCAGCTGCCGGCAACACCGCCATGGTCGATACGCTGCTGGCGCGTGGCGCTGACATACGCGCGCGCGACGCGTCGGGCCGCACCGCGCTGATGGTGGCCACCCATGCCAACCATGTCCCAATCGCCCGCGCGTTGATCGCTGCCGGCGCCGACGTCAATGCAAAGGACGCGATTGGCGACAGCCCGTATCTGTATGCTGGCGCCGAGGACCGCCTCGAAATCCTGCGCCTGACGCTTGCCAACGGTGCCGACCTTCGCAGCGTCAATCGCTACGGCGGCACGGCGCTAATTCCAGCCGCACATCATGGCCATGTCGAGGTGGTGCGTGAACTGCTGCGCACGAAGATCGATATCGACCACGTTAACAACCTGGGCTGGACGGCGCTGCTTGAGGCCATCGTCCTGGGTGACGGCGGCGCGCGCCATACTGAAATCGTCCGTCTGTTGCTCTACGCTGGCGCATCTCCGCGCATTGCGGACCGCGGCGGTGTTACGCCAATGGCGCATGCCCGCGCGCGACAGCAGGGCATGATAGTTCGTCTCCTCGAAGCGGCGGGCGCGCCCTAGACGAAGGCCGGGGGCGTCCGATCGCCACGGCAGCGGCGGTTTCGGCACGTGCTCGATGGGCCGATCATCTTCTACCCAGGTTCAAGGGCCACCGGTGAACAGTTCATTCGGCAGCAGCGTTTCGACCCCGGTGTGCGTGATCCTCGCGCTTGGCCTGCTGCTGTCTGCTACTGCCCAAGCCGAGGTAACGCCGGAAGACCGGCGCGCCGGCCAGGCTATTTTCGACCAGGTCGAGCAGAACCGCGCCGTTGAAGCTGACTCTCGCTGGGCCATGGACCGGGGCATGGCCTATTTTGCCGCCGGCGACTACGCCGCAGCCTTTTCGCTTTTTCATACCGCGCTGGCGGCGGCAGACAAATTCACCGCTCTGCGCGCTGGCGCGACGGTGGGCGTCCTGAAATCTGCGGCTGCCTGGCTGGCTGCCGAGCCGCGATCGTTCGACCAGTACTTGCGGTCCATCCCGGGCCGCACACCAGCGGATACCCTCGCCTACCTGTTTCTTATCGGTGGTCTGGTCAAAGCCAGCCTGCCGCCACCGCAGGCCGATGAACTATCCGCCGCATGCAGCGCACTGGCGCGGCAGATGACCCGCCTGTCACCGCCGCCAGGGACGCGAACCGCTTGCGAATGACATCAGAACCAGGCGCGCAGGCCGTCGCGGACGGCGCGAAGGCGGGTGAATACACCCTGCGAATAGGCGTTCTCCAGCAGCAAGGCCTTGGCCCATAGCCAAATGCCATAGCCGCGGGCGAACCAAGGGATGGTGAGCAGTTTGGCCTTATTGGTATGGAACAGTCGTTCGACCACGACAATCTTGGCAATCTCGCCCAACACGAGTGCCGCGATGCCGTAGACGGCGTGGTGGCCGTGGACGAGATAGGCGGCCAGCGGCTTCAGCGGTTCCAGCAGCAAGACGGGAATCAGGAAGCAGCCGAGAGTCGCATAGGGCGGTAACCCCGCAACCCAGACCTCAGCGCGGTGCCAGAATGGCCAGCTCGCCAGCCAGCAACCGAACGGACGCAACGCCGCGAAGAAAACCGCATCGATCAGAAAATACAGGACAGCGAACGGCAGGATGACCAGCCGCCAGGGATTTCGCCGCGATTTCATGGAGGGACAATCGGCCCCAATAGTGGTCGGCATGTGTTCGAGCACCCCAATTAGGGGAATCAAAATTCGTCCCGATCCGGGAGCCGATCACCCCTAAAACCCAAATCAATTCAGTGGTTTGTGCGGGCCTGCCCCAACGTCAGAGCCATCTTCCGCGTAAATGCTGCGCTGCAGCGCCCATGGCACGAATTCTGCTGTTTATCCTGCTAATCGCAGTCTGCTGTACTGATTTGACACAGCACAGATTGCCGATTTGGAAAGCAAGCGGTTATGGCCAGCATCAACGGAAGACCGAACGACGACGTCCTGCAGGGCACCGATGGTGCTGACGTCATCACCCCGGGCCTTGGCGCGGACGTGATCTATGCCGGCAAGGGCAACGACCAGGTGTGGGCCGACGGCGGCAACGACTCGGTATTCGGTGGCGACGACGCGGACCAGCTCGGCGGCGGAGACGGCAATGACCTGCTGTATGGCGATAACGGCAACGACACCCTGATCGGCGATGCCGGCGACGATGTACTGGTCGGTGGCGCGGGCAACAACGTTCTGTACGGCGGCCTCGGTATTGACGGCCTGTACGGCAGCGACGGCAATGACACGCTGGTCGGCGACCAGGGCAATGACTGGCTTGCAGCCGGACTTGGTAATGATTCGCTGAATGGCGGCGACGACAACGACTTTGTCGCCGGCGGCGAAGGCGACGACTTCATGACCGGCGACAATGGTGACGATGGCATCTACGGCGCCTCGGGCCGCGACACGCTGTATGGCGGGGAAGGCAACGACACGCTGGTGGCCGACGAAGACGACGACACGCTGGTCGGCGGCAATGGTAATGACGGCCTGTACGGCGGCACCGGCAACGACACCATCAGCGGCGGCGAAGGCAATGACTGGCTGGAAGGCGGCCTTGGCCTCGACAGCCTGTATGGCGGCAACGGCTCCGACTATGTGGCCGGTGGCGACGACCGCGGCATCCTGTATGGCGGCGCTGGCGACGATGCCGTCTATGGCGGCAATGGGGCCGACCTGGTCGATGGCGGCGATAACAACGACGTTCTGGTTGGCTACGGCGACAGCGACACGATTTACGGCGGCAGCGGCAACGACGGCCTGTACGGCAAGGACGGAAATGACAGCCTGGTTGCCGGCGAGGGTGATGACTGGGCCGAGGGCAACGAGGACCAGGATTACGTTTCCGGCGGCAACGGCGTCGACACCGTGTTCGGTGGCGCAGGCAATGACTCCGTTTATGGCGGCGACAGCAATGACCTCGTCTATGGCGACACCGGCAACGACCTGATGCATGGCGACCAGGGCGACGATCGGCTGGAAGGCAGCGACGGCAACGACACGCTGTTCGGCGACGACGGCAACGACACCATGTTCGGCGCGAACGACGACGACAACCTGTTCGGCGGCAACGGCAACGACGTGATGTGGGGCTGGACCGGCAACGACTCCATGGTCGGCAGCGATGGCACCGATCTGCTTGTCGGCGAGGGCGGCAGCGATACGCTGGATGGCGGGAACAGCAACGACTCGCTCTATGGCGGTGACGATGCCGACCGCCTGCTGGCTGGCGACGGCGACGACTATGTCGAGGGTGGTCAGGGCAATGACTATGTCGAGGCCGGCAACGGCGCCGACAATGTCGATGCGGGTGACGGCGACGACACTGTGTTCGGCGGCGAGGCCAGCGACACCATCATTGGCGGCACCGGCAGCGACTATATCGACGGCGGCAACGATCGCGATCTGCTGGTCGGCGGTGACGGCGACGACACTCTGCTGGGTGGCGAAAGCGACGACACGCTATACGGCCAGGACGGCAATGACTGGCTCGATCTCGCCAACGGCAACGACTATGCCGAGGGTGGCATCGGCGACGACACGTTGTCGGGCGGTGAAGGCAATGACACAATTTTCGGCCAGGATGGCAATGACGCGATTGACCTGGGCAACGGCAATGACGTCGCCGACGGCGGCGATGGCGATGACAAGATTACCGCGTCAGAGGGCAATGACACGCTGCTGGGTGGCCTGGGCAACGACTATATGGACGGCGGCAACGGCGACGACTGGTTCGTCGGCGGCAGCGGCTCGGACACCATGGTCGGCGGCTACGGCAACGACACGTACTGGTACGACCGCACCGGCGAGGGCGATACGAAGCCGCTGAGCGAGGAAGAGCTCAAGGCACTTGAAGCCCAGGACCCTAAGGCCCTGACGGGGGAGGTCGCGAAGGACGCGAACACTGACGTCATCGTCGAGGTGGACAGCCGCAACACGCTGGTCATCAAGGACAGCAACGGCATTTCCGCTGATGAAGTGTTCTTCACCCATGGCAAGGACAGCTGGACCATCAACTTCAAGGACGGCTCGGACAGCGTGACCTTTACGGCCGGCTCAATCCACGACGTCGTGCTGCAGGACGCCAAGGGTTCAATCGGCGGCTTCACCTGGACTGGCGAAGACTTCGCCTTCAACGAGAAGCTGGACACTGTCGCCGAGTTCGGCGGCTTCAAGTAACCCGGATTGTCCCTGGCCGCCCCGCGAGGGGGTGGCTGTGGGGCCAGTCCAACCTGGTCTGCATCCCTTAAAGGGCTCCAAGATTTGAGGGAGAATTCGGCCTCCACATGGAGGAGGTACGATGCCAAGGAAGCGATATACGGCGGAGCAGATCATCGGGCTGCTGCGGCAGGCCGAGGTGGAGCTGGCAAAGGGCCGGACG
>CANJGB010000017.1 GCA_947473805.1 Alphaproteobacteria bacterium
CCGCGCCGGTCAGCTGCGCGGCGGTGTTCGGGCGTCCACATCGGGCATCTCCCACATCCGATTCGGATGCCCGTAAGCGAATCACAACTGATTCCTCCGACTCAACAACTTTCCGGAACGGCTCTTAGATCAGCAAAGTGTCGCAAGACCTTCCGGTCTCACTTCATCCACCACCGATCAGGCTGAACGCGCCCCAGAAAATCGGGTGCGCTGTCTCCGGTTTGTCCATCATCGCGAGCTTCGCCTGCCGCAGCGCCTCAGGCCAGTTGCCGTTCGCGCCGGCCGCCCTTTGCGCCATGCCGGTCGTCAGCGCGACGGTCGGCTCGGACGCAATCGGCCAGTGCGTCGCGAACACATTGCGCGCGCCGGCGAAAAAGAACGCACGCACCAGGCCCGACAGGCTCTCGCCGCTGAGTCGCCCGTCGGCGCCGGCAGTGTTGCAGGCCGACAGGATCACCATCGAAGCGTTGAGGCGCAGGCCGATCACATCGCTGGCGCGCAACAGGCCGTCATCATCCGCGCCACCCGTGCCCGGCGTCAGGGCAAGCGACGGCTCGTCTTCGCAGCACAGATCCTCGGGCAACAGGCCATGCGTGGCGAAATCGATGACATCTTTTTTGTCGAGCGCCACACGCTTCAATGCCGCCTTGGTCGCGCCTGTCCCGAGCAGCAGTTCGACGCCGCCCTGGCCGAGGGTCGCCGCCACCCCGCGCAGTTCACCGGCGGTTTCCGGCAGCGGTGCCAGGCCGGCCACTTCGGCCCGAACATTACGCCGCGCTGAACAAGGTCCGCTTTGGGCGGCAGGCGCGGATGCGCCAGCGGCACCAAAGGCCGGGTCCCCGACCCCCAGGAACAGCGGCTTCGGCGGCAGCGCCTTCGGTGCCGCGCGCAAATTCACCAGCGACTGCACGCTCGGCACCACCGACAGCGCATGGCGACGGATCAGCCACTGCACCGGCTGACCCGCGACAGGCGGCTCCGCCACCAGCACATCGGGCGGCAGGCTGAGCATCGCCCCGCCCGGCACGAAAATCAGCCGCTTCGCCGTCGTCTTCGCCAGCAGCGCACTGAAGAGCGTCTGGTACAGATCGTGCGCCGCCACCGCATCGAAGGTCGGAATGGCGCCGCTCTCGGCGTTCACGCCGGCACGAAGGGCGACGACGCGCCTGGTGATGGCGCTGCCAGGTTCCGTGACCCGGTGCACGCTGATCTGCCCACCCTGCAGCAACAGCGAATAGCCGCCCGGACCAAGATTGACATAGTACACCAGCGCCTCGTCCGCCTTCAGCGCCGCCATCGCCTGCGCCACGGCTACAGGCTTGCGCGAGGCCAGTTGCGCATAGCGCGGGAAACCATCCTGCAGGCGAAGTTCGCGCGCCTCGATCTCGCCGGCCAGCGACCGCAGGCCCTCGGTCAGTTCCGCCTCTTTCGCAGCGTCGCGCTTGTCAACCGGCTTGCGCAGTTCGGCCGCCAGGTTCGCGCGCAGCCGTGTCTGGCGCTCGCCGAGATTCTGCTGGGCGCGCGTGACTTCGCTGATGCCGGGGTCGTCGGCCGCGACGCGGGAGCTCAGTTGCGTGATCGCCGTGTCTACCACCGGCGAGGTCGACAATTGCAGGACGGCAAAAGCCTCCGCAAGGTAGGTCTGCGCCGCTGCGGGCTCGCGCTCTGCCTTGCCCAGCAGCAGTTCAACATAGGGGCCGGCGCATGGGGCGTAGTAGCAGGCATAGGGTTCGCGCGCCGACACCGCCGCATAGGCACGGAACGACTCCAGGGCTGCGCTCTCGTTGCCGGCAGCGAGGTGGTATTCCGCCTCGACGATCTTGGCATTGGCCCACCAGATCGTCCGTCCGAAGGTCAGTTCCGCCGTCACCAGCGCCTCGTCGACTAGCGGCTTGGCCTCGGCCAGCTTCTTCTGCGCGACCAGCGTCTTGGCCAGCAGGATACGGGCCCGGTTGGTCCAGGTGCCGGTGCTCCCTTGCGATTCCGCGCGCAACTGGTAGGCGCGCCGTGCTGGCGCCTCGCCAGCAGCCGGATTCTGGCGATAGACCCGATTGGCGTAGATCCAGTTGGCGTCGGCGCTGGTGCCGCGGAACCTGGTGCCCTGCTGCTCCATGAACTTCAGCATCTGCTCGGAGTAGCGCAGCGACGCCTCCGTATCGCCCCGCGCGCCGGCGTTGTAGGCCATCCCGGCCAGCTGGTAGGCGGTAGTCAGCGGATCGGTGGTCTTCGCCGCCAGCGGCGCGGCGCGCGCGATCAGCGCCTCCGCGTCGTCGATGCGGCGCTGGTTGCGTACCGGGTCGGCCATCTGTTGCAGGGTGCGGGCCAAAGCCGGATTATTGGGACCCGCAAAGCGTTCCTGCCCCGACAGCACCGACTGGAAGGCCAGTTCCGCCTTGCGGTACTGCCGCGCCTCGTTCAGCCCGTCGGCCAGATCGCGCAGGCGGTCGAACTCGGCGATTTCCTTTACCGACACCAGGCCGGCACCGCCGACCATTTCCTGCAACGCGTTAAGCGCGGTGGCGCGGTTGCCGCCAGCAGGCGCGTCCAGGGCCGCGCGTCCGGCAACCGCCATCAGGGCGCGCTCGGCCAGCGGCGCATTGTTCGGCAGGAAGTCCAGCAGGTAGGCGTCACCATCGCGCTGCGCTGCCAGCATCAGCCGGCGCAGACCCGTGCGCGCCGTGCAACGGCGCGTCACCGCCTCGAAGCCTTCGATACGGCTTTCCGGCGCCGCCTTCTCGCATTCGCCGGCTTCCGCGATATCCGTCGCCCAGCTGGTTTCGGTGATCCACGTCATCGGCTTGCGCTTCGACTCAGGCGCACGCACCAGCAGCCCGCTCGGCTGCTCCCAGCCCGCGCAGAACATGGCGTAGCGTTCCGCCTTCTCGCCCCAGCCGCCAGGCGCGACGCGCCGCAGCACACAGGCGTCGTCCGGTTTTTCCCAGCGAGGCTTCGGCGCCGACCTGCTCGGGCAGGCCGTTGGCGGCACGCGCGGCACCAGTCGAAAGATCGAAAGTCCCGATGGCCAGGACGACGGCGAGGCCGAGAGTACGCATGCTGACCTCCGGTTCGGGACCGATTAGGCGGTCACGGCGTCTGGCGTGTCAATTCGGCTGAACTACTTGAACTCGAGGTCGCGAATGCCGCCCAGGAACGACACGACCAGCGGCTGCCAGATCACTCCCCCGTCGGTCGCGCCGAACAGGTTATGACCTTCTTCTGCAAAAGGCGGCAGCAGCCGGTACTCGGCCACGCCACCGGCCCCGACGAACGCCTTGTGTATGTTGCGCGAAAGGGCCGGCGCGAAAAAACCGTCGTTCTCGGTGTATATCCAAAGGGCCGGGGTTCGCGCGGTCTTCCCGTACTTTTCCGCGGCGTCGAACAGGCGCGTCGGCGTGCAGTTCGAATTGGGCCGGCCGCCCTGATAGCCGCCCCGCCCACCGGCAAAGTTGATGAAGGCAAGTACGCCCTCCGGATTGCGGCTCGACAGCGCCATCGCCCCCCAGCCGCCGGCGGACTGGCCCAGCACGATGACACGCTTGCCATCCACGTACGGCTGCTGGCGCATATAGGCGATGGCGGCCTCGATGTCGTCGGCGGCGGCGAGGCCGGTGTTGAAATAGTCCGGTCCGTTGCACGAACCGTAGTCTTCCTTCCACGGGCCGCCGGTCGCGCCATAGCCGCGCCGCAGCGGTACGACCACGGCGAAGCCATGGCTGACGAACCATGCGCTCGACGAGGCGTAGCGTTGCCGGCGCATGATCAACCGCTCTCCCGCCCCCGCCGGAGAGCCGTGGTTGATGACGACCAGCGGAAACGGACCGTTGCCATCCGGCCGGAACTCCGTCGCTTCCATCAGTACGGCAGGATCGGCACTCGGGATGCGCAGGATGCGCTCGTGGTTCTTGCCGACCTCGTCGCCCTGCGGACCGGGCAGCAGAGCCTGCGCGAAAGCCGGCATTGCGAAAAGCATCGCCGCAAGTGCGACCGCAATACTCCGCTGCCTCATGACCCGCCCCGCACGGGATCCTTAGGCGTGCGCCGGCGTCCACGCCTTCGCCGCCTGCCGGGCGTTCTCGGCAATGGCGTCGAGGTCCTCGAGATTCTTGTGGCCGACGCGGTAGTCGTTGCGCGGGTGCCGGTTCTCGCCGCGCACCAGCCAGATCGGCCGCTCGGCGTAGGTCACGGTGTAGCCGGTCTTCATCAGGCTGCGCTGCACCATCGCCTCGTCCTCCTCGCGGGTGAACAGCGAGCTCGCCGGCATGTAGCGCATGACGAGGCCTGCACGGCGCTTCGTTGAATTGTTCTCGTTCGAGCCGTGCACGAGATTGGCCTGGTGCAGCGAGAATTGCCCGGCCTTCAGCACCACGTCCCGCGCCGTCTTCTCGTCGATCAGGTCCTGGCCGATATTGCTGCCCAGCAGGCCTTGCGCCTTCTCGTCCAGGTGCGGCAGCACGTCCCAGTCATGCGAGCCCGGAATGTAGCGCAGGCAGCCGTTCGACACGTTGGCGTCGTCGATAGCCAGCCACATGGTGCAGGTCACGAGCGGCCGCATCGGCCACCAGTTGGAATCCTGGTGCCATTGCACCGCGCGGCCAAAGCCCGCAGGCTTGGCGAAAATGCTGGTGCCCCACAGCACGACATCCGGGCCGATGCACTGCTCGACGAAATCGACCACGGCCGGGCTGGTCGCCAGCTTGAATATCTCCTCGCCACCATCCAGCCCCTCGGGCACGCCGGCGCGTTTCGGAATGTGCGCGACGTTGGTGAACTCGCGCGTGTTCTCGGTCGCGCGGTCGATAATGCCGTTCACCGTTCGCTTGGCCAGCTGGTAGGCCTCGTCCGGCAGATGGGTATTGGGCATCACCAGCCCGTCGCGGCGATAGGTCTCCAGTTCCTGGGGCGTGAGTGTGTAGCCCATGGCGTTGTCTCCCGTGCAACCAATCCAGGTTACTTGATTAGAGGGTACCCCTCCCGCTCACCGTGTCAACCCGGCGCCAGCAGGCGCAGCGCCTCCTCGTCCACCTTGCGGCCCGCCCCGTCCTGCAGCGCTGCATGGATGAATACATGGTCGGCGCCTGCATCGAGGTGCGCCTGTATCCGCGCGCGGATCTGCTTCTCCTCGCCCCAGGCAAACAGGGCGTCGATCAGCCTGTCCGACCCGCCGCCCATGAAGTCGTCATCGGCGAAGCCCAGCCGCCGCCAGTTGTTCAAATAATTGTCCAGCTTCAGATACGGCACCAGCAGCGCCCGCCCCTGCCCGCGCGCCGTCGCCGCATCGCGCGTCAGCAGCACCTTCTGCTCGGTGCAGATCAGCTTGCCCGGTCCCAGCGCCGTCCTGGCCAGGGCCGTGTGCTCGGGCGTGATGTTGAACGGGATCACGCCGTCCGCCGCCTCGCCCGCCAGGTCCACCATCTTCGGCCCCAGGGCCGCCAGCAGCGTGCGCGGCTTTTCCGCCGGCGCTGGCGCGGCGTAGGTGAAGCCCTTCATGCCAGCCAGATAGGCGCGCATCGCCGCGACCGGCTTGCGGTCGTAGACATGCCCGCGCAACCCTTCCACCAGCGGCGGGTGCGACACGCCGATACCCAGTATGAACCGTCCGCCCGATTGTTCCGCCAGCGTCGCCTGCGCCGCCGCCATGGCGACCGGATCGCGGCCATAAATGTTGGCGATCCCGGTGCCGATGTTCAGCCGCGATGTACTGGCCAGCAGCCACGCCGCGTGAACCAGCGCATTGCGCCCCGAACTCTCCGAAATCCACAGCGTGCCGTAGCGTAACGACTCCACCCGCCGCGCGAACGATGCGGCATCCGCCGCGCTCATCCCGTCGGTCCCGAAGAAAACGCCTGTTCTGCCCAGTTGCATAGCCTACCTCCCGCGCCCTAGGTACGAGCCTAGCACAGCGTGCCGCCGCCTGTAGAGGCGGGCCCGGATCATCGGTTAATGCGCCCATGTTTATTACCAATCGGCACGTCATCGAGTGGACGCATCGTCTGGCCGAGGCGGCAAAGACCCCCTTCGAAAGCCTCGACGATCTTTTTTGCCTTTGCCGACGGCATCGCCTTCGCCGTGAATGTCGTCGACATGCGCGAGCGCATGGCGGACGACGTCGTCCTCTATGTGAATGCCGCGCACACCGCCAACGTCAACAGCCTGTCCAGGGCCGGCAAGTCCTGGACACCCAGCATCGATGCCGAGCGTACGCCCGAGCACGAACTGCTGCATTTTCGCCAGGCGGTGATGGAACATAGCGGTTCGGCCCAGACGGTGAACCTCGCCAATTCTCACGCCATCCGCGTCATTGTCCGCCGCCTGTCTGTCGAGAACGACGACCGCGTGCTGGCGATCGCCCTCTCCATCCCGCTCGAGCCCGAACCGCCGGCGGAGTAGCGGGCCCGCCTCACGCTTCGACAAGCTCAGCATGAGGCGAATAAGAAGATGGGTTAGTCCTCATCCTGAGCCCGTCGAAGGGTGAGGACCCGTCTTACCCCTCACCACATCGGCGTAATGCCGCTCGCCTTCGCGAAGTCGCCCATTGTGGTGTAGCGGCGGATCGGGTCCCTGCCATCCCATGTATTCGCCAGGCGATGCAGCTCCGCATAGAGCTGCGCCCGCGCCGGCCCCTTGGCGGCGATCTCGATCATCGTGCCCATGCCGTCGGGCGGGTCGTAATAGACCACGTCGCCGCTCGCCATCTTGATCTCGAAGCAGCGTTTCAGACCCTGCGCCTCAAGGTGCCTGTGCGCCGCCGGCACGTCGTCGGGCCAGAAGCCCATGTGCTGGATGCCGCCCTTCGAACGGCTCGCCAGGAAATCGCGATAGGGCGACGGCGCGTCGTTCAGCGGCTGGATGATCTCGACCTGCACCTCGCCGATATAGGTATAGGCGACGGTGAACTTCGGCGCGGTCCTCTGGCCGCGATAGAAGAAATCCAGCGGCGGCGAACCCTGGATGTGGATGAACGGACCCACATTGAACGTGTCGATGAAGCGCCGCATCAGCGGCTCCAGGTCGCGCACCACATAGGCCTGCTGGAACGCGGTGCCGAGAATGCGGTTCATGTTTCCTCCGTGACGTTGTCCGCCCTTGTTTATTTTATCGTCATGCCCGGACTTGTTCCGGGCATCTCGCGCCGATGGCCCGCCTAACGCTTCGACAAGCTCAGCATGAGGCTACTTTGAAAAACTCTAAATCGTCCTCATCCTGAGCTTGTCGAAGGGTGAGGACGCCGCACGACGCTTCCGCCCCTCAGTTCTTGTAGTCGCCGTAATACTTGTCGCACAGCCGCAGCATCGCCGGCCACACGGTATTCGTGCCGCTGTCGTCGATGAAGTTGTTGCCGGTCTGGCCGGTGAAGGTGGCCTGCACCTCCGGCGGCGGGACAATCTGCTTCGCGCCGCCGGCCAATGTGGCGACCTGGATCTCGCAGGCCTTCTGCAAATTCCACATCCAGTACATCGCGGCGCCGATGCTGGGCCCCACGGTCAGCAGGCCGTGGTTGTGCAGCATGAGCGCCGGCTTGTCGCCAAGGTCGGCGACGATGCGCGGCTTCTCGTCCGGGTTCAGCGCCACGCCCTCATACTTGTGGTAGGCCAGCCGGCCCTGGAACAGCAGGCCCGCATGGTTGATCGGCAGCAGGCCGTGCTCCTGCGACGACACCGCCATGCCGGCGACGGTGTGGAAGTGCACCACGCAAAGGGCGTTCGCGCGCCCCTCGTGGATGGCGGAGTGGATGTTGAACCCGGCCTTGTTCACGCCATAGGGCGACGGCCCGATGATGTTGCCCTTGAGGTCGATCTTCACCAGCGACGACGCCGTCACCTCGTGGAACATCAGGCCATAGGGATTCAGCAGGAAGTGATGCTCCGGCCCCGGCAGCCGCACCGAGATGTGGGTGGCGATCATGTCGTCCCACTTGTAGTGCGCCGCGATGCGATAGGCGGCCGCCAGGTCCTGCCGCAGACGCCACTCCTCCGGCGAAAACCGGTCGTTATGCGACGGCGAATGAATGGCGGCGGCCTGGCCCATGGTCTTCCTCCCGGATTATTGCCCGGAGTGTGCGCCGGCCGCGCCGGACGATCAAGCCGGCGTCATTTGCCATGTTGTCACGCGGGCCTTCCCGCCCCGGCAAACAAGCCGGGTCGTCTGCCCGTCTTGCACCATGCGGCAATCGTCCGGCCTACCGTTCACGCCGCCATCCGCTACACTCGCCGCGAACAGATGTCCTGCAAGGACACGCGCGAGAGGGTAGGAGCCTTGGACTTCGACGTTGTGGTGGTCGGCGCCGGGTTTGCCGGCATGTACATGCTGCACCGGCTGCGCGGCATGGGCTTCTCGGTGCGCGTGTTCGAGCGTGGCGGCGGTGTCGGCGGCACGTGGTACTGGAACCGCTATCCCGGCGCGCGGGTCGATGGGCCCAGCATGCAATATTCCTATTCCTTCTCACCCGAGCTGGAACAGGAGTGGCGCTGGACCGAGCATTTCGCCGCGCAGCCCGAACTCGAACGCTACGCCAACCACGTCGCCGACCGCTTCGGCCTGCGCCGCGACATTCAGTTCGACACCGCCGTCACTTCTGCCACGTGGGACGACACGCAACAGCTCTGGTCCATCGGTACCGGCCGCGGCGACACCGTGACCGCGCGCTGGTTCGTCGCCGCGACCGGCTGCCTGTCGGCCACCAACGTGCCGGGCTTCCCCGGCCTCGATACTTTCAAAGGCCGCTGGCTGCACACCTCGCGCTGGCCGAAAGAAGGCATCGACCTCCTCGGCAAGCGCATCGGCATTGTGGGCACCGGCTCGACCGGCATCCAGGCCATCCCCGAACTCGCGGCCGAAGCCGCGCACCTCTACGTCTTCCAGCGCACGCCGGCCTACAGCCTGCCGTCTGACAACCGGCCGCTGGAACCCGAATTCGAGCAGGACTGGAAACGCCGTTATCGCGAGCTGCGCCAGGCGGCGCGGAAAACCTGGTTCGGCAGCGTCGCCTTCGTCGCGGCGGAGCGTTCGGCGCTCGAGGTCCCGGAAGACGAGCGCGACCGCATCTACGAGGCCGCCTGGGGCAAGTATGGCGGCGTGCTCACCGCCTTCAACGACCTCACCGTCAATGAGGCGGCGAACGAGACCGCGTCGGAATTCGTGCGCAAGAAAATCCGCCAGATCGTGAAAGACCCTGGTGTCGCGGAAAAGCTGTCGCCCAGGGATTATCCCATCGCGACCAAGCGCATCTGCATCGACAACGGCTATTACGAGACGTTCAACCGGCCCAACGTCACCCTGGTCGATGTGAAGGCCGACCCGATCCAGGCGATCACCCCCACGGGCCTCCGCACCGCCAACGCCGCGTATGACCTCGACGTGCTGGTCTTCGCGACCGGCTTCGACGCCATGACCGGCCCGCTGTTCCGCATGAACATCACGGGCCGCAATGGCGTGAAGCTGCAGGACAAATGGGCCGCCGGTCCGCGCACCTATCTCGGCCTCGCCACCGAGGGTTTCCCGAACCTGTTCATCATCGCCGGTCCGGGCAGCCCCTCGGTCCTGTCCAACATGATGGTGTCGATCGAACAGCACGTGGAGTGGATTTCAAACCTGCTCGACCATGCACGCAACACAGGAACAGACGCCGTCGAGGCAAAGCGCGACGCCGAGGACGCCTGGGTCGACCATGTTAACGCGGTGGCCGACGACACGCTCTACCGCCGCGCCAATTCCTGGTACGTCGGCGCCAACATCCCCGGCAAGCCGCGGGTGTTCATGCCCTATGTTGCGGGTGTCGGCACCTATCGCGAGCGGTGCGATGCCGTGGCAGCCGCGGGGTATGACGGGTTCAGGTTACAGAGCTAAACCTGCCTATTGCCCTAGTGAGCCGCGCAATCCGTCCAGGCAACTGTCCACGTACTGCTGTTTTTTGAAGGACTCACATGACTTGCGAGTAAACGCCGGAGTTTTTGATCGCCGGGCATCATATTCCCGACTGGCGCGCCAGTCTCCATCAGGTGATCGCCGTGGCCATGTACCGATCCCGAGTTCTGCGGGAGAAACCCGCTCCAACTTCGAAGGTGACTCGTACCTCGAAGGCGGCCCGTAAGTTAACCGCGGGTCGTCGGCCATCGCGGCGGCAGACAGAACTGTGGACAGGACGAGCACGCTGCTCCAGAACCACATCGCATTTCCCCCAGCGGCGTTAGCTCACCAAGCCAGCTTGGGCAGGGAATTTGGACAAATTTGGGGCCAAGCCACGGTATTTTGAAACACTATGCCTGCGTCGTTACGTGACTAACTACGCTGCCCTCGGCAATATCCTTTTCTCGATCTCCGCGCCGATGGCGTCGCGCGCCACCTCAAGGTCGTACTGCGCCTGCATGCCCAGCCAGAACTCTGCCGAGGTGCCAAAATACCGTGCGAGGCGCAGCGCCGTGTCGGGCGTGATGGCGCGCTTGCCGCGCACGATCTCGCCCAGTCTTGCCTGGGTAATGTCGAGCGCGCGGGCCAGCGCATAGCGGCTAAGGCCCAGCGGAACCAGATAGTCGTGTTCGATCACCTCGCCCGGATGCACCGGCGCGAAAGCCCGCACCGTCTTTCGGCGCGCCTTAGTTGTAGTCGCAGATTTCGACATCGTAGGCTTCTCCTTCGCGCCAGCGGAAACAGACCCGCCACTGGTCGTTGACGCGCAGGCTGTGCTGGCCCGCCCTGCCGCCTTTCAGCGCCTCCAGCCGGTTGCCTGGCGGCGACCGCAGATCATCGAGCGTGCGCGCATTGTTGAGTTGCAACAGCTTGCGGTTGGCGACCCGCAGCACATCGAGCGGGACGCCCTTCACCGCCCGCCGTTCCCACGCCGCGCGGGCGAAGGCATTGGCGAACGACCGGATCATTCCACGATACTATCGTGTAACGATAGCTTTCGCAAGGCGATAGTATAAATCACCCCAACCGCGGAAACACCTGCTCCGCCATCTGCTTCAGCGCGCCGATGCGATCTTCCACCACCTGGATCAGCAGGAAGTTCGTCGCGCCCCAGCTGGCGATCTTCTTGAAGCCTTCCGCCACCTGGTCGGGCGGGCCGGTCACCGCGAAGCGGCGGCCGAGATATTCGAGCAGGCCGAGCTTGTCCACGAGCTGCGCGTTCGGCCCGTCGGCGTGGCGATAGTCGGAATGCAGGTCGGTCCTGTACTCCTTCTGCAACTGCGTCAGTGCGGCGTGCAGTTCGGGCGGCGCGCCCTTGCCTTCGAACGTAAAGCGGAACACGTGGTTGGCGCCGCCGCACAGCAGGAAGCGCAGCTGCTCCCAGCCCTCGCGCTCGGTGCGCGAGATCAGCGGGCGGATCATCCACCAGATCTCGATATCCTCCATCTTCCGCCCGGCCTCGCGCGCGCCTTCGCCCACATGTTTCAGCGTCTCGCGCACCGCCGCCTCGTCGACACCCAGGCCGACGATCACGCCATCGGCAACGCGCCCCGCCATGCGCATTGTTTTCGGCCCGTTCGCCGCCACCCACACCGGCGTGCGCTGCACCGGCCATTGCAGTTTCAGCCTGCGGTCCTGCCACACCACCTCGCGCCCCTCGGTCAGCCCCCGCACCGCCTGCACATAGGCCTCGAAATAGTCGAGCGGCGGTGGCTTCATGCCGAGGTTGAGCAGCGCGCTGTCGCCGCCGCCAATCCCCATGACGGCGCGGCCGTTCGAGGCCGCCTGCAAGCCGGCGAAGCTCGAGGCCATGACGGCGGGATGCCGCGTCACCGGGTTGGTCACGGTGGTGACGAGGCGGGCCTTCTTCGTGTGCCGCGCCGCCAGCGTCAGCGCGACGAACGGGTCGATCCACAACGTGCTGGAATCGCCGTACCCGATGACGTCGAGCCCCACCTGCTCCGCCAGTTCGCACCACGCGGCGAACTCCGTCAGGTCGCGGGCATAGCGCGGGCTGCCAAACTTGATGCGCGTCATGGCGCGTTTCCCCCTCAATTTTTCGTTGGGAAATCTAACCACCAAACCGGGTCGGCGCCCGCACCCAAGATACATGGGACGGAAGATTTAAATATTGACTTTAATCCTATTATAGGGCATGGTATCGGGCTGCCCCGGGGGCGCCCGGCCCATGTATCGACACTGAAAAAGGAGATAGCGGAAACAAGCCAGACCCGCCGAATCTAAGCCAGAGCGCTCGAATCTAAGCGGGGGAGGCTGAATCTAAGCGGGAAATAGCGGAAATAAGCTGGCCAAAACGAAGAAAACCGCGGTTTCCCGCGGTTTTCAGTCTCGAAAAAGAATTTCGCCTAGGCTTACGGGCAGATTTCCTTGCCTGCGAAGAAGTAGGCGATCTCCTGCGCGGCGGTTTCCGGCGCGTCGGAACCGTGCACCGAATTGGCCTCGATGCTCTCCGCGAACTCCTTGCGGATGGTGCCGGCGGCCGCGTTGGCCGGGTTGGTGGCGCCCATGACATCGCGGTTCTTCGCGATGGCGCCCTCGCCCTCCAACACCTGCACGACGACCGGGCCGGAGACCATGAAGTCGACCAGGTCCTTGAAGAACGGCCGCGCCTTGTGCACGCCGTAGAATTCCTCAGCCTGGGCGCGCGTCATCTGGATGCGCTTCTGGGCGATAATGCGCAGACCGGCTTCCTCGAACTTGGCGTTGATCTTGCCGGTGAGGTTGCGACGGGTTGCGTCGGGCTTGATGATCGAAAAGGTACGCTCGATTGCCATTTGGCTGATTTCCATGTTCCGCGATTGATCGGAAAAGTCGGCGCTATATAAAGACTTCCTGCCGGGCCCGCAACCGCGATGCACCGCAGCCCAAAGTCGGCCTCATCCTGAGCGAAGTCGAAGGGCGGGGCCGTTTCACGGTCAGCGCCGCCCTCACGCTTCGACAGGCTCGGCATGAGGACCGGTAAAATGGCGATGAAAGAGAAGCACCCTAGTTAATGTTGCAGATCAAGGACCTCACCTACCGCATCGCCGGACGCCCGCTGTTCGAGAATGCCAATGCCTCTGTCCCCGCCGGGCACCGCGTTGGCCTGGTTGGCCGCAACGGCACCGGCAAGTCGACGCTGTTCCGCCTGATCCTGGGGGAAATCTCGGCCGATGGCGGCAGCATCAGCCTCAGCGGCCGGGCGCGCATCGGCGTGGTGGCGCAGGAGGCCCCGGCCGGGCCGCAGAGCCTCCTCGACTTCGTGCTGGCCGCCGACGTGGAGCGCGCCGAGCTGCTGGCCGAGGCCGAGGCCGCGCACGACCCAGACCGCATCGCCGAGGTGCACGACCGGCTGAACGCCATCGACGCCCATACCGCGCCGGCGCGGGCCGCCTCCATCCTGGCCGGCCTTGGCTTCGACGAGGTGGCGCAGGCCCGCTCGCTGGAATCCTGGTCGGGCGGCTGGCGCATGCGCGTGGCCCTCGCCGCCGTGCTGTTCGCCCGCCCCGACCTGCTGCTGCTCGACGAGCCCAGCAACCATCTCGACCTCGAGGCGGTGCTGTGGCTGCAGAACTACCTGCGCACCTGGCCCGGTACATTCATCCTCATCAGCCATGACCGTGCGCTGCTGAACATCGCCACCACGCACATCCTGCATCTCGACAACCGCCAGCTCACCCTCTATCGCGGCAACTACGACACGTTCGAGAAGGTGCGTCGCGAGCGGCTGGACCAGCAGGCGGCGCAGCACGCGCGCCAAGTGCTGGAGCGCAAGCACATCCAGTCGTTCATCGACCGCTTCAGCGCCAAGGCCAGCAAGGCGCGCCAGGCGCAGAGCCGCGTGAAGATGCTGGCGCGCATGGAGCCCATCGCCGCCGTCGCGGGCGAGCGCGAGGCCGTGTTCACCTTCCCGCAGCCCGAGGAACTGTCGCCGCCGCTGATCGCGCTGGACGGCATCTCCATCGGTTATGGCGACGCGCCGCCCGTGCTGCACAATCTCGACCTGCGCATCGATATGGACGACCGCATCGCGCTGCTGGGCGCCAACGGCAACGGCAAGTCGACGCTATCGCGCCTGCTCGCCGGCCGCCTGCAGGCGCGCGCCGGAAAGGTGCAGAAGTCATCGAAGCTGCGCACCGGCTATTTCGCGCAGCATCAGATGGAGGAACTCACCCCCACCTTCACCGCCTACCAGCAATTGCAGAAGCTGATGCCGCTGGCGCGGGAGCACGACGTGCGCGCCCGCCTCGGTCAGTTCGGCTTCGTGCAGAACAAGGCCAATACGCTGGTGAAGGATTTGTCGGGCGGCGAGAAGTCGCGCCTGCTGTTCGCCATCATGAGCCATGGCGCGCCGCAGATGATCATCCTCGACGAGCCGACCAACCATCTCGACATCGACGCGCGCCGCGCGCTGGTGGCGGCGATCAACGACTATAGCGGCGCGGTCATCCTGGTCAGCCACGACCGCGACCTGATCGAGCTGTGCGCCGACCGCCTGTGGCTGGTCGAGGGCGGCACGGTGAAGAACTTCGACGGCGATCTCGACGAGTACGAGCGCCTGCTGCTCGACCGCCGCCGCGGCGCCAATCGCGACGCACCGAAGGAGTCCGCCGCGTCGCGGCGCGACGCAAGGCGCGAGGCCGCCGGTGCGCGTGCCAATGCCGCCCCCTTGCGCAAGGCGGTGCAGAAGGCCGAACAGGAAATGGCAAAGCTGGAGCGCGACCGCGCCGAGGTCGAGGCGCTGCTGGCGGACCAGAGCCTGTACAGCGGGCCGCGCGAGCGCGTCGCCGATCTGCTGAAGCGCCAGGGCGAAATGCGCGTGGCGCTTGAGGCCGCCGAGGCCCGCTGGCTTGAGGCGCAGGAAAAGCTGGAGGAAGCTGTCGGCTAGCTAGCCCGTCGCCTTCTTCGACCAGCGGCCGTCTTCCTGCTGCCAATAGGCCAGCGAATGGCCACTGGCCTTGGCGCGCTTCCACCGCTCGCGCGCGTCGGCCACGGCGTCGGTGTCGTTGCCGTCGAAGATGTCGCAGATGCGCTCATAGCCGTCGAACGCCTCGCCCGCCGCGCCGTCAACCAGGAACAGGACCTGCGCGCCGTTCGGGTTCTCGGCCTGGTCGGTCAGCCAGACGGGCTGGTCGCCCGCGGCGCCGTCAGCCTTGCTGCCATGCGGCAGGAAGCCGTCGCGGCTATAGGTCCACAGCATCGCGTTCAACTGCTCGACCCGCTCGGCCGAGCCCGCCTGCACCACGGCGCGCCAGCCCCGCTGCAGCGTGCGCTCCAGCAGGTCGGGCAGGACCTGCTCAAGCGCACTCTGCTGCAGGTGATAGAAGAAGACCTCGCTCATGCCCCTTCGTAGTGGTCGCGCACGAGGCGGTCCAGCAGGCGGACGCCGAACGCGGTGGCGCCCTTCGGCACGGTCGGCTTGTCGGCCTTGCTCCACGCCGTGCCGGCGATGTCGAGATGCGCCCACGGCACGTTGTTGACGAAGCGCTGCAGGAACTGCGCCGCGGTGATCGAGCCCGCACCCGCACCCGGACCGGCGATGTTCTGCATGTCGGCAATCGGCGACTTCAGCGAACGGTCGTAGGCATCGCCCATCGGCATGCGCCACAGCGGCTCGCCCTCGCCCTTGCCGGCCGCCGTCAGGCGTTCCGACAGTTCGTCGTTGTTCGAGAACAGGCCGGCATGTTCGTGGCCCAGCGAGATGATGATCGCCCCCGTCAGCGTCGCCAGATCGACCATAAACTGAGGGCGGAAACGCTGCTGCGTGTACCACATGGCATCAGCCAGAACGAGGCGGCCCTCGGCGTCGGTGTTCAGCACCTCGATGGTCTGGCCCGACATCGACTTGACCACGTCGCCCGGCCGCTGCGCGGTGCCCGACGGCATGTTCTCGACCAGGCCCACGACGCCGATGACATTGGCGGCGGCCTTGCGGCCAGCCAGCGCGGCCATGGCGCCGATCACGGCGCCAGCGCCGGCCATGTCCCACTTCATCTCCTCCATGCCGCCGGCCGGCTTGATCGAGATGCCGCCGGTGTCGAAGCAGACACCCTTGCCGACGAAAGCGACAGGGGCGATGCCCGCCTTGCCGCCGTTCCAGCGCATGACCACCAGCTTGGACTCGCGGGCCGAGCCCTGGCCCACGCCCAGCAGCGCGCCCATGCCAAGCTTGGTCATCTCGGCAACGCCCAGCACCTCGACCTGCACGCCCAGCTTGGTCAGCTTGCGGCATTCGTCTGCCAGCGTTGCCGGATACAGGATGTTGGCCGGCTCGCTGACCAGGTCGCGGGTCAGGAACACGCCGTCGGCGATGGCGGCCAGCGGCTTGTACAGCTTCTTGGCGTTGACGGAATCTTCGGCCAGGACGGTGACCGAGCTTAGCGACGGCTTCTCGTCGGGCTTCTGCTTGGTGCGGTACTTGTCGAACCGGTAGCTGCCCAGCCGTGCGCCATAGGCCAGCCGCGCCGCCGCCTCGCCCGCATCGACCGGCGACTTCGGAATGGCATCGGCCGCGAGGAACAGGTCGGTCTCGCCGGATGTGGCATAGCGGCGCACAGCGTCGCCACCCACGGCTTCGAAGCTGGCAGGCTCAAGCTTTTCCAGCTTGCCGAGGCCCGCCAGGACCAGGCGAGCCACCCGCAGCTTGCCTGGCGCCAGGATCTCGAGCCATTGACCCTTCTCGCCAGTGAAGCGCCCGCTGCGCAGCGCGCGACGGACCAAGCCCCCGCAGGCCTTGTCAGCAGCCCGGGCGGAGGGAGTCAGCCCCTTTTCGGCCAGCACACCGACGACCAGCACGCCGGCCTTCGGCATCGAGATGTCCGCAATTGCAATCTTCATGGGTCCTGTTCCCTTGGTTCCGCCTACTTGGCCTGAAGGTAATATCCTTGGCCGTCCAGGGAAAGAAAAGCCGGTTTTGGCGATTCTTGTAGTCCCGGCAAGCTATTAGCGTATTCCGGCGAGCGCCGAGCGGCTATACTACGGCCGCGATGAACGGCGTTTCCCGCTATATTTTCCGGCAAATCGCCGGGCCTATGGTGTTTATCACCCTGACGCTGACGGGGGTCATCTGGCTGACCCAGGCGCTGCGGCTGCTTGACCGGTTGATCGGCAATGGCGTCGGGTTCAGTTCGTTCCTGTACCTGACCAGCCTGCTGATGCCCGCTTTGCTGTCGGTCGTCCTGCCGATCGCCACCTTCTGCGCCACGATCTACGCCTATAACCGCCTGACCACGGATTCCGAGTTGGTCGTCATGTCGGCGGCCGGCATGGGGCGGATGCGGCTTGCCGGGCCCGGCCTGGCTCTGGCCGGCATGATCGCGGCCCTGAACTACCTGCTGATCCTGTACATGATTCCCCTGAGCGCCAGCACCTTCCGCGACACCCAGTACGAGCTCAGGGCCAACATCGCGAACATCCTGCTGCAGGAGGGCGTGTTCAACACGCCGGTGCCCGGGCTGACGGTCTATATCCGCGAACGGCTCCCCAGCGGCGAGCTTCTGGGTATTCTGGTGCACGACAGCCGCGACGCCCAGCGCCCGGTCACGATGATGGCCGAACGCGGCGCCCTAGTGCGCACAGCGCAGGGACCGCGCTTCATCATGGTCAAGGGCAACCGCCAGCAGGTCGAGCAGGACCGCAAGCAGCTCAGCCTGCTCTACTTCGATAGCTACACGCTGGACCTAGACACCTATACCAAGAACGAGGGCTCGGGCTGGCGGCAGCCGAACGAGCGCTTCATCGGCGAACTGCTCAGTCCCGACATGAACGATCCCGACGACCGCCAGAACTACTGGCGGCTGGTCGTGCAGGGACATACCAATCTCGCCCAGCCTTGGTATGTTGCCACCCTGATCCTGGTCGCGCTGGCCGCCATGCTGGCCGCCGAGTTCGACCGGCGCGGCCAGACGCGGCGCATCCTTGTCGCCGCCGCGGCCGGTATCGCCATCCAGGTTCTGTCTTTCGGCGTCACCTATCTGGCGCGACGGACGCCGGTGATGATCCCGCTGATCTACCTGACGCCGCTGCTCTGTGGCAGCGCGGCCCTGTACCTGCTGATGAACGAGCGGCGGCGTGTGCCGCTGTCGCAGGAAGCCCCGGCGTAATGCGCCTTTCCCCCACCCTTTCGTTCTACTTCGGACGGGTTTACCTAGCCGGCTTTGGCGCCGTGTTCGGCCTGCTCGCATTCCTTGCCCTGACGTTCGACACCATCGAACTGCTGCGCCGTGCAGGAACCCGCGATGACATCGGGCTTGGCCTGATCCTCGGCATGTCGCTGCTTAAACTGCCGACCCTGGCGCAGAAGCTGTTGCCGTTCTCGATGCTGTTCGGCGGCATGTACACGCTGACGCGCCTGACCCGCACGAATGAACTGGCGGTCACGCGCGCCGCCGGCGTGTCAGTCTGGCAGTTCCTGGCGCCCACCCTGATTATCGCCATGCTGATCGGCATCGCCACGGTCACGGTGATCAATCCGATCGGATCGGCGCTGCTGTCGCGCTATGAGCTGCTCGACGCGAAGTACATGCGGGGAAGGACCTCAAGCCTTGCCGTTTCGACCGCCGGCCTGTGGCTGCGCGAGGCTGATCGTGATGGCCAGGTCGTGATCCACGCCCTGCGGGTCGCAAAGCAGGGTGTCGAACTGAACGATGCCATATTCTTCTTCTACGAGGGATCAGACCGGTTCGTACGTCGCATCGATGCCCGGGTCGCCTGGCTGCGCGACGGCGCATGGGACATGGAGGGCGTGCTGATTTCCTCGCCCGATCGGTCCGCTCAAACGCTCACCACCTATTCGGTGCCGACGACACTGACATTTTCGCGCATCAACGACAGCTTCGCCTCGCCGGATACGCTTTCGTTCTGGGCGCTGCCGGGCTTCATCTCCACGCTTGAGAATGCCGGGTTTTCAGCCCTGAGGCATCGCCTCTATCTCAACTCGATCCTCGCCACGCCGTTTCTCCTCTGCGCCATGGTGCTGATCGCCGCGACCTTCAGCCTGCGTCTGACACGGCGCGGCGGGACCGGACTGCTGCTGGTTGGCGGCGTCTTCGTGGGGTTCCTGCTCTATTTCTTTTCCGAGCTTGTTCTTGCCGCCGGGCAGTCAGGCACGGTGCCGGTGTCGCTGGCGGCATGGAGCCCGGCGGGGGTCAGCCTGTTGTTGGGAATGGCCACTCTGTTCCATCTTGAGGACGGCTGACGTGATTCGCGTGGGGGGAATATTGGTGGCGGCCGCGATCCTGCTGTGCGGGACGGTGGCAGCGCAGGCGCAGAACCGACTGGCACCGACGCCGGACACGTCGGCTTTGCTTACCGCGGATACGATGTCGCACGATCAGAACCTGGGGATCGTGACCGCCCGCGGCCACGTCGAGATCGCCCAAGGTAACCGCGTCCTGATGGCAGACACGGTCAGCTACAGCGAAAAGGACGGCAAGGTCACGGCGAGCGGCAATGTCAGCCTGCTCGAAAGCACCGGAGACGTGCTGTTTGCGAACTACATGGAACTGACCGACGAAATGAAGAATGGCTTCATTTCGGGGGTGAAGGTTTTGCTCTCAGACAATTCCCGCCTCGCCGCCAACACTGCCGAACGCACCGATGGCAATCGCACGGTCCTGCGCAAGGGCGTGTATTCACCCTGTAACCTCTGCGCCGAAGACCCGACCAAGGCACCTGTGTGGCAGGTGCGTGCCGGTCAGGTGGTTCACGACAAGGAGAAGCAGGAGATCGAGTACGAAGACGCCGTGTTCGAGGTGTTCGGCGTGCCAATTGCCTATGCGCCGTACTTCAGCCACCCCGACCCGACGGTGAAGCGCAAGAGCGGCTTCCTGGTGCCATCTGCAGCCGTGAACAACTTCTTCGGCGTCCGGACGCAGCTGCCGTACTACTGGGTTACCAGCGAGAGCAGCGACGTGACTATCACGCCGCAATACAGCACCAAGCAGGGACTGCAACTTGGCGCCGACTATCGCCAGCGGTTCGAGGCTGGCGAGGCGCGCTTCGACGGCAGCATCACCCGCGCCGAGGACGCCCTGCAGCCGGGGTCCGATGAGACCCGCTACCACATCAGGGGCGTCAGCCGGTTTCGCGTCGCCGAACAAACCCAGGCGGGTTTCGACATTTTCCGCGCCAGTGACGACACCTATACCCGCCGCTACAACATTCCGGACGGCCAGTACAACACGCTGACCAGCCGCATGTTCGGCGAGACCGTCGATGGCCGCCAGTTCCTGGGCGTCAACGCCTACAGCTTCCAGGGGCTGCGCCGCGACGACGTCGCGGGGCGGACGCCTTTCGTTCTGCCGCTCGTCAACTACAACTATACCGGTGACCCCGACGAGTATGGCGGCCGGTTCGGGTTCGACGGCAACGTTCTGTCGCTCTACCGCACGGCCGGCGCCGACGTACGTCGCGGGTCGACCAACCTGAACTGGAAGCTGCCCTACTACGCGCCGATGGGTGACGTGTACACGTTCACTGCGGCCATCCGTGGCGACGGGTACTGGTTGGATGATTTCGTTCCCCCGGGCTCTCCGCCCGGCGCCGTACCGCAGACCTTCGCCGGCCGTGTCCGGCCGCTCGCGGCGCTCGACTGGCGCATGCCGTTTGTACGGACCGAGGGTTCCGTGCAGCAAGTCATCGAGCCGATCGCGAATGTCACCGTGTCCCCGTTCGGAGGCAATCCCAGCCGCATTCCGAACGAAGACTCGCAGAGCTTCGAGTTCGACGAGACCAACCTGTTCGCGACCAACCGCTTCCCCGGCCTTGACCGGGTGGATGACGGCCCCCGCGCATCGTATGGCGTGCGCATGGGTGCCTATGGCGCCGGCGGCGGATACAGCGAGTTGATCGTCGGCCAGAGCGTACGCTACAAGGCCGACGACACATTCGCGCCGGACACCGGCCTCGATGGTCACAGTTCCGACTATGTCGCGCGCGCGACCTTTGCGCCGTCGTCGTTCTTCTCGCTCACCGACCGCCTGCGCCTGGCGCGCGAATCCTACGAGGTCAAACGACACGAAGTTACCGCAACTGTGGGGCCGAAATCGCTGCGCCTGAGCCTCACCTACGCCATGCTGGACCGCAACTCATTCACCAGCGAGTTGCAAGACCGCGAGGCCGGCGCGGCGCAATTGACCGCGCAGTTGACAAAGTACTACTCGCTGACCGCGCAGCACCTGCGCGACCTGAGCGACGATGGCGGTACGTTGCGGACGCTGGTCGGCCTGCGGTACCTGGACGAGTGCACCGAGATCCTGTGGTTCTTCGACCGCACGAACACGCTGGACCGCGACATCAAACCGTCCACCACGGTAGGTGTTCGCCTGCGGCTGCTCAGCCTGAACTAACGTCAGGTCGGCAGCGCGCCGCCCTGCTGGGTGGCCACAAGGTTCGCGAACGTCCCGCCCCTGTCCAGCAGCTCCCGGTAGGGACCAGATTCGACAATACGCCCGGCGACGAGGACCAACACGAGGTCCGCATCGCGGACCGTGGAAAGCCGGTGGGCAATGACGAACGTTGTGCGCCCCGCCATTAACTGCTTCAGCGCGTGCTGGACCTTCGCCTCGGTCATGGCGTCCAGGGCGCTGGTCGCCTCGTCGAGGATGAGGATGGGCGGATTCTTGAGCAGCGCCCGCGCGATGGCCAGGCGCTGGCGCTCGCCACCCGACAACGTGCTGCCGCGCTCGCCCACCATCGTTTGATAGCCGTCGCTCTGCGCCATGATGAACTCGTGCGCCTGGGCCTGGGTGGCGGCGGCGATCATCTCCTCGTCGGTCGCGTCTGGGCGGCCGACGCGCAGGTTATCGGCGATGGTGCGGTTGAACATGGTACTGTCCTGGAATACCACACCGATATTGTTGCGCAGCGATTCCAGGGTGACGTCGCGAATGTCGACGCCATCGATGGTGATAACGCCTTCCTGCGGGTCCCACAGGCGGTGCAGCAGCGCCATGGCGGTGGTCTTGCCCGCACCGGTCGGGCCGACCAGGGCGACCATGTTGCCCGGCGCCGCGCTGAACGTGAGGTCGCTTACCGCCGGCCGCTTGCCGTCATAGGTTAGCGACACGTGGCTGAACTCGACCTGCCCGGTCACGCGGCCCAGCACCTTTGCGTCGGGGCGCTCGACCACGCCCGATTTCGTGTCCATGACGCCGAAGAACTCGGCCAGGCCATGCATCTGGAAGAACAGGCGGCTGGCAAAGCCCATGGCCTGTTCGAGACGGCTGATCAGCATGGTGGCGAAGCCCATGAAGCTGACGATCTCGCCCACGCTGGCCTTGCCATGCAGGTGGAGCCATGTGCCGACGACGAAAATCGAGATCACGGTCAGGGTCGACGCCATGCGCGTCAGTACCGTGACGGCAGCCCACCAGGTGAGGACCGGAAACTGCGCCGCCAGCACGCGCTGCATGACCGCACCGAGTTGCTGCGCCTCGAGAAACAGGCGCACGTAACTCTGGATCAGGCCGACATTGCCGAGGGCATCGCTGGCGCGGGCGGCCAGTTCGCTGTGATAGGACTGGACCTTGCCCTGGGCCTGTTCGGTGCGCGTGACGACCAGAACGCTGAGACACGCGAACAGAATGATAAGGGCGATCAGCAGCAGCCCCAGACGCCAGTTCAGGAACAGCGACAGCGGAAGCATTACGATAAGCGCGACAAAGGTCGACAGATGTTCGCGGAAGAAGGCCAGCCAGATGCCGAACAGGTGATCGACACCCTCCAGCATGATCTTCAACAGGCGGCCGGAGTGACGCTCGCCATGGAAAGCCAGCGGCAGCGAGAGCACGTGCTCGAAATAGACGGCCATGGCGCCGAGGCGGCGACGATGGGCCATTCGATCGGAATACAAGGCGACGGCGATGTTGGCGAAGATGCTGCCGACGCCAACGACGGCCCACAGGCCCAGCAGGCGGACCGTATCGACCCAGACCGCGTCGGCGGCACGCTCGTTCGAACCATTCAGGACATCGACGACCTTACCGAACAGGACCGGCTCGACGAACTGCAGGCCGGCGAGCGCGATGTTGGCGAATGCAATGAACAGGGCAAGGTTGCGCTCAGGGCCTAGGAGGCCCAGAACGCGGGAATAAACGCGGATGAATGACACTAGGTTCCGCTATCCGAACAAGGTGGTGAACCAGCGTCCCAGAAAGCCAAGGCGCCAAAGAGCGACGATGGCGGCAACCACCACCACAACCCCGATGTACAAGAGCCACGGCGTCGGCTTCTCGGCATAGGGATCGCTCAGGGACCGCTCGGCCCCATCGGGCAGGCGCGCCACCGCCGTCAGGGCGGTACCGAAGGGGATGTTGATCTTGGCCCGGGCATTCACTGCCCATCCGTTGGCGTCGAGCAAAGGTCCAAGATTGCGCTGGCGCAGTTTCATGAACGCAATAACGACCGACGGACCGGAAAGTATCAACAGCACGCCAAGAATCGCCAAGGGCATCTGCCACCAGGCCAGGCCGATGAAGCCCGTGATGATAGAGGCCAGGGCCGTGCCGAGGGCGCCAATGGCAAGGCCGATAGCGGCAAAAATGCCCGCGAACTTGGCCACGTCGAAGGTGGTGGGTGGCGGCGGGGGCGGCGCACTGGGCGGCGCGGTGGCACTGGCGGCCCCCGCGGCGGCGGTCTTCGCCGCGTTATCAAGGATGGTCGTCATGCCGCTATCCGCGGTCTTGGCGCGGGCGGTCGCGAACTTTTCCAGCTGTTCGCCGACCATACGCCCGACCCGCTTATAGGGCAGCCAGAAGGCCTGCCGGATGCTGATCGGATGCTCGATGATCTTGATAATCGTGGCGTCCCAGTCGTGGCCCTTGCGGTCGTAGAACACGCCATTCCGGCCGATCATAAGCTGATCGGAATCACCGGCAGTGATCGCAGCGGCGATCTGTATCTTCTCGGCGGCATTGCGGCGGACGCATTCCATGTAAACGAGATACATGCGGCCGAGATTGGCCAGGGCCGAGTGCTTGGCCACGTCGGCGACACGGATGCACAGGTCGGCACTGCGCCCGTCAAGGTACAGGGTGCCGGCCTGAAACGTTGCCTTGCCGCGCCGGGTGTAGAAATCGCGGAACGACACGAAGTTGTTCAGTATCTTGTGCAGGTCGCGGTGATAGCGGGTCAGCCGTTCGACCGAGGCGATGGCATTGGCCTCGGGCTCCAGCGCCTTGTCGCGAACGATCAGGTCGTCGATCTTCGCGCGCATGCCGTTGCCCAGCAGGTCGCGGAGGCGCGACAGGGGCAGTTTCCCGACCGGCGTGTCGGGACGGGTCGCGGACCAGGCGTCGTGCGCGGCGAATCCTGCCTTCAACTTTTCCCAGGCCCCGGCATCCAGATCGGTAAGGTTGCCCAGAATTGGGGTGACGACATCGCGCTCGAAAGCCGCCATCCGGCCGATCCAGGCGGGATTGAGCCCGTCATGCAGTGGCAGCGGCCGGCCGGCTTCGACACGGGCCAGCGGAAACGCACCCACGTCGTCGGTGGCAGTGGACAGGTCCTTTCCCGCGATGGCCGCAAGATCGTCCGTGGAGCGGTTGAGGGCCGCAGCGGCACGGGTGTCATAGGCGGCCATGCTGCAGCGAATGAAATAGTCATCGATCTTGGCGCGGACGGCGGCAAGCGACTTCGCCGCATCGTCGGTCGCAGCCGCAAGCGGCAGGATGGCGCCGTCAGCGCCGGCCTTGGCATGCCAGGCGACCAGCGCCTCGGCATCGTTGAAGAAACGATCGACGATATCCTTGGTGACACCGAGACAGCCGGTACGGTCTTTCTCGCTGCCGGAACACGCCATGATATCGACCATGGCGGCGGCGACGGCATCGTCATCGGCAGATTCCGGCGGCACCACGCCATCGCCATTGAAGCGCGTCGCGGCAAAGATGCGCTGGGTGTCCGCCGTATCGGCCGGCGAAATGCCTGCGGCGTCGGACTTGCCGAGATTGAAAAGAATCTGCTTCGCCGAGGCGAGAATGCCGCGCCCCTCGTCGGTGGTGTCGTTGATGGCGGACAGCGGCAGGACGGCGTCGCCCTTTACCAGCTGGTCGGCGTCCTTCAACTGCGCCAGCGCCCAGCGCACCGCCTCGAGCAGTTCATCGACGCGGATGCGGCCGTCGTGATCGGAATCGATCAGTTCGAGGGTGCGCTCGTCGAATTCGATGCCATGGACCGGGCAGCTCAACGCCACCCACAATTTACGGTCGAGCCGGTCGAGGGCTTCAAGATCGCTGCCGCGGTCGAGGCGGACCTGATCGAAGCCGCCGGCGCGGAAGAAGCGCCATTTGTGAGGTACAGGCGCTGCTGCCTGGGTAGTCGTCGCGTCGCTCATCTCGCCTCGTCCCCTGTCGCACCGGCTTATTTAGGCTTATTCGCGTCTGCTTTGGCTTGTTACGGCTTATTTTATCCCTGTTTTGGCTTGTTCTGGCCAATCCGAAACAGGCAAGTCGTTGTTATTAAAGAAAATTTATTCGCAAGAGCCCTGCTTTTGAGGAAAACAACACGTTCAAAGGGTTCGGACGGTCAATTGCACGAACACCTACCACAATGGCACGACGAAGTAAAGAATTTTATCCTATCAACTCATCGGCTCGCAGGCGGGGAAGTCGAAGTCCGGCCCCACCTGCCGTGCCTTGAACAGGATGCCGGTGCGGCGGTGGCGATAGGACATGGCGCGCGCTTCGAGGGTCACGACGTCATAGACCTCGGTGTAATGCGGCTCGCCCGGCAGGATCAGGCTAAACTCCACCCATTCGGTGACCATGGTGTAGACCGATCCTACCAGTGACCAGTGCCCGCTCTCGATCTGCCGCATTTCGAGCTGGCAATTGCGGTATTGGCGGAATTCGACACTGAAAGTGCCGTCGGCCGCCCGGTAGTTGAGCCATTGGGTGCGGACGCCGGGGTCCTGCTCGTAGTCCTCGCCATACCAGCGACCTTCGATGCCGCCAGCCCATGCGGTGATCGTCCATAGCGCGGCTACTGCAAAAACCCCCAGCCGGACGACAACACCCAAGGCACACCCCGATTTATTTACGGACACCATATCGCCTAGCCAGGCTCGAATATAACAGTTAGTTTTAGTAAATACATATTTACTGCGTTATTTTGTGTTATTAAATGTTGACACCGAATGTTTCTGGGTAATATTTCTATCTCCAGCCCGCTTGGAAGGTTTCGGTCGTGGCCTACCGTTCATTTGCTATTTCTCTCCGGCTTGAGGATCGGCCGGTTCTTGTCGTCGGCGGTGGTCCGCTCGCCCTTGAAAAGGTGCGCCTGCTGGCTGGCCGGGGGGCAAACCTGACCGTCGTGGCCCGCCGCACGGGTGACGAGATCGCGGCCCTGGCCGCCGAGGGCACCCTTACTCTTATTCAGCGCGACTTCGCTGCCGCAGATGCCCGAGGCCAGGTTCTGGCCGTTGTGGCAACCGCCGGTGCGGATGACGCGGCAATTGCCGCCGAGGCCCGCGCCGCCGGTGCGCTGGTCAACGTGCCGGACAACATTGACCTGTCGGACTTCTACCTGCCCGCCATTGTCGAGCGTGGGCCTGTAACTGTTGCCATCTCGACCGATGGCGCCTCGCCCGCTCTGGCGCGGCGCATCCGCACCCAGATCGAGGCGCTGCTGCCGGCGCGGTTGGGCGACCTGGCCGAACTCGCCGCCAACTTCCGCGACACCGCCAAGGCGCTGATCACCGACCCGGTCGCGCGCCGCCGCTTCTGGGAGCGGCTGATCGATGGCCCGGCTGCCGACCTGGCCCTGGCCGGCGACCTGCCGGCCGCGAAGCGCGCGGTCATGAGCGAGCTGGCGCCGGCTGGTGCACAAGAGATAAAGGGCATCATCAACATCGTCGGTGCCGGCCCGGGCAATCCGGACCTGCTGACGCTGGAGGCGCTGCGCCTGATGCAGCAGGCCGACATCGTGCTGTACGACGAGCTGGTCGGCGCCGATGTACTGGACCGCGTGCGCCGCGGCGCCGAGCGCGTGAATGTCGGCAAGCAGCGCGACCGCCACACCATGCCGCAAGAATCCATCAACGAGCTGATGGTGCGCGAGGCGCGCGCCGGCAAGCGCGTGCTGCGCCTGAAGGGCGGCGACCCGTTCGTGTTCGGCCGCGGCGGCGAGGAAGCCGATTATGCGCGCCAGCGCCGGGTCGATGTGACGGTGACACCGGGCATCACCGCGGCGCTCGGCTGCGCGGCGGCGGCGGGCATCCCCCTCACCCATCGCGACCATGCCTCGGCGGTGACCTTCGTCACCGGCCACGGCAAGGATGGCGAACCGCTGGCCGACTGGGCGGCACTCGCCGGCGAACACCAGACCGTCGTCATCTATATGGGACGGCACGCGGCCGGCCGGATCGCCGAGCGGCTGATCCAGGCCGGACGCTATGCCGGCACGCCGGTGGCGGTGATCGAGAACGGTACGCGGGCGAACCAGCGCATCAGCACCGGCACGCTGGCGCAACTCGGCGAACTGGCGACGCACCATGACGGCGGCCCGGCCTTGCTCATCGTCGGCGACGTGGTGCGGCAGGCAAAGTCCTGGGCGCCCGACGCCCTGGCCCATACGGCAGCGTACTAGACATGCAGCGCAGTAAGATCTTCGGCCCACGGGCCGTCACCGCCAATTACCTGGACAGCGGCGTCGTCGCGTTCCTGACCGCTGACGGCTGGAACACCAACATCGCCAACATCACCGTCGCGACGGACGAAGGGGCCGCGGCCGTGCTGCTGGCCCGCGCCGAAACGGATGCGGCACGCAACCTGGTGCTCAACCCCTACCTCATCGAGATGGCGGAAACGCCGCGCGGCTGGCGCCCGACGGCTCTGCGCGAACTGATCCGCGCCTTCGGGCCGCCGGTCGAAACAAAGAACACGGACATGTACGTGCAGGCATGAGTGCAGCGGTTTACAGTTACGACGAGTTCGACCAGGCTTTCCTCGACCAGCGCGTGGCGCAGTTCCGCGACCAGGTGAACCGCCGCCTGGCGGGCGAGATCAGCGAGGAGCAGTTCCGCCCGATCCGCCTGATGAACGGCCTGTACCACCAGCTGCACGCTTACATGCTGCGCGTCTGCGTGCCGTACGGCATGCTGCGCTCGGACCAGATGCGGCAGCTGGCGCATGTGGCGCGCACGTATGACCTCGGCTTTGGCCACTTCACGACGCGGCAAAACATCCAGTTCAACTGGATCAAGCTGGCCGAGATTCCCGACGCCATGGCCGACCTGGCCAAGGTGCAGATCCACGGCATCCAGACCAGCGGCAATTGCATCCGCAACACCACGACCGACCAGTATGCCGGCGCCGCGGTGGACGAGGTGGAAGATCCGCGCGTGTGGTGCGAGATCATCCGCCAGTGGTCGACGCTGCATCCGGAATTCTCTTTCCTTCCGCGCAAGTTCAAGATCGCCATTACCGGCGCGCCGCACGATCGCGCCGCGGTAAAGGTGCACGACATCGGCCTGCGCCTGTACCGCAACGAGGCGGGCGAAGCGGGCTTCGAAGTGCTGGCCGGCGGCGGCCTGGGCCGCACGCCGATCATCGGCAAGACGGTGCGCGAGTTCCTGCCGACCAAGCACCTGCTCTCGTACCTGGAGGCGATCCTCCGCGTGTACAACCAGTACGGCCGGCGCGACAACATCTACAAGGCGCGCATCAAGATCCTGGTGCACGAGATCGGCGTCGAGAAGATGCGCGCCGAGATCGAGGCCGAATGGGCGACGATCCGCGACGGCGTGCTGACACTGCCGGCGGAGACCGTAAGCGCGATTGCCGCGCACTTCACCGAGCCGCCGTTCGAGACACTGAGCGACAACCCGCCGGCACTGATCAAGGCGCTGGACGAGAGTGCGGCGTTCGCGCGCTGGCACCGCACCAATACAGTACGTCACCGGAAACCCGGCTATGCCATCGTCAACCTGTCGCTGAAGCCGACCGGCGGCGTGCCGGGCGACTGCTCGGCCGAACAGATGGACAAGGTTGCCGACCTGGCCGACCGCTTCAGCTTCGGCGAGATCCGCGTCGCGCACGAACAGAACCTGGTCCTGGCCCATGTGCGCCAGGCCGACCTGCCGGCTTTGTGGTGCGAACTTGATTCCGTGAAGCTGGCGACGCCGAACATCGGCCAGCTGACCGATATCATCGCCTGCCCCGGCCTGGACTATTGCGCCCTGGCCAATGCGCGCTCGATCTCGATTGCGCAGCGCCTGACCGAGCGGTTCGACGACCTGGACCGGCTGTACAATATTGGCCGGCTGCACATCAACATCTCGGGCTGCATCAATGCCTGCGGCCACCATCATGTCGGCCATATCGGCATTCTCGGCGTCGACAAGCACGGCAAGGAAGCCTACCAGATCACGGTCGGCGGCCGCGCCGACGAGACGGCGAAGCTGGGCGAAGTGCTGGGCCCGGCCGTGTCGTACGACGAGATCATCGACGTGCTGGAGCGTCTGGTCGACGCCTTCGTCGAACTGCGCCGCGACGGCGAAATCTTCATCGACACCCTGGACCGCGTGGGCGTAGCCCCGTTCAAGGAGCGCGTCTATGCAACTGCTTAAGAACGGTCAGCCCGTGGGTGAGGACGCCTGGCAGCCGGTCGAGGACGACGCGCTGCTGCCGCCGGAAGGCGCGGTCGTCGTCTCGTTCAACCGCTGGAAGAAGGAACGCGCGCAGCTGCACGGCAGCAACACGCCGGTCGGCGTGCGGATGAAGAACGACGAGCCGGTGCTGGAACTGGCCGACGACATCAACCGGCTGGATCTGATCGCGCTGACCTTCCCGAAGTTCAACGACGGCCGGGCGTTCAGCCAGGCGCGACTGCTGCGCGAGCGGCTGGGCTACAAGGGCGAACTGCGGGCGACTGGCGCGGTGTTCCGCGACCAGCTGCTGTTCATGCAGCGCTGCGGCTTTGACGCCTACGAGATTGGCAATGCCGACGCCATCGGCGCCTGGCAGAAGGCCCTGCAGGAGTTCACCCGGTTCTACCAGCCGACGGCCGATGGCCGCCCGGCCTTGCTGTTCCGCCACCGCGCCCAGGCACAGGCCGCCGAATGAGCGGCGTCGCGTTGGGGCAGACACGCTTCGACACGGCGCACGCCGCGACGCTGGCGGCACAATATGCCGGTGCGGATGCGCCGACGTTGCTGGCCGGCATGATCAACCGCGAATTCAAGGGCCAGATTGCCCTGGCGTCATCGTTCGGCACCGAGGCCGCGGTGCTGCTGCACCTGGTGGCGCAGGCCAACCCGTCCACGCCGGTCGTGTTCTTGGATACCGGCAAGCTGTTCGGCGAAACGCTGCGCTACCGGGACCAGCTGATCAAGCGCCTGGGCCTGAAGGACGTGCGCTCGGTCGAGCCCGATGCGGCCGAACTGGAGAAGCACGACGCCGAGGGCGTGCTGTGGCTGAAGGACGCCGATGCCTGCTGCCGCATCCGCAAGGTCGAGCCGCTGGCGCGCGCGCTGAAGCCGTTCGCCGCGTGGATCAACGGTCGCAAGCGGTTCCAGGCGAATACGCGCGAAATCATTCCGGCGGTCGAGAACGACGGCGAGCGCATCAAGGTCAATCCGCTGGCCGAATGGACGCCAGCAGACATCGCCGCCTATTTCGAACGCCACGACCTGCCGCGCCACCCGCTTGAGGCGGACGGCTACAAGTCGATCGGCTGCATGCCCTGCACCGACCGCGTCGCCCCTGGCGAAGATCCCCGTGCCGGCCGCTGGCGCGGCCGCGACAAGACCGAATGCGGCATTCACATGCCGGTGACTGCCCGTGGAGAGTAGCGTCATGCAAGACTTGGACTGGCTCGAGGCACAGAGCATCTACATCCTGCGCGAGGCGAAGAGCCGTATCGAGCGCCTGGCCATGCTGTGGTCGCTGGGCAAGGATTCGAACGTGATGATCTGGCTGGCCAAGAAGGCCTTCCTCGGCCAGGTCCCCTTCCCAGTGATGCACCTGGATACCGGCCTGGAATTTCCCGAGACCTATGCCTTCCGCGACCGCTACGCGAAGGAGTGGGGCCTGAACATGATCGCGGACGATTGTCCGCCGATCGAGGCGACCGACCCGACCCTGCCGCCGAACTCGCGCATCGCCGCACGCAAGACGCTGGGCCTGGCCGAGGCGCTGAAGAAATACGAGCTGCAGGGCATCATCGCCGGCATCCGCCGCGACGAACAGGCGACGCGCGCCAAGGAACGCTATTTCAGCCCGCGCGGCCTGGATGGCGCCTGGGACTTCCGCGACCAGCCGCCGGAATTCTGGGACCAGTACCATTTTGACCTGCCGCCGGGGGCGCATCTGCGCATCCATCCGCTGCTGCACTGGACCGAGGTCGACATCTGGCGCTACATCCGCCGCGAAAAGATTCCCGTGGTGCCATTGTACTTCGCGCGCGAGGGCAAGCGCTTCCGCTCGCTGGGCGAGATCGGCATCACCTTCCCGATTGTTTCGGAAGCGGCAAACATCGACGAGATCATTGTCGAGCTGGAACACACGCGCGAGCCGGAACGGGCCGGCCGCGCCATGGACCACGATTCCGAGGACGCCTTCGAGCGCCTGCGCGTGGCGGGGTATATGTAAGATGGACAATCGTCTCGCCGACAACCTGGTCCGCGCGCTGCCCATCGTCGTGGTGGGCCATGTCGATCACGGCAAGTCCACCCTGATCGGCCGCGTGCTACACGACACCGGTTCGCTGCCCGACGGCAAGGTCGAGCAGCTGCGCGCCGTGTCGCAGAAGCGCGGCCTGGAGTTCGAATGGTCGTTCCTGCTGGACGCGCTGCAGATCGAGCGTGACCAGGGCATCACCGTCGATATCACGCAGACCTGGTTCCGCACCGCTTTGCGCCGCTACGTCGTCATCGACGCGCCGGGCCATACCGAATTCCTGAAGAACATGGTCACCGGCGCGGCCAAGGCCGACGCCGCCCTGCTGGTGGTCGATGCCGCCCAGGGCGTGACCGAACAGACCCGCCGCCACACCTATCTGCTGCACTTGCTGGGTATCGGCCAGGTCGCGGTGGTCGTGAACAAGATGGACGCGGTCGGTTACGACCACGGGCAGTTCTGGAGCGTGGCGGAAGACATTACCGGCTACCTGACGGAACTGGGCATCGTCCCCACCGCCATCGTGCCGATCAGCGCCAAGCAAGGCGACAACATCTCGACCCGCAGTGCGGCGATGGGCTGGTACCAGGGCCCGACGGTGCTGGAAGTCCTCGATGGTTTCGCACCGAAGCCGACCGCGTCGGAACAGTCGCTGCGTCTGCCGGTGCAGGACCTGTACCGCACCGAGGAGAAGCGCGTCGTCGTCGGCCGCATTGAGAGCGGCCGCCTGCGCGTCGGCGATACGATCCGCATCCTGCCGGGTGGCCGCAGCGTGCGCGTCGCCGCCATCGAGACCTGGAACCGCGACACCCCGCAGATCGCCGCGGCGGCAGGCGAGAGCGTCGCCCTGCGCCTGGACGAAGAGGTCTTCATCGAGCGCGGCTCGATGATCACCAGCGGCGACACGCCGATGTACGAGGGCCAGAAGCTGCGCGCCCGCGTGTTCTGGCTGGGCCGCGAGCCGCTGGCGGAAGGCCAGCGGTTGAAGCTGCGCCTTGCCACCGCCGAGCATGAGGTTGTGGTCGATGCGGTCGAGCGCGTCATCGACGTCGCCGATTTCGGCCATCGCAGCGCCGCACAGGTGGAACGCAACGGCGTGGCCGAAGTGGTCTTCCGCAGCCGATCGACCATCGTGGCCGACAGCTTCGCCAACCTGCCGACAACCGGCCGCGGCGTGCTGGCGGTCGATGGCCGCGTTTCCGGTGGTTTCATTGTCGACAGCGTCGAGCCGCTGGCCGGCCGATCGTCCAACACCACGCAGGTGGCGGCATCGGTCACGGTCGATGAGCGTGCGCTGGTCAACGGCCATCGCGGCGGCGTTATCTGGCTGACCGGCCTGTCCGGCGCCGGCAAGTCGACCATCGCCATGGCGGCGCAGCGCCGCCTGTTCGAGGCCGGCCGCCAGGTCGTCGTGCTGGATGGCGACAATCTGCGCCACGGGCTGAACGGCGACCTGGGCTTTACGCCCGAGGACCGCAAGGAAAACGTGCGCCGGGCCGCAGAAGTGGCGCGCCTGTTCGCCGATGCCGGCAGCCTGGTGTTCGTGTCGCTGATCTCGCCCTATGTGGCGGACCGCGAAGGGGCCCGGCAGATCGCCGGAGGCCGCTTCCTGGAAGTGTTCGTACGCGCCGACGTGGCTACCTGCCAGGCGCGTGATCCGAAGGGTCTGTACGCAAAGGCAGCGACCGGCGAGATCAAGCAGTTCACCGGCGTCAGCGCCGACTACGAACGGCCGGCGGCGCCGGACCTCGTGCTCGATACCGACGCCCTCACCGTTGAAGGCTCGACCGACCGGCTGCTGGCGGCCATCGAGGCAACGTTCGTCACCCGTGCCGCGACGGCCACCCGGACCGCCGCTTAATTACAATATTTTTACGTTATAAATTTTAATTTTCTAAAACTTTTGTATTTACTGTTGATTCCGCGCTGCTGGTGTTTAATATCCAAGTTGTCGCTTGGTTCACCGGCAATGAAGGAGTGTTCGACGTGACGCGCCACGCTTACGACCCATCGCTCCCCACCCTCCCGGCCGGGATTGCTCTCCGTTCCTGTTGTCGCTCGGTCCGCTTCGCCTGACTGACGCTGCGCGTCGCCGACGCGCTTTCCACAGCAAAGAACTGACGCGCCCCGCGGGGCGCCTGGAGAAAAGTGATGATCGAATTGCGTTCGGCCGATAAGGCCTACTGGACCCTGCACGGGGTGGTGACCGCCCTTACCGATATCGATATCGCCGCCCCTGGTGGCCGCGTCCTGGCCGTGACAGGCGGCGCCGGCAGCGGCAAGAGCACGCTGTTGCGCCTGCTGGCCCTGCAGGAGGCCCCCGATGCAGGCGAAGTTCGTCTGTTCGGCCGACCGTTGGACGTGGCCCACGCCGCCGGACTGGAAGCCATTCGCGCCCAGCACCGGATCACGCCGGTGGAAAATGCGCATGCCACCATCCGCCTGGCCCTGACCGACGCGCTGACGAAGCTGCCGCGCCTGTTGCTGTGGGACGACGCTGATCGCGACCTGGATGGCGACCTGCCCGGCCCGGCTTTGGGTCGTATCGCGCGCCTGGCGCATGAACGCGGCATCGCGGTGGTGATCGCCGGGCGGGACGCCAGCGTGCTGGCGCGTTACGCCGACGACATCGCCGTGCTGGACGACGGGCAGCTGGTCGAATTCGGCCCTGCCGATGTGGTGCCAACAGTTTTGCCCGCCGGTCACGGCACGCGGCGGGGACGGCGGCCGTTGCCACCGCAACCGGCAGCCCGTCGGACGGGATCGCGCCTGAGCCTGTTCGAACCCGCCCTGGCCCTTTAGAGACCGATGAGGAGGATTATCATGAACCGAGGCCACCTTATCGCCGGCCTGGCGCTCCTGGCGGGGACGACGGCCCAGGCGCAGAGCATCATGCTGCTGAACGTGTCGTATGACCCCACCCGCGAACTTTATACCCAATACAACAAGGCCTTCGGCGCGCATTGGGAAAAGACCACCGGCCAGAAGATCACCTTCCAGCAATCGCATGGCGGTTCGGGCGGCCAGGCCCGCGCGGTGATCGACGGCCTCGAGGCCGACGTCGTGACTCTCGCACTGGCCTATGACGTGGATGCCATCGCCGCCAAGGGCCTGATCGCCACGGACTGGATCAACCGCCTGCCGCAGAACAGCGCGCCCTACACCTCGACCATCCTGTTCCTGGTGCGCAAGGGCAACCCGAAGAAGGTCAAGGACTGGGATGATCTGGTCCGCAAGGACGTGAAGGTGATCACCCCGAACCCCAAGACGTCGGGCGGCGCGCGCTGGAACTACCTGGCGGCCTGGGCCTATGGCCTGAAGAAGTTCAACGGCGACGAGGCGAAGACCGCCGCGTTCGTCGGCGACATCCTGAAGAACGTGCCGGTGCTGGATTCAGGCGCCCGCGGTTCGACCATGACCTTTGCCGAGCGTGGCATTGGTGATGTGCTGCTGGCCTGGGAGAACGAGGCATTCCTGGCGTTCGACGAGTTCGGCAAGGACAAGTTCGAGATCGTGGCGCCGAGCCTGTCGATCCTGGCAGAGCCGAACGTGGCCGTGGTCGACAAGAATGTCGACAAGAAAGGCTCCCGCAAGGTCGCGGAGGAATACCTGAAGTACCTCTACAGCGACGAGGCGCAGGACATCATCGGCAAGAACCACTATCGCCCGCGCGACCCGAAGGCGGCCGCCAAGTACAAGGCCAGCTTCGCCAACGTCACCCTGATCACCATCGACGACGTGTTCGGCGGCTGGCAGAAAGCGCAAAAGATCCACTTCGCCGAAGGCGGTACCTTCGACAAGATCTACAAACCCGGCAACTAAGGCTCTTTCTTGACCTCATACGCACCCGCCGCTGGCCGGGCGCGACGTCATCCCAGCGTGATCCCGGGGTTCGGGCTCGCGCTGGGCATCACGTTTGCTTGGCTTGGCATCATCGTTCTGATTCCGCTCGGCAGCCTGTTCATCAAGGCCGCCACGCTGAGCTGGGCGGATTACGTCCACACCATCACGTCGCCGCGCGTGCTGGCGTCGCTAAGGCTCAGCTTTGGCGCGTCGCTGCTCGCCGCGATGGTCAACATGGTGTTCGGCTCGATCGTCGCCTGGGTGCTGGTCCGCTACAGCTTTCCCGGCCGGCGCCTGGTTGACGCGTTGATCGACATTCCCTTCGCCCTGCCAACCGCCGTGGCCGGCATCGCACTGACCGCCCTGTTCGCGCCCAATGGCTGGATCGGCGAACAACTGGCCAAGCTGGATATCCAGGTCGCCTACACACCGACCGGCATTGTCATTGCGCTGATCTTCATCGGCCTGCCGTTCGTGGTGCGCACGGTGCAACCGGTGCTGATCGACCTCGACGCCGAGATCGAAGAGGCATCCGCCACGCTGGGGGCGACGCGTTTGCAGACCATCGTGCGCGTCATCATTCCGGCACTGCTGCCGGCGCTGCTGACCGGCTTCGCCCTGGCCTTTGCGCGCGCGTCTGGCGAATACGGCTCGGTCATCTTCATTGCCGGCAATCTGCCGATGGTCTCGGAGATTGCGCCCCTGCTGATCGTGACGCGGCTGCAGGAATTCGCCTATGCCGAGGCGACGGCCATTGCCACCATTATGCTGATCATCTCGTTCGTGCTGCTGCTGGCGATCAACCTGCTGCAGCGCTGGGCCGAGAAACGGGGGCAGAAATGAGCATGCCCGGCGCTGGCTTGACCGCCCGCCTCGCCCCCGCCGCGGTGCAGGCCGCCCGCAGCGAAAGCCCGTGGCTGCGCTGGGCGCTGTGCGGCGTCACCTTCGCCTTTCTGGGCCTGTTCCTGGTGCTGCCGCTGGTCACCGTGTTCGTCGAGGCCTTTTCCAAGGGCACGGAGTGGTACTGGAATGCCCTGATCGATCCGGTCACCATCGCGTCGATCAAGCTGACGCTGCTGATCGCCGCCGTTTCGGTGCCGCTCAACACCGTCTGCGGCCTCGCCGCCGCCTGGGCAATCACCAAGTTCCAGTTTCGCGGCAAGAGCATCCTGATCACGCTGATCGACCTGCCGTTCTCGGTCTCGCCGGTCATTGCCGGGCTGGTGTTCGTGCTGCTGTTCGGCCTGCAGGGCTGGTTCGGCCCCTGGCTGCGCGACCACGACATCAAGATCATCTTTGCCGTACCAGGCATCGTGCTGGCGACGGTGTTCGTGACCTTCCCGTTCGTCGCGCGCGAACTGATCCCGCTGATGCAGGACCAAGGCATGGGCGACGAAGAGGCGGCACGGGTGCTGGGCGCCTCGGGCTGGCAGACGTTCTGGCGGGTCACCCTGCCGAACATCAAATGGGCGCTGCTGTACGGCGTGCTGCTGTGCAATGCGCGCGCCATGGGCGAATTTGGCGCAGTGGCAGTGGTGTCCGGCCATATCCGCGGCCTGACCACGACGATGCCCCTGCACATCGAAATTCTCTACAACGAGTACAACCTGGCCGCCGCCTTTGCGGTGGCCTCCCTGCTGGCGCTGCTGGCCATGGTTACCCTGGCGGCCATGACGGTGCTGGAATGGCGCGCGGCGCAGAGCCGCGATCTGCCCGCCGAAACGGACTGACGCGCCGCAGGCAATAGGCTAGGTTCCGCCCTATGTTGCAGTGCGGGAGTGTGGTGGCTTGATCGAACGTCTATTCCAGCAAAACGTGGCCTGGGCGAAGGCGAAGACCGCCCAGGACCCGGAATATTTCATGCGCCTGTCGCGCCTCCAGGCACCGAAATACCTTTGGATCGGCTGTTCCGACAGCCGGGTGCCCGCCGACGCCATTACCGGCCTGCAGCCGGGCGAGATTTTCGTCCACCGCAACGTCGCCAACCTGGCCCATCCGGCCGACCTCAACTACCTCTCGGTCCTGCAATTCGCCATCGATGGCCTGAAGGTCGAACATGTGATCGTGTGCGGCCACTACGGCTGCGGCGGCGTGCGGGCCGCGGTGGAGCGATCGCAGCACGGCCTGATCGACAACTGGCTGCAGCCGATCCGCGACACCGCGGAGCGTAACGCGGCCGAACTGGAAGCCATTCCCGAGGAGACCGAGCGCCTGAAACGGCTGTGCGAGCTGAGCGTCATCCGCCAGGTGGGACGCGTGTGCGAGGCCACGCCGGTGCAGGACGCCTGGCTGCGCGGGCAGACATTGAGCGTGCACGGCTGGGTCTATGGCCTGGAGGACGGCCTGCTGCGCAGCCTGAACTGCAGCCGCTCGGGGATTGCCTGATGGGGATCAAGTGCGCCGTGGTGCCGGTAACGCCGTTCCAGCAGAACTGCTCGGTGTTCTGGTGCGAAGAGACGATGAAGGGCGCCATCGTCGATGCCGGTGGCGACCTGGACCGCGTGAAGCAGGTCATCGAACGCTACAAGGTCATCCCGGAAAAGCTGCTGGTGACGCACAGCCACCTGGACCATGCCTCGGGCGTGGCGCAACTGGCTGAGGACCTTGATGTGCCGATCGAAGGCCCACATCCGGACGACCAGTTCCTGATCGACGCCCTGCCCGAACAGGCGGCGAAGTACGGCTTCCCGCCGGCGCGCAGCTTCACGCCGACGCGCTGGCTGGCGCATGGCGACAAGGTCACGGTCGGCAACGTGGTGCTGGATGTGGCGCACTGTCCGGGCCACACGCCGGGGCATGTGGTGTTCATCGATCCGGCCACGCGCCTGGCGTTCGTCGGCGACGTGCTGTTCAAGGGCTCGGTCGGGCGCAGCGACTTTCCGCGCGGCAACCATGAGCACCTGGTGTCGTCGATCCGCGACCGGCTGTTCCCGCTGGGCGACGACATCACCTTCGTGTCGGGCCATGGCGAGACCTCGACGTTCGGCTTCGAGCGGAAGTGCAACCCGTATGTCAGCGACCTGGCGGTCGGCGCCGGCTAGGCCTGCTTCGCCTTGTGCGCGTCGATGGCCTCGCGGGCGACAGCCAGCGCATTGAGGGCGGCCGGCGTGCCGCCATAGACCCAGGACTGCAGCACCGCCTCGATCACCTCTTCCGGCGTGACGCCGATGCGCAGCGCGACGCCGATATGGCTGCCGAGCTGCGAGGGCGCGTGGCCAATGGCGGCCAGCGCGCAGATCGCCATCAACTCGCGCGTCTTCGCATCCAGCAGCGTGCTGGTATAGAACGGCCCGAAGATGTTCTCGGTGATGATGTCGGGGACACGCGGATGCAGCCCCTTCAGCATCTCCAGAATCTGCTCGCTGTCGTTCCCGGCGAACTGGTCGAATGCCTTGCGGCCCGGGCTTTTGGCTTCGGCCATGGCGGCCTCCCTATTTCAGGTTCAGCCAATCGCGCAGGACTTCCTTCTGGTGCTGGCCGGGCTCGGGCGCGCGGGCCGCGGGCCGCAGCGGCTCGTCGAGGAAGCGCACCGGCGTGGCCATGGTATCGCTCTCGTTGCCATAGGCCGGATACCACTGGATGGCTTCCTTGAAGTGCTTGTCTTCCAGCACCTGCTGGATCGTGTTCACCGGCGCCATCGGGATGTTGTGTTCGAGGCCGACCTTGAGCCACTCGTCGGTCGTGCGGGTCAGGAACAGGTCGGTCAGCAGCTTGCGCAGCTCGACATTGCCACGCGCATGGTCGGCATATTCAGCGCCGGGATGCGCCTCGAACAGGTCGTTGCGGCCGATGGCGGCGCAGAAGTTCTGCCAGAACTTGCGTTCGCTGGGCATGAACAGCAGGCAGCCATCCTTGGTGCTGTAATACTGGTAGCGCACGGACTCAGCCATGCCGGCAGCGCCCGGCGGACGCGCGGTGTTTTGCTCGCCCTTACGCTTGGCCTCCTTCTCGTTGATGAGATGGCCCTCGATGCTCTGCCAGTTGAAATAGGCGGCGGCGGTGCTCTGCGACACTTCCATGCGCGAGCCCTGGCCCGTGGCGCGGGCGCGGATCACGCCGGCAAGGATGCCGAAGGCGGCGAACAGCGGGCCGGCGATGAAGCCGATCTGGATATAGGTCGGCGGAATCTGCGTGAAGCCGGCCTCGTTCTTGCTGGGCGGCGCCACGCCGGCCCATGAGTCGAACGCAAAGCCATGCGCGGGCATTTGCGCATAGGGACCGACCGAGCCGTAGCCGGAGGTCGAGCAGAACACGAGTTTCGGATTCGCGGCGTGCAGCTTCTCCCACGTGAAGCCGAGCTTGGCCAAAGCGCCGGGGCGCATGCCCTCGAGCAGGACGTCGGCCTTCTTCACGAGTTCCATGAACGTGGCCTTGTCGGCCTCGACGGATTTGATGTCGAGCACGATGCTGCGCTTGCCACGGTTCACGTGCCAGTGCAGCAGGGAGGCGCCATCGACAACCGGCCAGCCCGTCTTGCGGATGTAGTCGCCGCCCGGGGCCTCGACCTTCACCACGTCGGCGCCGAGGTCGGCCAGGTGACCCGTGACGGCACAGGGGCCGAGCAGGCTGCAATCGAGGACGCGCAGGCCGGCCAGCGGCGCGGGCATGGCGGCATTGCCTTGATTCTTATCCATTGTTTCCTCCCGAACGAAACCTACTCAAATGCCAAACCGCGCACGGCCCAGATCCGCCTCGATATTGCTCATCATCGTTACCAGCGCGGGTCCGATATCCTCATACATCCGGCTCTCCGGCAACTGGAAAGCCGGCGCGGAACAATTGAAGGCATAGACGCCCGAGCCATCGCGCGACACCAAGGCCGCGCCGACGCCATTGACCGTGCGTTCGAAGATGCCAGTGCTGATGCAGAAGCCGTGCTTTTCCATATCCTTGAACGCGGCGTCGAAGCGCTTCTTGGCGATGGGCCAGTCCTTGCCCTCGGCCACGCGGATGGCGCCGAGCAGGATTTCGCGCTCGTTCTCGGGCAAGGCATGCAGATAGGCCATGCCCATGGCGGAGCGATGGATCGGCACGCGCGAGCCGACATCGAGCCGCAGCGACATGGTGCGGTTGCCATGGCAGAGCTCCAGATACGTCATCTGCAGGCGGTCGCGCGACCCGGCGGCAACCGACGCACCGGCATAGTCGGCGAGTTCCTGCATGTGCGGGCGTGCGATGTTGCGGATGCCGATATTGCTGAGGAAAGCGTAGCCCAGCGCCAGGACCGGTGTGCCGAGCGCGTATTTCTCCAGGCGCGGGAAATATTCGAGATAGCCGAGGCGCGTCAGCGTGTGGGTGATGCGCGATATGGTCGAGGTCGGCAGTTTCGCCCGCGCGGCAATTTCCTGGTTACCCAGCGGGCCGTCGCCCGGCTCGAACACGCGCAGCACTTCAAGCCCGCGGGCCAGCGCCGAGATGAACTGCCGGTCGGTGCGCTCCTCGCCGCCGGCGGGAAGCTCCAGGAGGCGCTCGATCTTTTTGCCCACGAACCCTCCCTGCCCTGCCGGATCAGCCTTGGAGCTGCTTCAGCATGTTGCGCGCGATGACGATCTGCTGGATCTGCGTCGTGCCCTCGTAGATGCGCAGCAGGCGGACATCACGATAGAAGCGCTCGACCTTGTACTCCGCCATGTACCCGGCGCCGCCATGGATCTGCACCGCGCGGTCGGCAACGCGACCGACCATCTCGGTGGCGAAGAGCTTGCAGCAGGCCGCCTCCATGCTGGTCGGTTCCCTGGCGTCGAACTTCCGCGCTGAATCACGCACCAGCGCCCAGGCGGCCATCGCTTCCGTGCGGCTGTCGGCCAGCATGGCCTGGACCAGCTGGAAACTGACAATGGGCGCGCCGAACTGCTTGCGGTCGGCAGCGTAAGCCAGCGCATCGCGGATCAGCCGCTCGGCCATGCCGCATGACAAGGCAGAGATATGCAGGCGACCGCGGTCGAGCACTTTCATCGCGGTGCGGAAGCCCATGCCCGGCTTGCCGCCAATGATCGACGAGGCCGGCACGCGGCACTTGTCGAAGATCACGTCGCAGGTCTTGGTGCCGCGCTGGCCCATCTTCTTGTCGATCTTGCCCAGCGTGATGCCCGGGGTATCGGCCGGCACGATGAACGAGGAAATGCCGTCCGCGCCCTTCTTGTCGGGTTCGGACCGGGCCATGACGGTGAAGACGCCCGCGCGCACGGCATTGGTGATGTAACGCTTGGTGCCGGTGATGAGATAGTCGTCGCCGTCGCGCACCGCGACCGTCTTGACCGAGGCCGCGTCGGAGCCGACCTCGGGCTCGGTCAGGGCAAACGAAGCGGTCATGCCCTCGGCCAGTTTTGGCAGCCAATATTTCTTCTGCTCTTCGGTGCCGTCGATGACGATGCCCTGCGAGCCGATGCCGATATTGGTGCCGACCGCCGAACGGAACGCCAGCGATGTCTGGCCCAGTTCGAAGACGATCTCGGCCTCCTGGCTCATGCTGAGGCCGATGCCGCCATACTCTTCTGGGATCGACAGGCCGTAGAGGCCGATCTCGCGCATCTCGCGCAGGATCTCGGCGGGGATGTCATCCTCGTTTTCGATCCGGTCTTCGTTGGGCACCAGCCGTTCGCGGACGAACCGACTGATCGCATCCTTGAGCTGGACGAATGTTTCTTGGTCGACCGCCATTTCCAGCCCTCCTGCGAAGGCCGAAACCATAGGCCCGCGGCACCGCCAGGGTCAACAATTGTGGAACCAATTTCCGCATTGCGGAATCGAGAATAGCCGATAGATTTGGCCGCCTAAAATTCGAAGGAGCGCCACATGCCCGGACCCTCCCCCCTCGACCTTCGCCCCCTGCTGGAAGCCCGCTCGGTCGCCATCGTCGGCGCCTCGGCCAGCGCGCACAAGATCGGCGGGCGGCCCGTGGCCTATCTGAAGCGGTCGGGCTTTGCCGGCCGCATCGTGCCGATCAACCCGGACCGCAAGGAGATCCAGGGCTTGCAGGCCTTTCCGACGCTGCGCGCGACGGAGCCCGTGGACATCGCGGTCATCGTCACGCCGGCCGAGGGCGTCGAGGCGGCCGTGGACGATTGCCTGGCCGCCGGCACCAAGGCCATGGTGCTGCTGAGTTCCGGCTTTGCCGAGACGGGCGCCGAGGGGCGGCGGCGGCAGGAAGAGCTGGCAAAGAAGGCAGGCGCCGCCGGATCGGTCCTGCTGGGGCCGAATTGCCTGGGCGTATTCAATGCCTGGATCGGGCTGACGGCGACCTTCACGACGGCGCTGGACGAGGCGATGCCATCGAAGGGCGGCTTCAGCTATTTCGGTCAGAGCGGCGCACTGGGCGCGTACTGGATGAACCTGGCCATGGCGTCGAACCTGGGCGTGGCCAAGTGGATCACCACCGGCAACGAGGCGCATATTTCGCTGGCCGACGCGCTGAACTACCTCGCCAACGATGCCGAGACGAAGGTGATCGGCGGCTATATCGAGGACATCAAGAATCCAGGCGCCTTCCGCGCCGCGGCGCAGGCGGCAGCGCGCAACGGCAAGGCGGTCATGGCGATCAAGGCCGGCCGCTCGGCCATCGGCGCACGCGCGGTAACGGCGCATACCGGGGCGGACGCGGGCGACGACAAGGTCTACCAGAAGCTGCTCGACGAGTGCGGCATCGTGCGCGTCGATTCACTGGCGGCAATGAACGAGACGGCGCGGCTGATGCTGTCGCCGCGCGGGCCGTGCAGCGGCCAGCGCCTGGCGGTGGTGTCTGTCTCGGGTGGCGCGGGCGTACTGATCGCCGACGCAGCGAGCGATGTGGGCCTCGACATGCCCGACTTCAATGCCGCCGACAAGGCAGCGCTCAAGGCGTGCATTCCCAGTTTCGCCACCGCGCAGAACCCGCTGGATATCACCGGCTCGGTCGTTGCCGACACGTCGAACTTTGCGCGCACGCTGGACCTTGTCACGAACAGTCCGGAGCATGACGTGGCACTGATCTTCATCGGCTCGATGCGCAGCATCGCCGAGGACCTGGTCGCCGGAATCAAGCGCGCCGCGGCGGGCAGCAAGAAGCCGCTGGCGGTAATCTGGATCGGCGCGATGGCGGATACGGTGGCGGCGCTGGAAGCGGCCGGCGTGCCGACGTTCGATGAGATCCCGCCGGCGATGCGCGCGCTGGCGCGGGCGAAGGTGTTACGCGGGAACGCCAGATAGCAGCATCCGTACGGCATCCTCACCCTTCGACAGGCTCAGGATGAGGACGACTTTAAAACCGTCTCGATAGCCTCATGCTGAGCCTGTCGAAGCGTGAGGCGGCGCTCTATTCGCCGGTAAACTTCGGGGCGCGTTTTTCCTGGAAGGCGGTCACGCCTTCGACCACATCCTTGGTCAGCGCCAACCACGCGGTGGCGCGGTCGGTCACCGGGCGGTCGGCCAGCGGCAGGCGGCTGTTGATCGCCCCTTTCAGGAATTCGACCGCGAGCGGCGCCAGTTGCGCGATCTCGCCGGCAGTCTTGAGCGCTTCCTGCATCAGTTCGTCATGCGGGACCACGCGGCTGACGAAGCCGAACTCGCGTCCCTCGGCCGCGCCAATGCGCCGCGCAGTCAGCAGCACGTCCCGCGCGCGGGCGACGCCGATCAGCTCCGGCAGCCGCGTTACGGCGAAACCCGGGGCCAGGCCGATACGCGGCTCGGGCACGCTGAATACGGCCTTCTCGGACGCAATGATCAGGTCGCAGGCGAGGCAGAGCTCGAAGCCGCCGCCGAAGGCATAACCATTGACCGCCGCGATGACCGGCTTGCGCACACGCTCGGGCGAAGAGAGGAAGTTCACGCCATGTTCGGCCATCTGGACGGCGGTGGCCGGCGTCAGGATGAAATCGGCGATGTCGGCGCCGGCGGAGAAGGCCCGGCCGCGCCCGGTGATGATGACGGCGCGCACGCCGGTGTCGGCGTTGGCCTTTATAAGGGCCGCCTGCAGCAGAGCCTGAACCTCGGCATTGAAGGCGTTCAGCTTGTCGGGCCGGTTCAGCTCGACGACCGCGATGGCGCCTTCAACCCGGTATTCAACCACCTTCTCGCTCACGCTCGGCTCCCCGTTCAGACGGTGTAGGACGCGAAGCCCGGCAACATGGTGGTGCCGAGCGCGCCGTCGACGATGAGGTTCGCCCCGGAAATGTAGGCGGCTTCCGGGCTGGCCAGAAAGGCGATGGCGTTGGCAATATCCTCGGAAGCACCGATGCGCCGCAACGGAATCTTCGCCTCGCGGTCCGCCGTCGCGACCTTGTTCTGGTAGAACGCCGCCGTCCGTCCCGTCACCGTGGGGCCGGGAGAGACGCAATTGCAGCGGATGCCGTCAGGGCCCCACTCGTTCGCCATCTGGCGCACCAGCATGATGAGCGCCGCCTTGCTGGCGCTATAGGAACCGTAGGGCGGCTGCGGGTCGATGCCGGCGATTGACGCGGTGGCAACGATACAGCCGCGCGAGGCCTTGAGCATCGGATGCGCTGCCTTGCCCAGCAGCCAGGTCGTGCGGGTGTTCACGGCGAACAGGTAATCGAAATCCTCGACCGAGGTGTCCTTCAGCGGCCCGGAAGAAAAGGTGCCGGCATTGCTGACGATGACATCGACCCCGGCCATTGCCGCCCTGGCGAGATCGACCGCCTTCTCGGGAACGGTGCGGTCAGATACATCGCCGACCAATGTATCTACCTGGTGGCCGTTCTGGCGCAGTTCCGCAGCAAGGCGTTCGAGCGGCTCGGCGGCCATATCTACCAACACAAATGATGCGGTCTTTGCCTGCGCCAGACGCAATACGGTGGCCCGGCCGATACCATTTGCCGCGCCTGTGACGATTGCTTTCATGCGCCTCGCTCCCTTGAATGTCGTTGGCTTGACCTTCCGTAGCGACAGCGGACGAGTCAAGCCGGACACGGCGATTGTCCGTTTTCGAACCGGCCACGGGTACCCGCGGCAGGCGGAATCAGCTTGCCGTAGCCGTCACACTATGGCATCAAGGGCGTGGGCGGCTTGTGCCGAAAACACTGCACGACCAAGATGCAGGCGGCAACTACCGACAAGCGTTAGACAGGGAGGCATAAATTGGCGACGGGAGCTGATACCCGCACCGATTTCATCATTGAGACGCGCGGCCTGACCAAGGAGTTCAGCGGCTTTGCCGCGGTCAAGGACGTGAATCTCAAGGTTCGGCGCGGCACCATCCATGCGCTGATCGGCCCCAATGGCGCCGGCAAAACCACTTTCTTCAATCTCCTGACCAAGTTCCTGCCGGTCACGGCCGGACAGATCATCTACAACGGCAACGACATCACCAACGTGAAGCCGGCGGCGATTTCGCGCCGTGGCATGGTGCGGTCGTTCCAGATTTCGGCCGTGTTCCAGCACATGAGCGTGCTGGACAACGTGCGTATCGCACTGCAGCGGCCGACTGGCATGTCGTTCCATTTCTGGAAGGCGGAATCGACGCTGTACCGGCTGCACGCCCGGGCGCTGGAACTGCTTGAGGCCGTGGGCCTGGCCGATTACCGCGACCATCTGGCGGTCGAACTGCCGTACGGCCGCAAGCGCGCGCTGGAAATTGCCACGACCCTGGCGCTTGACCCGGAAATGCTGCTGCTGGACGAGCCGACCTCCGGCCTGGGCCATGAGGACATCGACCGCATTTCCAGCCTGATCAAGTCGGTCTCGGCAAATCGCACCGTCCTGATGGTCGAGCACAACCTTTCGGTGGTCGCCAATCTTTCGGACACGATTACCGTGCTGACCCGTGGCCAGATCCTGGCCGAGGGCACGTATGCGGAAGTGTCAAAGAATCCGGAAGTAATGGAAGCCTATATGGGGACCGGCCATGTCTGAGACCGCGACGATGGCCAAGGAAATTCTTTCCGTTAAAGACCTGAATGCCTGGTACGGCGAAAGCCACATCCTGCACGGCATCACCATCAATGTCCGCCAGGGCGAAGTGGTGACGCTGCTGGGCCGCAACGGCGCGGGCAAAACGACAACGCTGAAGTCGATCATGGGCATCGTGAAGAACCGCAAGGGTTCGGTGATGTTCGAAGGCAGCGAGCTGATCGGCAGGACGTCGAACCAGATCGCGCGCCAGGGCATCGCCTTCTGCCCCGAGGAACGCGGCATTTTCGCCAGCCTCAACGTCGAGGAAAACCTCGAGCTGCCGCCGGTCGTGCGGCCGGGCGGCATGACCGTGCCGGACATCTACAAGCTGTTCCCGAACCTGGACGAACGGCGCAAGAGCCAGGGCACCAAGCTTTCCGGCGGCGAGCAGCAGATGCTGGCCATCGGTCGCATCCTGCGCACCGGCGCGCCGCTGCTGCTGCTCGACGAACCGACCGAGGGCCTGGCCCCCGTCATCGTGCAGCAGATCGGCCGCATCATCCGGACGCTGAAGGAGAAGGGTTTCACCATTCTGCTGGTTGAGCAGAACTTCCACTTCGCGTCGACGGTTGCCGACCGCCACTACGTCATCGAGCACGGCGAGGTGGTCCACTCGATGAACAACGACGAGATCGCGGCCAATCGCGACAAGCTCGAACACTTCCTCGGCATATAGGGGGGCTGAAACAATGTTCGAAATTTTCGGCCTGTCCTCGACAGCCCTGTTCGGCCAGCTGCTGATCGGCCTCATCAACGGCGCCTTCTACGCCATGATGAGCCTGGGCGTGGCAATCATCTTCGGCATGCTGCGCATCGCCAATTTCGTGCACGGCGCGCAGTACATGCTGGGCGCGTTCTGCGCCTGGTTCCTGCTGAACCTGCCGGTGCTCTTTCCGGGTTCCGGCCTGCCCGAAATCGGCTACTGGCCGTCGCTGATCATTGCGCCGATCGTGGTCGGCGTGGTCGGCATCGTCACCGAGAAGCTGTTCATCAGCAAGGTGTACGACCTGGAGCATGCCTATGGCGTGCTGCTGACCCTCGGCCTGGCGCTGGTCATCGAAGGCCTGTTTCACGTCAAGTTCGGCTCGGCCGGCCAGCCCTACGGCATTCCGCCGAGCCTGCAGGGCGGCCAGAACCTGGGCTTCATGTTCCTGCCGAACTATCGCGCCTGGGTCATCGTCGCCTCGATCGTGATCTGCTTCGGCACCTGGTACTCGATTGAGCGGACCAAGCTGGGCGCCTATCTGCGCGCGGCGACGGAAAACCCGGTGCTGGTGCAGGCGTTCGGCATCAACGTGCCGCGCATGCTGACCCTCACCTACGCGCTGGGCGTCGGGCTGGCGGGCCTGGCGGGCGTCATGGCGGCGCCGATCTACCAGGTGAGCCCGCAAATGGGCCAGAGCATCATCATCGTGATCTTCGCGGTGGTCGTGATCGGCGGCATGGGTTCGATCTTCGGTTCGATCGTCAGCGGGTTCATGCTGGGCCTGATCGAGGGCCTGACCAAGGTGTTCTACCCGCAGGGCTCCAGCACCGTGATCTTCGTCATCATGGCCATCGTGCTCCTCGCCAAGCCGGCCGGCCTGTTCGGAAAGACCTGAAAATGGCCCACGTTGCAAGCCACCCGCCGGTTCCGGCGCAGAAGACCGGTCTGTTCGCCCATACCGAGCTGACCTATCTCGTCGCCTTCCTGATCATCGGCGTCGTCGCCCCGTACGTCCTTTATCCGATCTTCGTGATGAAGGTGCTGTGCTTCGCGCTGTTCGCCTGCGCCTATAACCTGATCTTCGGGTATGTCGGCCTGCTGGCGTTCGGTCATGCCGCATTCTTCGGTGCAGCCGCCTATGTAACTGCCCACAGCGCCAAGTTCTGGGGCATCACCCCCGAGATCGCGATCCTGGCCGGCACGGCAGTCGCCACCGTCCTGGGCGCGGCGATCGGCTGGCTGGCCATCCGCCGGCAGGGCCTGTACTTCGCGATGATCACGCTGGCGCTGGCCCAGATCGTGTACTTCTACGCGCTGCAGGCGCCGTGGACGCACGGCGAGGACGGCATCCAGTCGGTGCCGCGCGGCAAGCTGTTCGGCTTCATCGACCTCAACGACATGATGTCGATGTACTTCTTCGTGCTGGCCGTCTTCCTCATCGGCTTCGCCATCGTCCACCGGACGATCCGCTCGCCCTTCGGCCAGGTCCTGAAGTCGATCCGCGACAACGAGCCCCGCGCCCTCTCGCTGGGCTACGATACAGACCGCTACAAGCTGATGGCCTTCACCCTCTCGGCCGGCCTGTCGGGCCTGGCGGGCGGCACCAAGGCCATCGTCTTCCAGCTGGCCTCGCTGACCGACGTGTTCCTGTTCACCTCGGCCGACGTGCTGCTGATGGTGCTGATCGGCGGCATTGGCACCATTCTGGGTCCGGTCGTGGGCGCGGTGACCCTGGTCACCATGCAGAACTACCTGGCCGGCGCCGGCTCGTGGGTGCTGATCATCCAGGGCGCCATCTTCGTCGCCTTCATCCTGATGCTCCGCAAGGGCATTGTCGGTACGTGGCTTGAGTACCGCGAGACCCGCCGCCGCCGCCACGTTGAGGCCGCCAAAAAGGCCAAATAGGCGGCGCAAAACGCCAATAGCGAAAGGGCCGGAGGAAAACCTCCGGCCCTTTTTCTTTGCCGTCCTGGCGCAGGTTCAGACGATGCCGCCGGCGCGCAGCCGGGCGATCTCCTCAGCGCTCTTGCCCAGCACGCCGCCCAGGACCGCATCGGTATGCTGGCCGAGGGTCGGCGGCGAACGGTGCACGACGGGCGTTTCCGAGAAGCGCAGCGGGCTGCGCATCAGCGTGGCGGTGCGGCCGCTGGGATGCGGCACCTCGATGCGGATGCCGCGGTGCTTGACCTGCGGGTTGTTGAACACGTCCTCGATGGAGTTGATCGCGCCGCACGGCACGCCGGCATTTTCCAGCAGCTCGGCCCATTCCTCGGAGGTCCGGGCCACGAACGCCTTGGTCAGCTCGACCGCGAGCTCAGGCCGGTTCTGCCGTCGCAGGACGTTGGTCTTGAAGCGCTGGTCCTCGATCAGTTCCGGCCGGCCGATCAGCTTGCACAGGCTTTCGTACTGCCGGTTGGCCGGGCAGACCATGATGATTTCGCTGTTCTTCGTCGGGAACACGCCCGAGGGATAGATGTTCGGGGAGACGTTGCCGACCCGGCGCGGCACCTCGCCCATGACCAGATAGGCAATAGCAAGCTGGGCGTTGAGCTGCACCGTGGTGTCGAGCATGGCGGTGTCGATGAACTGCCCCTGCCCGGTCTTCTGCCTGTGCCACAGCGCGCCGAGGATGGAGACGGCCGCAACATAGCCAGTCGTAACATCTGATATCGGCAGCGGGGTGCGCATCGGCGGGCCATCGGGCTCACCGCACATGCTCATCATGCCGGCGATGGCCTGCATGACGGAATCGTAGGCCGGCCGCGCCGCGAACGGGCCGTCCTGGCCGAACCCCGTGATCGAGCAATAGACGATGGACGGGTTGATTTTGCGGATGCTCTCGTAGTCGAGGCCGTACTTCTTCAGGCCGCCGGCCTTGAAGTTGTCGATCATCACGTCGCACTTGGCGGCCAGTTCCCGCACCAGCGCCGCGCCTTCCGGCTGCGCCGTGTCGACGGTGATCGACTGCTTGCCCCGATTGGCAAACAGGTAGAACGCCGTTTCGTTGGTATCCTTGCCCTCCGCATCCTTCCAGAACGGGCGCATGGCGCGGCTATCGTCGCCGGCGACGGGCCGTTCGATCTTGTAGACCGTCGCGCCCATGTCGGCGAGCAGCTGGGTCGCCCAAGGGCCGGAAACGACCCGCGTCAGGTCGAGGATTTTGATGTCGGAAAGAATTTCGGACATGTCAGCCCTGCAGAAGCTTCTTGAGGGCGCCACGATCGACCTTCATCGAGCCGGTGCGCGGCAGCGCGTCGAAGACGACGGTACGCACCGGCACATGCTGCGGCGACAGCTGCTCGCGCACCAGCGCGTCCAACTCCTCCGGCTTCGGCTTCGGCTGGCCGGGATGACCCTCAACCGCCGCGACCGGAACCTCGCCCAGGCGCGGATCGGGAATGCCAATAACCGCGGCTTCGCGCACATCGGGATTCTGGCGCATCACCTCGGCCACCGACTCAGGGTTCACCTTGAAGCCGCCGCGGATGATCACGCTGTCGGAACGGCCGTGCAGGAAAACGAAGCCGTCGGAATCGATGGCGGCCAGGTCGGTGGTGCGAATCCACTCGTCCTTGAGGCGGGGGACGAGGATCTCCAGCCGGCCCACCTGGCCCGCCGGCATTTCCTTGTCGGTCTCGACATCGACCACCCGCAGACCAATGCCAGGGCGCGGGCGACCGATACTGCCGCGCTTCTTCTTGGCGAATTCCTTGTGGTCGGCAATGGTCCAGTTGATGACCACGCCGCCGAACTCGGTGGCGCCATAGTTGATCAGCACCGGAATGCCGTAGGTATCCTCGAACTCCGCCTGCAGTTCGGGCGCGAGCGGCGCCGAACCGCAACGCACGATGGGCACCGACGCCAGGGCCGCCTTCGGAATCTTCGCCTCGAGCACCATGCGGATGGCGGCCGGCGGCAGCGACACGAAGGTGGTGAGCTTGTACTTCTCCACCGCGCGCGCCCATTCCTTAACCTGGAACTTCTCGAGCAGGATGACCGGACGGCCGAGGCCCGCGCACAGCAGCAGGCCGTAGACGCCGCTGATATTACCCAGCGGGAAGAACTGGACGTAGGGCTCTTTCTGGTTCTGGTCGGTGCCGGCCTGCTGGGTCGCCAGCGCGGCATCGGCCGTGGCCTGGTTCAGGGTCGAGTAGGTCATCGGCACGCGCTTGGGCGCGCCGGTCGTGCCGCTGGTCAGGATTTCGATGGCGACGTCGGCCTCGGATTTGTGGTGCGGACCCGGGCCCAGCTTTTCCAGGCCGGGCAACAGGGTCACGGCGTCGGTTTCGGTGTTCTTCAGCAGGATGCCGAGCGAGCCGGCGGCCTTGGCCGCTTCCTTCATGCCCTCGGCTGACCAGTCCTGCTCATCGCCGAGGATCGCTGGCAGGCGCAGGTTGCGGATTTCCTCGGCCAGCTTGGCCGGCGCCTGGTAGGCGTGCAGCATGACCACGGTGCGGCGGCCGGCGATGAGGCCGAACAGCGCGCCGATCTGGGGCACACGGTTACGCGCGATAAGGCCGATGGGCGCCCCGGCGCCCAGCCCCGCGGCGAGCAATACTTCGTCGATCTTCTTGGCAACGTCGGTCAGACGGCGGCGCGGGTACCACGTCTCGTTGACCTCGACGGCCGGCTCCTCCGGGTCCATGGCGAGAACGTTGCGGAACATTTCATCGAGACGCATGACAACACCCTAAAACGAGGGCCGGCCTGCCGCACCGGCAGGCCGGACCGAAATCAAACGAAGCCTGGCGGCTATTCCATGAAGCTGGGGTCGAGCTTTTCCATCCAGCGGCGCATGGCGCGCCACTGCAGCTGGTTCTGGTGCCCCATCGAATTCGACTTGCCGGGATCGCCCTGGTTCCGCACATGCTCGGCAATCGCGGCCGGCGGCAGGTTGAGCTCGGCGCCGGACGACTGCGCGCGCAGCTGCACCTTGCAGGCCTGTTCCAGCTGGTACATTTCCTGGAAGGCGTTGGCGATGGTCGAGCCGCAGGTCAGCAGGCCGTGGTTGCGCAAAATCATGATGTACTTGTCGCCAAGGTCACCGGCGATGCGCTGGCACTCTTCCCGGTTGGTCGTGATGCCCTCGAGGTCGTGATAGGCGATGCGGCCGGTGTACATGCAGGCCGACATGTCGAGCGGGATCAGGCCTTCCTTGAGGCACGACACGGTGACGCCGGCCTCGGTGTGTGTGTGCATGACGCAGGTCACATCCTCGCGCACGCGATGGACCGACGAGTGCACAACGTAGCCGGCCTCCCAAACGTCCCACGGCGACGGGCTGAGCTTGTTGCCCTCGATATCGACCTTGATCAGGTTCGACGCCGTGACCTCCTGGAACATCAGGCCGAACGGGTTGATCAGGAAATGCTTTTCCGGACCCGGCACGCGCAAGGTTATGTGGTTGTACACCAGGCTGTGCCAGCCGAGATGGGCAAACAGACGATATGCACAGGCCAGATCGACGCGGGCCTCCCATTCCTCGGGCGAGCAGTCGATGCGGGGCGGCGACGACGGGCGTTTCAGTTCCGCGAGCATGATTTCCTCCGATTGGCGGCCGGCGGGGGATTTTCCTCCCCGCCGGCCGGCCTATCAATCCCTTTCTGGGGCAATTTCCGGGGCCAGAAACCTCACTTGGCCTCGGTATTCCGGGCGATCAGGGCATCCACCGCAACGATCCGGTCGGCGCCGCAGATCAGCGGGTTGATATCCAGTTCGGTAATCCGGTCCCTCTGGTCTGCCGCGAACTCTGACACCCGGACGATGATATCGGCCAGCTTGTCGAGATCGACCTTCGGCATTTTACGGAAGCCCTTGAGCAAGACGCTGCCCTTCAGCTTGTCGATCATGCCGCGCGCTTCGTGCTTCGTGACCGGGGCGAGGCCGACCGCGCTGTCTTTCATCAGCTCGACCAGGACGCCACCGCTCCCGACGATGACCAGTGGGCCGAACAGCGGATCGACCTTGGCGCCGATGATGACCTCGACCCCGCCGGAAACCATTGGCTGGACCAGGACGCCATTCAGGCGCGGCTTGGGCGAGACCTTGTTGGCGTTGGCCATGACCTCGGCATAAGCGGTGCGCACCTCCGCCTCCGACTTCAGGTTAAGGCGAATGACGCCGGCCTCGGTCTTGTGCGGCAGGTCGGGCGATTCCACCTTCATGGCGACCGGGTAGCCCAGCGACGTCGCCGCCTTGACCGCCTCGTCCGCGCTCTGGGTCAGCGCCTCGCCCACCACGGGCACGCCGTAGGTGGCGAGCACTTCCTTGGCTTCGCGCTCGGTCATGACGGGGTTCTTTGCGGCGTCGATCAGGGCGGCGGCCTTGGCCACCGCCTCCTTCGGCGCCACGCGTTCCAGCTTGCGCGGGCCGATGGCCGCGCGTTCCTTGCGGAGATCTTCCCGCTTGTACCAGGCGGCGATGGTGGCGAAGCAGCGGTCCATCGACTTGAAGACGGCGAGGTCGGGATTGACCTCGGCATCGACATAGCCGGCGCCGGTCAGGAACTCGGTGATCCAGATGTTGCTGACCAGCTTGTTGTGCTTCTTGGCCAGTTCGCCGAACGACTTCACGCGGTTCGCCGTGTGCACCGAGAAGGTGTGGGCGGTGACCATCATGTCGTAGCTGGGATCGCCCAGCAGGCCGTCGACCAGTTCGAAATACAGCACAGGGTCGTTGTTCACGCCGCCGGTCACGTCGCAAGGGTTACGCGCGGTGGCGAAGTCGGGCAGCTTGGCCTCGAGGAACTTCTGCACTTCGGGGCTGGGCTGCGGCATCGGCACGCCATTGCCCTCGCCCTTGTCGGCCGACATGACCGACGCACCGCCGGACGAGGTGAGCGCAACCACGCCGCGCGACGTCGAGGGACGCGCCTTGGCAAAGAACGAGGCGGTCTCGATCAGGTTTTCAAAATTGTCGACCACCGTCATGCCGGCACGCTCGAAAGCGGCCAGATAGGCGGCATGTGAACCGGCCAGCGAGCCGGAGTGCGAAGCGGCAGCAGTCGCACCCTGCTCGCCGACGCCAAGCTTGTTGATGATGATCGGCTTGTTGGCCGCCCAAGCGATTTCGGCCGCCTGCAGCATGCGCTCCGGATCGGAAATGCCTTCGAACAGGCAGGCGATGGACTTGCAGCCTGGCTCGCCCGCGAGGAAGGCAACGAGATCGGCGACGTCGATGTCGCAGGAATTGCCGGTGGTCAGCACGTGGCTGAAATTCACGCCGCGCAGGCAGGACTGGACCATCGCCCAGCCGAGACCGCCCGACTGGCTGGCAAGACCGACCCGGCGATCGTGGCGCGGCATGTCGGCCAGTTCGGCTTTGGTGCCCGGCGTGTGGCCGAAGGTCAGCGCCGCGCCGGTGAGGAAGTTCACGGCACCGAAGCAGTTCGGCCCAATGATGCGCATGTTCGCCTCGCGCCCGATGGCGGTTAGGCGGTCCTGCTCGGCGATACGCTCGGCCTTGCCGGTCTCGGAGAAGCCGGCGGCAAAGATGATGGCGCTGGCGGCGCCGGCCTTGGCGGCGTCAAGCGTCACTTCCTCGACCACCGAACGGTTCACGTTGATGATGACGGAATCGGCCTTTTCCGGCAGCGCCTGGACCGACGGATAGCAGGTGCGGTCGCCGATTTTCTCGTAGCGGCTGTTGACCGGATAGATCTTGCCCTTGAAGCCGAACAGTTCGAGCTGCTTGATCGTGCGCGCACCGGCCGAGGTTGCGTTGGGCGACGCGCCCACGACGGCGACGACCTGCGGGTCGAACACTTTGCGCAGATCCTCGTACCGGTAAACGTTGCGGCGAACAGCACTCATCTCAGATCATCTCCGTCAGAAAAATCATTCGTTCAGGCGGCGTTGCGGATGTAGCGCGCCCCATCGTCGCGCAACTGGTCCACATCGGTGACGCCCATCAGGGCCATGGTGACGTCCATCTCGAAACGCAGCAGATCGAGCGCGCGGGTTACCCCCGCCTGCCCGCCCGCGCCGAGACCGTAAAGATAGGTGCGCCCGATCAGGCAGGCGCGCGCGCCGAGCGCCAGCGCCTTGACGATGTGCGAGCCGCGGCGGATGCCGCCGTCGAACAACACCTCGGTCTTGTGGCCGACCGCCTTGGCGATTTCCGGCAGGACCGCGATGGACGAGCGCGCGCCATCCAGCTGCCGCCCGCCATGGTTCGACACCACGATGCCGTCGGCGCCCTGGTCGACCGCGCGCTGCGCGTCTTCCACCGACAGGATGCCCTTGATGACCATGGGACCCTTCCAGTGCTTGCGCATCCAGGCGAGATCCGCCCAGGTCAGCGTAGGGTCCAATTGACGGCCGACGAACAGGGCCTGGGCCATGATGTCCTTACCGGCGCCGGGCACGTCGGTGAAATTGCCGAACAGCGGCCAGGGACCGCGCAGCATGTCGAGGCCCCAGCGTACACGCGTCATCATGTCGAGCAGGGCGCCCGGCGTCGGCCGGCGCGAGGTCCTGAAGCCGTTGCGCAGGTCCTTCTCGCGCCGGCCGCCGATCGTGGCGTCCACGGTGACGAACAGGGATTTCGCCTGCGCCTTGACCGCGCGCTCAAGCATCAGTTCGGCCAGGCCGCGGTCCTTGAAGACGTAGAGCTGGAAGTGGAAATCGACATCGCTGTCGCGACGGACCTCCTCCATCGAGCAGATCGAGGTCGTGGAAAGGCATAGCGGGATGCCGGCAGCCTTGGCGGCACGGCCGGCCTGAACCTCGCCGCGATGCGCCAGCATGCCGGCAAAGCCGGTGGGCGCCAACATCAGTGGCATGGCGTAATCGCTGCCGAGAAAGCGGGTCGCCAGGTTGCGCTTTTCGATGTTTACCAGCACACGCTGTTCAAGGTGAACCTTGTCGAAATCGGCGATGTTGGCGTGCATCGTGGTTTCGCTGAACGCGCCGCCATCGAGGTAGTCGAAGAAAATACGCGGCACGCGGCGACGCGCCGCAACACGCAAATCCTCGATATTCGCAATCTTCACGCGCTTCCCCCGGGAGGTCGCCGGCCGTTCGGCCTCGGCGCGGCGACAACTTAGTACCTAGGGTCAAAAATGGCCAGCCAAACGCCTGGCGGACTAGCGAAATCCGCCATGGCGAACCGGGAAGCGGTGGACCGTCCGGTCGCCCAGAATCCAGGCGTGGAGGCCGGCCCGGAACAGCCCGCGGAAGGCCTTGTGGGACAGGTCCAGGCCCCCCGTAAAGGCCCCGAACGCGGGCATGACGACACGGTGGCCGTCGGAGGCGAAACAGCGGCGGGTGAACTGTGCCCCGGTCACGGTGACCGACGCCTTGGGGTGCAAATGGCCGGCGATTTCACCCGGCTGGATGCCGGGCAAGGGCTCGTGCCGGAAGACCAGCGGACCGAGGTGCAGTTCCTCGACGATCTGGCCGCCCAGGTTACCATCCAGGCCAGGATCGTGGTTGCCGGCCAGCCAGATCCAGTCCCGCGCCGCGACCATGGCGACCAAGGCCTCCCGGTCGGCCGGGTGCAGGCGGGCGCTGCCGCCCTCGTCGTGGAAATTGTCGCCCAGGCAGATGACGCGCGCGGGCGCGTATCGGCTGATGGCCGCCGCAATGGCAGCTAGGGTGGCGCGGGTGTCATAGGGCGGCAGCAAGCCATAGCCACGGCGGGCCAGGCTGCTGGCCTTCTCCAGGTGCAGGTCGGAGAAAACAAGCGTGCGCTCGGCCGCCCACCACAGCCCGCCCGACGAATCGGGCGCCAGAGTCGCGCCGTTGACCTGCATCTAGTCCTGCTCCGGCTCCTGCATGGCGTCCTCGATCAGCTCCGCCGCACTGCCCAGGAACTCGTCAATGTCGCGCCCGGGCGCCGCCTCGCGGCCGATATCCAATAGCACCGGCACGGCCAGCGGCGAAACCTGTTGGAGGTCGCGATGGACGATATGGCCGCGCACGCGGGCCAGCGTGTCGGCCAGACGCTGGACATCGAGCAGGCCGCGTGCCGCATCTGCCCAGGTGGCCTTGAGCAGGATGTGGTCGGGTTCGAACTTACGCAGCACCTCGTAGATGATGTCGGACGAAAAGGTCACCTGCCGGCGGTTTTTCTCCTGGCCGGGATGGCGGCGGTCGATCAGGCCGGCGATGATCGCCACGTTGCGGAAGCTGCGCTTGACCAGGTTGCTCTCGGCCATCCAGGCGTCGAGATCGTCGCCCAGCATGTCTTCGGAAAACAGGTCGTCGAATTCGGTGGCCGGCTTCAGGCTCCATACCGCCACGGCATATTCGCTGGCGAGGAATCCCAGCGGGCGCAGGCCGGCGCGGTGCATGCGGCGCGTCAGCAGCATGCCCAGCGTCTGGTGCGCCAAGCGGCCCTCGAACGGATAGGCGACCATGAAATGGCGCTGGCCGCGCGGGAAGGTCTCGACCAGCAATTGATCGACCTTGGGCAGCGTGGACTTGCGCTGCTGGATGCGCAGCCAGTCGCCCAGTTGCGCCGGCAGGGTGGACCAGGCGGCGGGATCGGCCAGCAGCTTGCGCACGCGCGAGGCAAGGAAGGTAGAGAGCGGAAACTTGCCGCCCTGGTAGGACGGCACCTTGGGCTCCGGGTCGCGCGAGCGGCTGACCTCGGCCACCATGTCGCGGATGCCCTCAAACCGCAGCACTTCACCCGCGAAGGCAAAAGTATCTCCGGGCACCAGCTGCTCGATGAACCATTCCTCGACTTCGCCGAGATTGCGGCCCCGGCGCAGCTTCACCCGCAGCATGGGGGATTCGACGATGGTGCCGACGTTCAGGCGGTATTGCCGCGAGACGCCGGGATGGGCGACATCCCAGCGGCCATCGGAACCCTGGCGCAGTTTCCTGTAACGCTCGTATTGACGCAGTGAATAGCCGCCGGTGCCGACGAAATCGAGCACCTGGTCGAAGTCGGCGCGTGTGAGGTCGGCATAGGGCGCGGCGAAGCGCACCTCGGCATAGAGATCATCCGCCCTGAAAGGTGCGGCGCAGGCCACGCCAAGGACGTGCTGCGCCAGCACGTCGAGCTCACCGGGGCGCGGTTCCTCAGCATCCATGTGGCCCTCGGCAATGGCGCCAATAGCGGCGTGGCACTCCAGCACCTCGAACCGGTTGGCCGGCACCAGCAGGGCGCGGCTCTGCTCGTCGATGCGGTGGTTGGCGCGGCCGATGCGCTGCACCGTACGGGCGATGCCCTTGGGCGCGCCGATCTGCACCACCAGGTCGACGCCGCCCCAATCGATGCCGAGGTCCAGCGTCGAGGTGCAGACGATGGCGCGCAGCGTGCCGGCGACCATCGCGGCCTCGACCTTGCGGCGCTGGCGCAGATCCAGGGAGCCGTGGTGCAAGGCAATCGGCAGGTTGTCGTCGTTCAGCTTCCAGAGCTCCTGGAACACGACCTCGGCCTGGCTGCGCGTATTGACGAAGACCAGCACGGTCTTGTTGCGGCGGATGGCGTCGTACACGTCGGGCAGCGCATGGCGGGCGGAATGGCCGGCCCACGGGATGCGCACGGCTGAGGCGAGGATGTCCAGCACCGGCGCGGCGCCCGCACGCCCCATAACGGTAGCAACCTGGTCGCCCTCGCCCAGATAGCGGCGCAGACGGCCGGGATCCGCCACCGTGGCCGACAGGCCGATGAAGCGCGCGGCGGGCGCCAGGCGATGCAGGCGCGCCAGACCGAGCGACAATAGGTCGCCGCGCTTAGAATTGGTCATGGCATGCAACTCGTCGAGCACGACGTATTGCAGGTCGCCGAAAATGCGGTGGGCGTCGCGGTAGCTGAGCATCAGCGCCAGCTGCTCGGGCGTCGTCAGCAGCAGGTCTGGTGGATTGGTCCGCTGGCGGCCCCGGCGGGCCTGGCTGGTGTCGCCGGTGCGAGTTTCGATGCGGACCTGCAAACCCATTTCCGCGACAGGCGTTTCCAGGTTGCGCGCGATATCGGCGGCCAATGCCTTCAACGGCGAAATGTAGAGCGTGTGCAGCTTGGCCACGCGCCGCTTGGACGGCGGCCGGTGGGCCAGTTCCGCGAGCGCCGGCAGGAAGCCGGCAAGGGTCTTGCCACCGCCCGTCGGCGCGATCAGCAGGACAGAGCGCCCAAGCTGCGCCTGCTGCACCACCGCCAACTGATGGGCGTGCGGCTTCCAGCCGCGCGCCGCGTACCAGTCCGCTATGGCAGGCGGCAGCACAACAGGCAAAGACTGGTCGGTCATAAAGGGCAACTGGCCGGGGCGGTCATCCATGCCTATCTATTGTGACATGAAGGTCGAACAATGGCTGCGCCCCACCCCGAAGGGGCTTTATTGCGTCCCAGGCGATTTCTATATCGATCCCACAAGCGGGGCCGACCGGGCCGTGGTTACCCATGGCCATGGCGACCATGCCCGTCCGGGAAACAAGCGAGTATTGGCCACGGCCGAAACCATCGCGATCATGCAGACCCGGTTCGCCGGGCAGGCGGGCAGCGGGTTGCAACCCTTGGCCTATGGCGAACGGATTGACCTGGGCGGCGTGAACGTCCGGCTGGCGCCGGCGGGGCATATTCTGGGCTCGGCCCAGGTGGTGCTGGAACATGGCGGCAGCAGGGTCGTCGTGTCGGGCGATTTCAAGCGCCGGCCAGACCCGACCTGCCTGCCGTTCGAGGTCGTTCCCTGCGACCTGTTCATCACCGAGGCGACATTCGGCCTGCCGGTATTCCGCCATCCAGACGATGGCGGCGAAATCGCCAAGCTGATTGAATCGCTGCGCCTGTTTCCCGAGCGGGCACATGTGGTGGGCGTCTATTCCCTCGGCAAGGCGCAACGGGTGCTGGCGCTGATCCGCCGCGCCGGCTGGGACAAGCCGGTGTGGATACACGGCGCGCTGGTCAGCCTGATCGAACTGTATCAGCGCCTGGGCCAGGATTTCGGCGAAATACGGCTGGTCAAGGATGCCCGCAAGGACGAGCTGGCCGGGCAGATCGTGCTGGCGCCGCCGTCGGCATTCAGTGACGTGTGGTCGCGCCGCCTGCCCGAGCCGCTGGCCGCCTCCGCGTCCGGCTGGATGGGCGTGCGGGCGCGGGCCCGCCAGGGCGGCATCGAACTGCCGCTCGTCATCTCGGACCATGCGGACTGGGATGAACTGACGCAGACGATCAGGGAAGTCGGCGCACCCGACCTGTGGGTCACCCACGGCACCGAGGAGGCGCTGATCCATTTCGCGGAGCTGAACGGCATTCGCGCCCGCGCGCTATCGCTGATCGGATACGAGGACGAAGAGCAGTGAAGCACTTCGCCGCCCTGCTCGACCGCCTATCCTACCAGCCGCAACGCAATGCGAAGCTGGTGCAGCTGGCGGACTATTTCGCCCATACGCCTGATCCGGACCGTGGCTATGCGCTGGCGGCACTCACCGGCGCGCTGGATTTCGCGCATGCCAAGCCGGCGATGATCCGCGAGCTCGCGACAGCGCACACGGATGCGGTGCTGTTTGGCCTGTCGTACGACTTTGTCGGCGACCTGGCGGAAACCGTCGCGCTGATCTGGCCGAAAAACGAAAGCACGGTTGCGGTGCCCTCGCTGTCCGAAGTGATTGCAACCCTGCGCGCGACGAAGAAGAGCGAAGTGCCAAAGCTGCTGGCCGGGTGGCTGGACACGCTGGATGCGACCGGGCGCTGGGCGCTGATGAAGCTGCTGACCGGTGCACTGCGCGTCGGTGTGTCGGCGCGGCTGGCGAAAACGGCGCTGCCGCAGTTCGGCAAGGTGGAGGTGGCCGAGATCGAGGAGGTCTGGCACGGGCTGGAGCCGCCCTATACCGACCTGTTCGCCTGGTTGACCGGTGCGGGGCCACGACCGGACCCGAAGGGGCGCGCCGCGTTTCGGCCCGTGATGCTGGCGCACGCGCTGGACGAGACCGACCTGCCGAGCATGAACCCGGCGGACTATGCGGCGGAGTGGAAGTGGGATGGCGTCCGCATCCAGATCGTCGGCGAGAACAACCGGGCGCGGCTCTATTCGCGGACCGGCGACGAGATGACATCGGCCCTGCCCGACCTGATGGATTTCTGCCCGACAGATGCCACGCTGGATGGCGAACTGCTGGTCATCCGCGACGGTGTGGTGGCGCCGTTCGCCGATCTGCAGAAGCGCCTGAACCGCAAGACGGTAAGCGCCGAGTTGTTGCGCACCATGCCGGTCGGCGTGCGCCTGTACGACATTCTGGCCGAGAGCGGCGAAGACGTGCGCGCCCTGCCCTTCGCCCAGCGCCGTCAGCGGCTGGGCGCGTGGTTCGCGCGGCAGAACCGGCCGCGCTTCGATATCTCGGCGCCGGTGCCGTTCGCGACCTGGGACGACCTGGCCACGAAGCGCGCGGAGAACACGACCATCGGCGTCGAAGGCCTGATGCTGAAGCGGCTGGATAGCCCTTATGTCGCGGGCCGGCCAACCGGGCCGTGGTGGAAATGGAAACGCGACCCGCGCACCGCCGATGCCGTGCTGATGTACGCGCAGCGGGGCCACGGCAAGCGGTCGTCCTATTATTCAGATTACACGTTCGGCGTCTGGAACGGCGCCGACCTCGTGCCGGTGGGCAAAGCCTATTTCGGCTTTACCGACGAGGAACTGCGCCAGATCGACCGCTGGGTACGCGAGCACACCACCAACAAGTTTGGCCCGGTACGGGAGGTAGAGCCCGGCCTGGTGTTCGAGGTGGCGTTCGAAGGGCTGCAGCGCTCGACCAGGCACAAGGCGGGCCTCGCCATGCGCTTCCCGCGCATTAGCCGCATCCGCTGGGACAAGCCCTTTGGCGAGGCCGATACGCTGGAAACGCTGGAGCGGATGCTGGGCTAGACCAGCGGTACGGTCAGATAGACGCCCGCTACCGCGATGGCAACACCCGCGGCGCGGATCGCGTAACGACCGAAGCGATCCGCCCCCAGCTTGTGGGCGGAGAGCAGACCGAGGCAGATACCCACGCCGTGCAGCAAAGCGGTGGCCAGCATGAAACCGACGGCATAACCGACCGGAGCGGCGGCTTCCGGCAGTTCGGCGCCATGGGCGATGCCGTGGCAGATCGCGAACGCGCCGACCAGCATGGCGGCGAGATCGGTGCGCATCCGCAGTGCGGCCGCGATGACGAGGCCAAGAATCAGCACCGAAACAGCAATGGCCTGTTCAAGGCCGGAGAGTTCATAGCCGGTGAGACCAGCCACACTGCCGACGGCCATGGCGCCGACAAACGCGGCAGGGACGGCCCACAGCGCACGCCCACCAAGCTGCGCCGCCCAAAGACCGACCGCGATCATCGCCAACAAATGGTCGAACCCGCCGAGCGGATGGGCAAAACCGGCGATGAACCCGGCGCCGTGCGCGCCGAAGGTGTGGGCCTGGGCCGCGCCGGCAAACAGCAGGGCGGCGGCGAAAGTGACGAGGCGGATCATGTGAACTCCCTTCGGCATGAGATCAGGCAGCGGCCCTGGCCAGGCCGCCGGCCTTGACGATGAAATCGGCGATTTCGCCGACGCCCTTGTTTTCCTTGAGGTTGGAAAACAGAAACGGGCGCACACCGCGCATCTTCTTCGCATCTCGGTCCATGACGCCGAGGTCGGCGCCAACCAGTGGCGCGAGGTCTGTCTTGTTGATGACCAGCAGGTCGGAACGCGTGATGCCCGGTCCGCCCTTGCGCGGGATCTTGTCGCCGGCCGACACATCGATCACATAGATCGTGAGATCGGCGAGTTCAGGGCTGAACGTCGCCGCAAGGTTGTCACCGCCGGACTCCACAAAGATCATGTCGAGGTCGGTGAATCGCCGCGACATTTCCTGCACGGCTGCGAGGTTGATCGAGGCATCCTCGCGGATCGCGGTGTGCGGACAGCCGCCGGTCTCGACGCCGACGATACGCTCCGGCGCCAGCGCGCCCGAACGGGTGAGGAACTGCGCGTCCTCCTTGGTGTAGATGTCGTTGGTCACGACGGCCAGGTTCCAGCTGTCGCGCAGATGCTTGCACAGGCGATCGACCAGGGCAGTCTTGCCGGACCCGACCGGGCCGCCGATGCCGACGCGAAGCGGGCCGTTAAACGATGCGGTCATGAGCGGAACAACCTCGTGTATTGGGTTTCGTGACGCATAGAACACCAGTCGAGCATGGGTGCGGCGGAACCGATCTCGTCCGGGTCGGCCAGCAGAGCTGCCTGTGCAGCCTGGGCCACGACGGGTTCCAGCGCGGCAATCGCGGCCTGGCCGTCGGTCTGACCCAGCGGCACAAGGCGCACACCGGCGGAGACCAGGTTAGCGGCAAAGGCCTGGAGATAGGCTGTCAGCACAGCCTCGAGCGAAATGCCCTGGCCGGCGGCGGCGAGACCGAGCGCGATGCACAGGCTGCCCTCGCCTGCATGACGCCTGGAAAATTCAACAAGGCGAGGTTCGGGCCAGGCATTGACGGTGGTGCGCAGGAACGCCGCACCCTGGGCGCTGCTTTCGAGCGCCGTCTCCGTCGTGCCGCGCCAGGCGGCGGCAAGCTCGGCCAGTTCGTCGAGGCGAGCATCATCATCGGCGCGGGCAGCACGCCACGCCGCGACGAGCAGGGCCGCATCCACGTGGCCAGCGCCGTGACGCAGGACGGTGGCGATGTAATCGACCAGCAGGACGCGGTTCGTCACCTGCCCTGTTTCGACCGCATACTCGACGCCATGCGAATAACTGAAGCCGCCGAGCGGATAGGCCGGCGACAACCAGGTCATCAGACGGTAAAGCTCGGCCGCAGCCGCGCGAAGCTCAGTGGTCATGGCCATGATCGCAGTCCGGGCCATGTACATGCCCATGCGCATGATCGTGGTCATGGCCATGCGCGTGAGGGTGGCGGTGGTCGTGGTTCTGCTGGCCGTAGGCGCCGCCCTCGGGCGAGAACGGCTTGTTCACATGTTTCACGCGAGCGCCGAGGCCGCGCAGCATGTCGACGATGACATGGTCGTCGCGGATCAGGATGCGCAGGCCCGCGATCTGTGCCGGCAGGTGACGATTGCCGAGATGCCAGGCAAGGCGCGCCAGTTCCGCCGGCGCGCTGGCGGTGATCTCAACCAGCGGTTCGTCCGCCGCACGCACGGCGACAAAGGTGCCGTCTTCCAGACGCAGGCCATCGCCATCCTGCAGGACCACGGTTTCGGGCATATCCAGCAGGAAGGTCGCACCACCTGCGGCGGTGAAGACGCGGCGGCGGCGGTGGCGCTCGTCATAGTCGAGCACCACTTCGTCCAGCTGGTCGGCCAGGGGCCAATGGCCCGAGGGGATGATTTCGGCAACGCGTTTCACTTGAGCCCTCAAAACAGGAAGTAACGCTGCGCCATGGCCAGCTCCTTGGCCGGCGCGCAGGTCAGCAATTCGCCGTCGGCACGCACCTCGTAGGTCTCGGGATCGACCTCGATATTCGGCGTCGCGCCATTATGGATCATGCTCTTCTTCGTGATGCCGCCGCGGGTGTTCTCCACCGCCAGCATCGGCCGGGTGACGCCGATACGGTTCGCGAGGCCGCCGGATATGGCGGCGGCGCTGGTGAACAGGATCGAGCTTTCGATCCGGTTGCGGCCGAAACTGGCGAACATGGGGCGGTAGTGCACCGGCTGCGGTGTCGGGATAGACGCGTTCGGATCGCCCATCGGCGCCGCGGCAATGGAGCCGCATTTCAGCACCATGTCGGGCTTAACGCCGAAAAAGGCCGGCGACCAGATGACGAGATCTGCCAGCTTGCCCTTTTCGACCGAGCCGACATGCTTGCTGATGCCGTGCGAGATGGCGGGGTTGATGGTGTATTTCGCGATGTAGCGCTTGGCACGCGCATTGTCGTTGTCGCCGGCCTCGTCTTTCAGCCGGCCGCGCTGACGCTTCATCTTGTCGGCGGTCTGCCAGGTGCGGATGACAACCTCGCCCACCCGGCCCATGGCCTGGCTGTCGGACGACATCATCGAGAAGGCGCCGAGGTCGTGCAGGATATCCTCGGCGGCGATGGTCTCGCGCCGGATGCGGCTTTCGGCGAAGGCCACGTCCTCGGAGATACGCGGGTCGAGATGATGGCATACCATCAGCATGTCCAGATGCTCGTCCACGGTATTGACCGTGTAGGGCATGGTCGGATTGGTGGACGACGGCAGCACGTTCAGCAGGCCGGCGACACGGATGATATCCGGTGCGTGGCCACCGCCGGCGCCCTCGGTATGGAAGGCGCAGATGGTGCGGCCCTTGAAGGCGGCGATGGTGTCCTCGACGAAGCCGGATTCATTCAGCGTGTCGGTATGGATCGCGACCTGAATGTCGTAGGCGTCAGCAACCGACAGGCAATTGTCGATGGAGGCCGGCGTGGTGCCCCAGTCCTCGTGCAGCTTCAGACCGCAGGCGCCGCCCTCGATCTGCTCGACCAGCGCCTTCGGCAGCGCCGCATTGCCCTTGCCGAAGAAGCCGAAGTTCATCGGGAAGCCCTCGGCCGCCTGCATCATGCGCATCATGTGCCAGGGGCCGGGCGTGCAGGTGGTGGCGCTGGTGCCTGCCGCCGGCCCGGTGCCGCCGCCCAGCATCGTCGTGACGCCGGAATACAACGCCTCGTCGATCTGCTGCGGGCTGATGAAATGGATGTGGCAGTCGATGCCGCCGGCGGTGACGATCTTGCCTTCGCCCGCAATGACCTCGGTGCCCGGCCCGATGACGATATCGACGCCGGGCTGCACATCCGGATTGCCGGCCTTGCCAATTCCGGCGATGCGGCCGTCCTTCAGGCCGATATCGGCCTTCACGATACCCCAGTGGTCGAGGATCAGCGCATTGGTGATGACGGTATCGACGGCGCCCTCGGCGCGGCTGCGCTGGCTCTGCCCCATGCCGTCGCGGATGACCTTGCCGCCGCCGAACTTCACTTCCTCACCATAGGTGGTGAAGTCCTTCTCGACCTCGATGAAGAGTTCAGTATCGGACAGGCGCACCCTGTCGCCCTTGGTCGGGCCGAACATGCCGGCATAGGCGGCACGCGTGATGCGTATCGTCGCATTGCCGCTGTCGCCACCGGCCTTGGCTGCCGCGAGCTTGCCCTCGACCTTGGCATTGAAGCCGTGGACGACGCGGTCGCCGGCATAGGCGACGAGCTGCACGGTGCGCGTCTGGCCCGGTTCGAAGCGCACGGCGGTGCCAGCCGCGATGTTGAGGCGATAGCCCTTGGCCGCCTCGCGGTCGAACTTCAGGGCCGGATTGGTTTCATGGAAGTGATAGTGACTGCCCACCTGGATCGGCCGGTCGCCGCTGTTCGCGACGTCGAGCAGCAGGGTGTGGCGGCCTTCGTTCAGCGGCAGGTCGCCCGCCGGGGTCTGGATTTCACCGGGAATCATATGGGCTACCGTATCGGCTGGTGGACAGTGACGAGCTTGGTGCCGTCGGGGAAGGTCGCCTCGACCTGGATGTCGTGGATCATGTCGGCGATGCCATCCATCACCTGCTCGCGCGTGATCACGGTGGCGCCGTCGCGCATCAACTCGGCAACGGAGCGGCCATCGCGGGCGCCCTCGATGACGAAGTCGGTCACCAGCGCCACGGCCTCGGGGTGGTTCAGCTTCACGCCGCGTTCCAGCCGCTTGCGGGCGACGATCGCCGCCATGCTGATCAACAGCTTGTCCTTCTCGCGCGGAGTCAGGTTCACCGCTCTCTCCCTTGCCTCAGGTATGCCAGACGCGCGGCAGTTGCGCCGGCCAGCCGAACGCCGCGTGCCGCAGGAATGAAAGGTAGTCGACCAGCGTGGCGCGCACCAGCGCGGCATCGGTTCCAAAGCACCGCATCAACAGCAGGCCGTTCACCAGCGTGACCGCGGCGTTGCAGGACGCTGCCGCCAGTCGTTCGCGCGCCGGCTCCAGCAGTGCCGCGGCATCGGGCGCTGCACAGAAGGCGGTGGCGAGCGCGCGCGCACCGGCAAAGGCGAAGGGATTGTCGAGGGTCGCGGCGATGTCACCCTCCAACCGCAGGGCATCGGCCCAGACCAGATGCCCGTCGCGCCGCACGCGCCATGAATCGCGCAACAATCCGTGGGCAAAGCGTTCGCCGCCATGGGCGATGCGGCCGAAAACCAGCATGTCGGCAGCGATCAACCGCGCATCGGCGGCGAGGTCCACCACCTGCCGCCGCGCCAGGCGCGCGCCGTCGAACAGGATGGTCTCCTGCGGCACATATTCCAGCGTCGCCGCCGAAGCGACCGAGAGACCCACATCGATCCGGCAATCGGCGCCCGAGGAACGGTAAAGCTTCTCCGCCGCCTGGCCCGCCACCGAAAGCGCGGCGCCAGTCTCGACACCCACGCCGACCCGCAGGCGGTCGCCGCCGGTCAGGCCGCCGGACGTGACCACCAGAACCGCGCCCATGGGCTGGTCCGCCTCGGACAACGGAAACAGGATGCGGCCGGGATCGTGCTGGTGCAAATGCAGCAGGCGGGTCTGCCCGGCGCGCAGGCCGACGCGCAGTTCCGCCGCGCCGTCGCCGCGCTCCATCACAGGCTTCGCCGTATCGAGCGGTGCCGCAAAAATCGCTATGTCCTCCCCGGCGGTTGGCGCCCATTAAACCATCAAGGCGCGGCATCACCAAGGCGCCGCCGCAATCTAGACTGTCAGGAACTTGCGGACCTCGGCCTCGCCATCGTCCATGTAGGCACGGTCGCCGGCGAGGACGACCTCGCCGCGGTCCATGACGATGAAGTTGTCCGCCAGGCGGCGGGCGAAATCGAAATACTGCTCGACCAGCACGATGGCCATGGTGCCGCGATCGGCCAGCAGACGGATGACCCGCTCGATGTCCTTGATGATCGACGGCTGGATGCCCTCGGTCGGCTCATCCAGCACCAAGAGCTTGGGTCGCGTGACCAGCGCACGGCCGATGGCGAGCTGTTGCTGCTGACCGCCGGAAAGGTCGCCGCCGCGCCGGTTCAGCATGCTTTTCAGCACCGGGAACAGGTCGAAGATTTCCTCGGGAATATTGCGGTCGCGGCGGGCCAAGGGCGCGAAGCCCGTCTGCAGGTTCTCCAGTACCGACAGGCGGGGAAATATTTCGCGTCCCTGCGGCACGATGGCGAAGCCGCGACGGGCGCGCTCGTGCACCGGCAGCCTGGTCATGTCCTCACCATTCCACGCGATGCTGCCGGTCTTGACCGCCTTGAGGCCGAGGATGGCGCGCATAAGGCTGGTCTTGCCGACGCCGTTGCGGCCCAGGACGCAGGTCACCTGCCCCACCTCGGCATGCAGATTGACGCTGCGCAGTGCGTGGCTGGCGCCATAATACAGGTCGATATTGGAAACCGAGAGCATGGATCAGCGCCCCAGATAGACGTCGACAACGCGCTGGTCGGCCTGGACGTGGTCGATCGACCCCTCGGCCAGGACAGACCCTTCGTGCAGCACGGTCACCTTCGCGCCCAAGCTGCGGACAAATTCCATGTCGTGTTCCACGACGACGAGGGTGCGCTGGCCGGCCAGACTCAGGATCAGCTCGGCCGTGGCCATGGTTTCGTGGTCGGTCATGCCAGCCACCGGCTCGTCGAGCAGCAACAGCTGGGCGTCCTGGATCAGCAGCATGCCGATCTCCAGCCACTGCTTCTGGCCGTGGCTGAGGGCGCCGGCCTGTTCGCTGCGCCGTTCGGACAGGGCGATCTGCGCCAGCATGGTGTCGATGGTGTCGCGCTGCTCGCCGTTCAGGCGGGCCAGGAGTGTCTTCCAGGTTCCGCGATTGTAGCGCAGCGCCAGTTCAAGATTCTCGAAGACAGTCAGGTTCTCGAAGACGGTCGGCTTCTGGAACTTCCGCCCGATGCCGAGATTGGCAATCTCGCTTTCATCGCGCTTGGTCAGGTCGATATTGCCGTCGAAGAACACCTCGCCCGCGTCGGGGCGCGTCTTGCCGGTGATGATGTCCATCATCGTCGTTTTGCCGGCGCCGTTCGGGCCGATGATCGTACGCAACTCGCCCTTGCCGACCACCAGCGCCAGATTGTTGATGGCGCGGAAGCCATCAAACGCGACGGTGACGCCGGAAAGGTAGAGATGGGTGCCGCGCGCCGGATGGGTGTCGGCAACGGGCGCTTCGAGAACTTCAACTTCAGACATGGTCACTCTCCCGCCGCGACAGCTGGCACGGGCGGTGGTTCGGGTTTCTTGCGGCGCTGCATGAAGTCCCGCGCCAGGCCGACCACGCCCTTCGGGAAGGCGAGGGTAACGGCGATGAAAAGCGCACCCAGGAAGAACAGCCAGGCGTCCGGCAGCGCACCGGTGAGCCAGGTCTTGGCGACGTTGACGATCACCGCGCCCAGCAAGGCGCCGACCAGGGTGCCGCGCCCGCCGACCGCCACCCAGATCGCGATCTCGATGGAATTCGCCGGCGAGAACTCGCTGGGATTGATGATGCCGACCTGCGGCACGTACAGCGCACCGGCCGCACCCGCCATCATCGCCGACACGGTGAAGGCAAACAGCTTGGCATAGGTCGTGGAATAGCCCAGGAAGCGCACCCGGCTTTCAGCATCGCGCAGCGCCAGCAGGACACGCCCCAGTTTCGACGTGACGATGAACCGGCAGAGCAGGAAGCAGACACCCAGCAGCAAGACAGAAAGGACATACAGGCCCATGCGGGTGCTTGGCGCCTGGACGTCGAAGCCGACGATTTCCTTGTAATCGGTCATGCCGTTATTGCCGCCGAAGCCCATGTCATTTCGGAAAAAGGCCAGCAGCAGGGCATAGGTCAGCGCCTGGGTGATGATCGACAGGTAGACGCCCGAGACGCGCGAGCGGAAGGCAAACCAGCCAAACACGAAGGCCAGAACGCCGGGCACCAGGAACACCATCAGCAGCGCGAACGGGAAGCTGTCGAAGCCGTGCCAGAACCAGGGCAGTTCCTTCCAGTTCAGGAACACCATGAAGTCGGGCAGGACCGGATTGCCATAGACACCGCGAGTGCCGATCTGCCGCATCAGGTACATGCCCATGCAATAACCGCCGAGGGCGAAGAAGGCCCCATGGCCCAGGCTGAGGATGCCGGCGAAGCCCCAGACAAGATCGAGGCTGAGCGCCAGGATCGCGTAGCAGGCATACTTGCCCAGCAGCGGCACGAGATAGTTCGGCAGGTGGACGAAGGATCCGGTCGACGTGGCCATATTGGCCAGCGGCACCAGCACGATGAGCGCGAAGCCGATCGCGAGGAAAGCGATCCAGCCGGTACGGGTCAGAAGCGAGCCGGTCGCCATATCAGGTCTCCACCGAACGGCCCTTGAGCGCGAACAGGCCGCGCCGCCGCTTCTGGATGAACAGAATGATGAGCACGAGGATAATGACCTTGCCCAGCACGGCGCCGGCCATGGGTTCGAGGATCTTGTTGGCAATGCCCAGGCCCATGGCGCCGGTCAATGTTCCCAACAGGCTGCCGACGCCGCCGAACACCACAACGAGGAAGCTGTCGACGATGTAGATCGTACCGAGGTTGGGGCTGACATTGCCGATCTGGCTGAGGGCCACGCCGGCAATGCCGGCAATGCCCGAGCCCAGGGCGAAGGTCAGCGCATCGATCCGCGCCGTGGGGATGCCCATGGCCGAGGCCATGCCCCGGTTCTGCGTCACCGCGCGCATCTGGAGACCATAAAGGGTGCGCTTCATGATCAGCGCGATGATGCCCAGCACGGCGAAGCATAACAGGATGATGACGACGCGGTTCCAGACGACGGTAAAGCCGCCGACCAGTTCGAAGCCGCCGGTCATCCAGTTCGGATTGGCGACTTCCTTGTTCGGCGCGCCGAAGATGGAACGGACGAGCTGCTGCAGCATCAGCGACACGCCCCAGGTCGCCAGCAAGGTTTCCAGCGGGCGGGTGTAGAGGAAGCGAATGATGCCGCGCTCGATGATGATGCCGGCGATTCCCGCCACCACGAAGCCGACCGGGATCGCCGCGATGAGATACAGGTCGAACACCGACGGCGGCAGGAAGGCACGGAAGACCTCCTGGACGACGTAGGCGGAGTAGGCGCCCAGCATGATCATCTCGCCGTGGGCCATGTTGATGACGCCCATGACGCCGAAGGTAATGGCCAGGCCGATGGCCGCCAGCAGCAGGACCGAGCCGAGCGAAATGCCCTGGAACAGGTTCACGGCCCAGCCGATAACTTCGAGCTTGCGCTGCGCGCTGTCGAAGGCGGTCTTCACCGCTGCCTTTACCTCCGGATCGGTCTCGGCCGCCATGCGCGCCTGCAGCATCGAGCGCACGCGCAGGTCGGTCGATCCGGACAGCACGCCGATGGCGGCCAGCCGTCGCGCCTTGTCGGCATCGGCGATTTCGGCCGATGCCAGGGCCATGGAAATGGCGGCCTTCGCGCCGGCATCGGTTTCCTTCGCCAGCGCGTCGCGCAGCAGCGGCAGGGTCTGGTCGTTGGCACTGCCGATCAGCGTGTCGGCGGCGCGGCGACGCGTCGCGGCATCGCTGTTGAGCAGGCCCATGCGGCCTACCGCCTCCGCCACGATGTTGCGCAGGTTGTTGTTGATGAACAGGGCGTCGAGGTCGCCCGGCGCGACAATGCCTGCCGGCTCGGCCGTCGCGGCCAAGGTAACGCGGGTGTCGTTGCCGGAACGGTCGCCAATGATCACCGCGCCGTCCGTCTTCCGGACAAACAGGCGGCCGTCGGCCAGAGCCTGCAGCACCGGGATGGCGCGGGGATCGCCCAGTTCGGTCAGGCGCTGGATGGCTTTGGCCTTGTCGTCGAAGGAATCAGTTTTCAGCTTGTCGACGGCGCCGGCAAAATCGAGCGTCTCCTCGACGGGCGGCGCAGCGGCGCCGGAATTCTCGAGAACGGCGCGGGTGGCGTCATCGAGCGCGATCACCTCGAGCTCGGACGGCTTCAACTGCTCCTGCTCGTCGGTCAGCACGTCGGTGATGATCACCATGTCGCCCGACGGCTCGCCGGTCACGATGGCGTCGTTGTCGAGACGCTTGTACAGCGTGCCGGCAGCAAGGGCGCGCAGCACGGGCTTCGCCTTGGGGTCGTCGCTGGCGATCAACGCCTCGACCGCAGGCTTCAATTCGGATTGCGCCAGGCCCGAGAGCAGGCCGGGCAGGTCGTCGGCATGGGCCGGCGCCGCGATGTAGCTGGCAGCGACGACGACGAAGAGCAGAAAGAGAACGCGCAACGGGGACAATTGGTTTCTCCGGAGACCGGTTCCCCTCCCCCCGCACCGCGGGAGGAGGGGCTTTACGCGGTTACAGCTTCGGTACTGTTATGAAGCCGCTTAGAACTTCGGCTTCGCGCAATTGCCGCAGACCCACGGATAGGTCCAGTCCGCGGTCAGCTTGGCGCTTTCCGGGATGTACTTCGACCACGCCTCTGCCTTCACCAGCGGCGACTTCTGCACGATGTTGAACTGGCCATCGGGGCGGATTTCGCCGATGAACACGGCCTTCGACAGGTGGTGGTTGGTGTTCATCACCGAGGTCACGCCCGACGGGGCCTTGACCTTCTGGCCGTACATGGCCTGGCGCACCGCATCGATGTCGGTCGAGCCGGACTGGACGACGGCCTGCGACCACATCTTGAAGCCGATATAGGTGGCTTCCATCGGGTCGTTCGTCACGCGCTTGTCGCTCTTGATGAACGTCTTCCACTGCTTGATGAACGCGTCGTTGGTCGGATCCTTGATCGACTGGAAGTAGTTCCACGCGGCCAGATGGCCGACGAGGTTCTTCGTGTCGATGCCGGCCAGTTCCTCTTCGCCGACCGAGAAGGCGACGACGGGGATGTCCTTGGCGCTGATGCCGGCGTTGGCCAGCTCCTTGTAGAACGGCACGTTCGCATCGCCGTTGATGGTCGACACGACGGCCGTCTTCTTGCCCGCCGAGCCGAACTTCTTGATGTCGGCCACGATCGTCTGCCAGTCGGAATGACCGAACGGCGTGTAGTTGATCATGATGTCTTCGGGCCCAACGCCCTTGGCCTTCAGGAACGCCTCAAGGATCTTGTTGGTCGTGCGCGGATACACGTAGTCGGTGCCGGCCAGAACCCAGCGCTTAACGCCTTCCTTGGCCATCAGGTATTCCACCGCCGGGATTGCCTGCTGGTTCGGCGCGGCGCCGGTATAAAATACGTTGCGCGAGCTTTCCTCGCCTTCGTACTGCACGGGATAGAACAGCAGGCCGTTCAGCTCTTCGAACACCGGCAGAACCGACTTGCGGGACACCGAAGTCCAGCAGCCGAACACCACCGAAACCTTTTCCTTCGAGATCAGCTCGCGGGCCTTTTCGGCGAACAGCGGCCAATTGGAGGCCGGATCGACCACAACAGCCTCAAGCTTCTTGCCGAGGAGGCCGCCCTTCTTGTTCTGCTCGTCGATCATCATCAGGACGGTGTCCTTCAGAGTGGTCTCCGAGATCGCCATCGTGCCGGACAGCGAATGCAGTACGCCGACCTTGATGGTGTTCTGCGCCATGACTGGCGCCGCCAGCCCAAGGCCGATTGCAAGCGTAGCTGCAAGGCCGAGGGACTTCGTAAATCCGCTCATTCTGCTAGTTCTCCCTGATTGGCAGACACCGGCGCGAACCCCCGCACCGGTTGGAACTGCCATTCAGCAAGAACCTTGCCACGCGCTACACGGGCAGATTCCTTAGGGAATCAGCGGGTTATCGTCAGGGACAAAAAGCTGGGCCAACCACTATGCCTATTTTTTATACAGAGCTTATTTTTTAGGCAAAGACGGGAGGAATTCCTCGGCAAGTACGCGCGTGGCGTCGATCCCCCGCGACTTGAACCAAACCCTGGTCGCTTCGACCATGGCCGGCGGGCCGCACAAATAGGCCATGCCGCCGTCTGCGCCGACCGCCGCCGCCTCATCTTCCTTGAGCAAACCGGTCACAAATCCCGCCGCGCCGGTCCAGGCGGCATCGGGCTCGACCATGGTATATCTGGCCTCGAAGCGCTCGAACCGCCTGCCCAGTTCGGCAATCTCGGCGGCATAGAAGAAGTCCTCGGGCCGGGTGACGCCGAAACACAGCACGACCGGCGTCGCCGCATGACCCCGCTTCAGCAGGTCCTTGAGCATCGACACCATCGGCGCCAGGCCGGTGCCGCCGGCGATCATGACGATCGGGCCGGCAATATCGCGCAGATAGAAGACGCCGTACGGACCCTGGACCTCCATCTTGTCCCCGACCTTCACGCGCGAGGTCAGGGCTTCCGACATCTCGCCCGTGGGCAGCAGGCGGATAAAGAATTCGAGTGTCCGCGTCTCGGCCGGGGCATTCGCCATGGAATAGGAGCGCGTGGTGTCGCGGCCGGGCACGCCGATATTGACGTATTGGCCGGCGAAGAAGGTGATGCCGGCCGGCCCCTCGAGTTCGCCCTGCAGGCGCACGACCGTGCCGGACAGGCGCTCGACCGCCTTCACAACCATCTGGTACTTGCGGACGGGCAGCAGGTCGGTGCGTGCATAGGTGAAGGTGACGGCGGTGTTTTTCCTAGGCGAGGCGATGCAGCACAGCACCGCGCCCTCGTCGATTTCGGAATCGCTCAGCGATGGGGTAAAGCCGTCGAGATAATCGACACTGCCGGCATCGAGCTTGGCCAAGCATGTCTGACAGTCGCCGGCCTCGCACGAGGCGGCCAGTTCAATCCCCTGGCGACGCGCCGCGGCGAGAATGGTTTCATCCTCGTTGCAGCCGATCTTGGTGATCTCGCCATTGGAAAAACGAAGTTCGATCCGCTTTGACAGGCCCACGTCATGACTCCGTTCTGGCGCATGTAATAAAGACACGCGCGGTATAGCGCGGCACCGGGGTTGGAACAAGGGACGAGCCGGCAATCACAGGGCTCAGTCCGCCGGATCGACCAGGTCGAACCGGTTCGTCTCGCCATCGCGCGCGACCCACACCGTCTTGCCGTCGTGAACGACCGCTGCACGCTGGGCGACGCCCTCCAGCAGGATATTTAACACGCCATCGCTTTCGTTTGTAACGCGCACCGAGACGACACCGCCAGATAAACCGAGGCGGTAGGCACCCGCCTCTTCCACTAAATCAACGGTCATTTCATTCGTCTGCTGACGCAATACCAGCGCGCCGGCGCCTGCCTCGCCACGCCGATGCAAAGCCACGGCAGCGAAGGCGAGATCGGCATTTTCAGGTGCGGAGCGCAGGGGCTCCAGTTCCTTTATATGCGCCGGAATAAAACCTGTATCGACATCGCCCGAAACGAAAGACCGATGCCGAAGTACGCGCCCGAGGAAGGCGGCATTGCTCTGCAGCCCGGCGATTTCATGCGCACCCATCGCGCCCGCAAGACGCCCTGTCGCCGTCGCGCGATCGGGTGCCCAGGCCACAACCTTGGCCAGCATCGGGTCGTAGTGCGGCGTGACGACATCGCCTTCCGCCACGCCGCTATCGATACGCAGGTCCCCGTCGGGTGCAGGGGCGCGAAAGCGCAGCAGCCGTCCAGTGGACGGCTGGAAATTGCGCCGCGGATTTTCCGCGTAGAGCCGCGCCTCGACCGCATGCCCGTTGATGGCCAGTTCGGATTGCTTCAGCGGCAGCACCTCGCCGACCGCGACGCGCAGCTGCCATTCCACCAGGTCCTGGCCGGTGATCATCTCGGTGACCGGGTGTTCGACCTGGAGACGCGTATTCATCTCCATGAAATAGAAGCGGTCGGCGCTCAGGCCTTGCGACACATCCGCGATGAACTCGACCGTGCCGGCACCGATATAATCGACGGCCCGCGCTGCCGCCACCGCGGCCGCGCCCATCGCCGCGCGCATCTCCACCGTCATGCCGGGCGCCGGCGCTTCCTCGACCACCTTTTGGTGGCGTCGCTGGATGGAGCAATCGCGTTCGAACAGCTGGACGATGTTACCGTGACTGTCGCCAAACACCTGCACCTCGATGTGGCGCGGGCGCAGCAGGTACTTTTCCAGCAGCACCTTGTCGTCACCAAAGGCCGCCATGGCCTCACGCTTCGCGCCCGCCAGCGCCGCCTCGAAATCAGCTGCATTATCGACGCGACGCATGCCCTTGCCGCCGCCGCCTGCGACGGCCTTGATCAGGACCGGCCAGCCGATCCGTTCGGCCTCCGTCATCAATTCGGCCACGCCCTGGGCGTCGCCGTGATAACCCGGCACGATGGGCACCCCGGCGCGTTCCATCAGCGCCTTCGCCGCACCCTTCAGGCCCATGGCACGGATGGCCGCAGCCCGCGGTCCGACAAAGACGATGCCGGTAGCCACGCAGGCCTCGGCAAAATCGGCCCTCTCCGACAGAAAGCCATAGCCGGGATGAATTGCCTCGGCGCCGGTCGCACGCGCCGCCTCGATGATACGGTCGATGACGAGATAGCTTTCGCGCGCAGGCGCCGGGCCGATCGGCACCGCCTCGTCAGCCAGAATGACGTGCTGGGCAGCGGCATCTGCCGCCGAAAACACCGCGACCGTCCGGATGCCCAGCCGACGGCACGTCCGAATAACGCGACAGGCGATCTCGCCCCGATTGGCGATCAGGATTTTGCCGAACATTCGTGCGGTTACGTCTCTCGTTTCCGGCCCTAGCGCATGCAACTGTGGCCGAGTTGCAGGATGCCCGCAACCCGTCTGGCGCAGGCTGGCGGGGAATCAGGAGCGCGAGCGGTCGCCCGGTTTGAACTGGCCGGTGCGGAACCAGGTGGCCCGGTCATTGGCGAATGCATTCCGCAGATATTCGAACGCCGTCGCGACGCGCGGAATCTTGCGCTTGTCCTTGTGCGTCGTCAGCCAGATGTCCATTTCGCCCATCGAGGGGATCGGCAACAGTTCCAGCTCCGGGTAGACCAGCTGTGTGTAATTCGGCGCCAGGCCAACGCCGTAACCCGACAGCAACGCCGCCGCGAACAGTGCCGAGGCTTCGCTCTCGAACACGACACCGGGATGATCGGCCACATATTCGCTCCAGGTGCGCAGCACCGGGTTTTCGATGAAGCCGCGATGAACGATCAGCTTGTGATTGTTGAGCGCACCCAGGCTGTCGGGACGACCGAACGTGTCGAGATATGAGCGTGCGGCAAAAAGGCCGAAGGCGAGCGATCCGACTTTCTGTGCGACGAGCGTGTGCTGCTTCGGCCGGGTGAAGCGGATCGCGATGTCGGTATCGTCCGAGCCGAGGTCGCGCACCTGCGAACTGGAGTCCATTTCGATCCGGATCAGCGGATTCTCGCGCTGGAACCGCACCATGCGCGGCACCAGCCAGTGATTGGCGAAGCCTTCCGAGGTGGTGATCTTGACGGGGCCGGCCAGCCGGATATCGACACCGGCAAACCGGCTCTCCAGCTCGCTCGCCAGCTCTGCCATCGAGTCCAGCACGTCGATGATCTGCCGCGCCTGGTCGGTGAGGCGCATGGCATAGCGCGTGCGCTGGAACAACCTTATGCCCAGCGCGCGCTGGGTCGCTTCGACACGGCGGCGCACGGTGCTGTGGTCGCGCTTCAGCTTGCGCGCAGCAGCGCTGTAGCTGCCCTCCTGCACCACGGTCAGGACGTAGCGGAGGTCTTCCCAGTTCTGTACGCCGTGACGCCCTTTGCGGCCCGCAGCAGTCACGGGAAATTCCTTTGAGCCAGAGTGGGCGTTTTTGCCCAGTAGAAGGGCGGTCTTAGAGCCGTTCCGGAAAGTTGTTGAGTCGGAGGAATCAGTTGTGATTCGCTTACGGGCATCCGAATCGGATGTGGGAGATGCCCGATGTGGACGCCCGAACACCGCCGCGCAGCTGACCGGCGCGGCCTGCGTTACCCGAGTGGTCTGACCCCTAACGGTGATCCAAGGGTTGTGAGAGATTCAGC
>CANJGB010000018.1 GCA_947473805.1 Alphaproteobacteria bacterium
AGTATAGGCACGGGAATGAGACTCTTCTCGCTAAAGCCGAGAGAAGTTCTAAGCTGGCCGAGTTGCGGGACCTCGAAGCACTGTCATACGCATATGGGCTGGTCCCCGAAGGTACGCCGCGTTGGCGGGGTAGGAAACCGAAAGGGTAAACGGCGCTTCGGCACGCGACGTCAGGCCAAGGACGAGGTGATGGACTGGATTACCTTCTACAACCATCGGCTGCTGCATTCGACGCTGAGCTATAGCAGCCCGATGGCTTTCGAGCAGAAATAGCTTGCCAGACAAATCAGCTCGGCAGCACAGTCAGCACGTCAAGGGAGACGTCAGGCAGGGGCAAGCTCACAGTACGGCTGGGTTGAAGCTTCAGAAAGACACAATTCGTGCTATGATTCGGCATGGGAAAAGCCCTTGCCATAGCCGCGCCAAAGCATGCCGGTGGGCGCCCGACGCTGTATCGCCGGGAGTATTGCCAGCGGATTGTAGAGCTGATGGCCGAAGGCCGCAGTTTGGAAGGCTGCGCCGCGCTGGTCGGGGTTCACCCCGACAGCCTCTACGAATGGCAGCATCGGCACCCAGAGTTTTCCGACGCCGTTAGGGCTGGCCGCGCTGCCGCCTTAGCCTGGTGGGAGCGTCGGGCCATCGAAATGGCATCTGGCGCCCCCGGCAATGCCCGGATTGTCATTTTAGCCCTGATGAACCGCTCCAGATCGACCAGCGGCTGGCACAACACGCAGCGGATAGAGCATACCGGCCCCGACGGTGGCCCGGTTCAGATCGAGACGCTCGATGTCGGGCGGCTGACTCCAGACCAGCGGGGCCAACTGAGGAGCCTGTTGGCGGTGGCTGAACTGGTTCACCCCAACCCATAGCGTGCCACCCTGACGCGCGCCGACTGTGGGGTATTTTGTGGGGTACGAAACCAAAGACTTTCTAAAAGTCTTTGGATTTCAACGCATTAAGGCAAAAAAGTGGCGTCCCCAAGGGGATTCGAACCCCTGTTCTCAACGTGAGAGGCTGATGTCCTAGGCCACTAGACGATGGGGACGCAAGGCCAGGGCCTGACCGGGCCCAAGGGCGCTGTTCTTAGAGCGGCGGGCGGCAGGTGGCAAGCGGTTTCCCGCCCGGTTTCCCGGCCCCTATTCCGCCCGGACCTCGAGCGTACCGGTGACGGCGCCGGTCGTGGGATCGAGCAGGAGCAGACGCTGGTTGCCGTCGCGCAACTCAACCATCAGCGCCAGGCTGGCGCCGGCCGGGGCCATGGTCAGCACCCGCGCCCCCTTGGGCAGGACGATGGGCGGCAGGACGGTGCCCGGTGCCAGCGGGGCAGCGGCGATCACGGGTTGGGCCGGCGTGGCGGCGGGCTTGCCCGTCACGGCCCCGCTGAAGGTGCGGACCAGGCCGATGACGACGCCACCGGCGGCGGCCAGCATCAGCACGCCGAGAACGATGACGACGATCTTCATCAGGCGTATGTTCGGCCCCGCGTCGACGGCCTTGTTCATCGCAACCCCAATTCATCCATTGATCAAAACCGACCAGAAAAGCGCGACCGCCGGCCCTGACGATGGCGGCGAGCGGCTCGACCGCTTCCTCGCCCGCGCGCTGGAAGGCGATGGCCTGTCGCGTTCGCGCCTGAAGGCGCTGATCGACGATGGCCATGTGGTCGCAAGCGGCGCGACCATATCCGACCCCTCCCATCGAATCAAACCGGGCCAGACCTATGTGCTGACCGTGCCGGAAGCGGTGGCGGCGGAGCCCGAGGGCCAGGCCATGGACCTGACCGTCGTATACGAGGACGCGCACCTGATCGTCGTCGACAAGCCCGCCGGGCTGGTGGTGCACCCGGCGGCCGGCAATCTGGACCGCACGCTGGTCAACGCGCTGATCGCCCATTGCGGCACGTCGTTGTCGGGTATTGGCGGCGTGAAGCGGCCCGGCATCGTGCATCGCATCGACAAGGATACGTCGGGACTGCTGGTGGCGGCGAAACACGACGCGGCGCATACGGGCCTGTCGGCGCTGTTCGCGGCGCACGACATCGAGCGCGTCTACGCGGCATTGGTCTGGGGCCTGCCATCGCCGATGGAAGGCGAAGTCGATGCCGCCATCGGCCGCGACCCGACCAACCGCAAGCGCATGGCCGTGGTCCGCCACGGCGGCAAGAGCGCCCTGACCTATTACCGCGTCGTGCGGGCCTTCGGCCTGGCGGCGGCGCGGGTGGATGCGGAACTGGCGACCGGGCGCACCCACCAGATCCGCGTGCACCTGACCCATATCGGCCATCCGCTGATCGGCGACCCGGTCTATGGCCGGGCCAGCCGGGCCCGCAAGGCAGCGCTCAGCGCCCCCGCCCAGGCCCAGGTGGCGGCTTTTAGCCGACAGGCTTTGCATGCCCGAGTGCTGGGTTTCGTCCACCCGATCACCGGTAAAAAGCTGCGGTTCGAGAGCGAATTACCCAGCGATATGAAGGACTTGGAAACGGTCCTCGCGACCGGCGCCACGGGCTCTTGAAACCGCCTTAATCCCGACTAAATCACACAGGTATAGTGCTGCATCCCGCCAGGATTCAGGAAGGTGCTTCGGGCCTTTCGCGAATGCCGAGGCGATGCGGGACGAGGAAAGGGGCGAACATGGCCATGAGGACGTTACCCGCGATTGCCGCCGATGGCGGCCTGAGCCGGTATCTGCAGGAGATCCGCAAGTTTCCAATGCTGGAGCCGCAGGAGGAGTACATCCTCGCGAAGCGCTGGCGCGAACACGAAGATTCCACCGCCGCGCACAAGCTGGTGACCAGCCATTTGCGCCTGGTGGCGAAGATCGCCATGGGCTATCGCGGCTATGGCCTGCCGCTGTCGGAGCTCGTCTCCGAAGGCAATATCGGCATGATGCAGGCGGTGAAGCGGTTCGAGCCGGACCGCGGCTTCCGCCTCGCGACCTATGCCATGTGGTGGATCCGCGCGGCGATCCAGGAATACATTTTGCGCTCGTGGTCGCTGGTGAAGATCGGCACGACGGCGGCGCAGAAGAAGCTGTTCTTCAACCTGCGCCGGCTGAAGGGCCAGATGAAGGCCATCGACGAGGGCGACCTGCACCCCGACCAGGTGCAGAAGATCGCGACCACACTCGGTGTGCCGGAAGACGATGTGGTCAGCATGAACCGCCGCCTGGCGGGTTCGGACCAGTCGCTGAACGCGCCGATGCGGATCGACGGCGAAGGCGAGTGGCAGGACTGGCTGGTCGACGAGACGCCGACCGCCGAGACGCGCCTCGCCGACGACGAGGAACTGGGCAACCGGCGCGACATGCTGCAGATGGCGCTCGCGAAGCTGAACGAGCGCGAGCGGCACGTGCTGCAGGAACGGCGCCTGAAGGACGAGCCGAAGACGCTGGAGGACCTGAGCCAGGAATACAACATCAGCCGCGAGCGGGTGCGCCAGATCGAGGTGCGCGCGTTCGAAAAGCTGCAGAAGGAAATGAAGAAGATTTCCACCGAGCGGCACTACACGGCTTAGGCGGAGCAAGCCTCAACGAACCGACGGCCCGGCAGCGATGCCGGGCCGTTTTTTTTCAGCGCGCGATGATCAGGACGACAGAGTCCTCGTACTCGGCAGCCCAATCTGCATTAGTCTGGATTGCCGTGGCTGGCTGCACCGTGGGTACATCCGCGAGCAGGGGCGCCAGATAGGCGGACTTCACGGCGTAGTTTACGTTTTGAAGCAATTGCCCCTTGTACTTCAGCATCGCCGCCGAACTGAGGGTCTTGGTCACGACTCCCACTACCTGTCCGCGCTGACCGATCAACGGACCACCGGAATTACCGGGTTGGATAGGTACGTCGATCTGAAAAAACCGGACATCGTCATCAATTCCCGCCAACGCATTAACTCTGCCAAACGTCGCCTTTTGCGTTGTCCCTGAACGTCGATCATTGGATAGCCGAGCGTAAAGACTTCATCAGCTCGCCTGACGCCACTCCCGATGTCGATGGGGAGCGGGTGACTGACCCCGTCGATCTTGAGTACGGCGACATCATTCGCCGAGTCGCTGGCGACGATTTGCGCAGGAATTTCCTTGCCGTCGCGAATAACCCGGAGATCGCGCGCGCCCTCGATGACGTGATGGTTCGTCACTAGATGGCCCTTTGCCGACACGAAGAATCCAGTTCCGGCACTAAAGCCGACTTTCTGTCGAGCCTCTTTCGGCCCGTACCCTTCAGCCGCAGGCTTGGTTGACACTTCGGTGCTGGCCTGCTGAAAGCGGGCCTGCGCCTCAGCCTCGCTCATGCCGAAGGCGAACTCGAACTTGTTGCCGTCGGTATCGAAGCCGTATCCCGCACCGGTCGTACAGGTTTCGGCCTCCCATTCGGCGCCGACAATCCTGCCATTGGTGCAGCGAAGACGAGCGTTGCCACGCTGCCCCTTGCAATAAGGAATGGCGAATGCGGTCGCGAGGCGGCTTGCCGCTGGAATGTAGGTGACGCGCGACATACCGGTACAGGTGACGCCGCTTTTCGTTTTCGCCTGGATGGACGAGGTGCCGTTCATCAAGTTGTGATCGACCGTGCCGAGGAAAACCTCGTTCGCATCGGTGAAGCGGCCGACAACGGGATAGCTCGCACACCCCGTAACAAATACGGCGCACAGGCCGGCAATAATCGCTTTCTTCATGCCCGTCCCCAACCGGCACAATGATCCGAAAAATTGAATCCTGGTTATATATGCACGAAATACGAGAACTTTCAAATGCGCGTCGCACGCGCCGACTTCCCTAAGGAGGCAGGCGGACACCACCAAGTGGCAAGCGCTCAGTTCTCGAAAGGGTCCTTGACCAGGATCGTGTCGTCGCGCTCGGGCGAGGTCGAGAGCATGGCGACGGGCGCGCCGATCAGCTCCTCGATGCGGCGCACGTACTTGATGGCGGTGGCGGGCAGCTGCGCCCACGAGCGCGCGCCGGCAGTGCTTTCGGCCCAGCCTTCCATCACTTCGTAGACCGGCTCGACCTCGGCCTGGGCGCGCATGTTGGCAGGGAAGTAGTCGATGGTCTTGCCGCCCAGGCGGTAGCCGGTGCAGACCTTCACTTCCTTCAATCCATCGAGCACGTCGATCTTGGTCAGCGCGATGCCGGTAATGCCGTTCAGCATCACCGACTGGCGCACCATGGCGGCGTCGAACCAGCCGCAGCGGCGCGCGCGACCGGTGACGGTGCCGAATTCGTGGCCGCGTTCACCGAGGCGCTGGCCGACGTCATCCAGCAATTCGGTCGGGAACGGGCCGCCGCCCACGCGGGTGGTATAGGCCTTGGTGATGCCGAGCACATAGCCGACCGCGCCCGGCCCGAGGCCGGAACCGGCTGCCGCCTGGCCCGACACGGTGTTGGACGAGGTGACGAACGGATAGGTGCCGTGATCGACGTCGAGCATGGCGCCCTGCGCACCCTCGAACAGGATGCGGTCGCCGCGCCGGCGCGCTTCATCGAGCATGCGCCAGACCGGCTGCGCGAAGGGCAGGATTTTCGGCGCGATCTCCTTCAGCGACACGATCAGGCGGTCACGGTCGACCGGGTTCTGGCCGAGCCCGGCACGCAGCGAATTGTGGTGCGACAGCAGGCCGTCGACCTTCTGCACGATGGTCGCGTCGTCCGCCAGGTCGCAGACGCGAATGGCGCGGCGGCCCACCTTGTCCTCGTAGGCCGGGCCGATGCCGCGCCGCGTGGTGCCGATCTTCACCGCGCCGGGCGCCGCGGCGTCTTCGCGGTAGCCATCCAGTTCGCGGTGGATCGGCAGGATCAGCACGGCATTGTCGGCGAGCTTCAGCTGCGCGGGGGTGATGTTCACGCCCTGGCCGGCAATCTTCTCGATCTCGCTGAGCAAGGCCCACGGGTCGACCACGACGCCGTTGCCGATGACCGACAGCTTGCCGGGACGCACCACGCCCGATGGCAAGAGGCTGAGCTTGTAGACCTTGCCGCCAATGACCAGCGTGTGGCCGGCATTGTGGCCGCCCTGGAAGCGGACGACGACGTCGGCGCGTTCCGACAGCCAGTCGACGATCTTGCCCTTGCCCTCATCGCCCCACTGGGCGCCGATCACCGCTACGTTCGCCATGGTGTCCCGCTAAAACTGAGAGGTATAAAAATCAGGCCAGCGCGCGCGGCTGGTTGCCGGCAAGCTGGTGGCTGCAGCCCAGGCGCTTCGCCTCGGCCGTCGCATCGGCGACCGGTTCAAGGCCGCGCACGACCGACCAGCCCTCGCTGCGCCAGCGGCGCGCCTCGACATGCGGCGTGCCGAACGGCAGGAACAGGCGGCGCTCGGGCGGCGAGGCCGGCAAAGCGCGCATGAGAGAGTCGAGATAGAGCGTGCAGCCGGTGGCGGGCTCATTGGCGCCCGCCATGTAACGGCCGCCGCGGCCCAGTTCGCCGCGCACGCCGCGGGCAAACAGCGTGAACGATACGCCGCTGTGATATTCGAGGCCGCGAAACTCGCCGAGGTCCAACGTGACCGGCAAATCGGGCAGCGCCAGTTTCAGTCCGTCGCACAGCGCGCGCAGCTGCGCCACCATCGCGGCGGCGGCGCGCGGCAGGTCGAGCTTCGCCAGGCGCGCGAACACCTGCGCGGCCGGGCCGATGTCGATCAGTGCAGCCAGGGTATCAGCGGCCTTGCCGGGGCCGACAGCATCGTGAAGGGCGGCGGCATCCTTGTGGTCGAGGGCGAGGCGCGCGGCCTTGGCCACTGCGGCGTCGAGGCCGAGGCCTTCGCACAAGGCCGGTACGAGCAGCGGGTTGGTGACGTCCATCGACAGGCCGGCAACACCCAGCGCCAGCACCGCCTCGGCGGCGAGGATGGCCACTTCCTGGTCAGCCGCCGGTGCGGCGGAACCGATCAGTTCGAAGCCGGCCTGGGCGAATTGACGCTCGGGCCGCAACTGGCTGCCGCGGGTGCGCAGCACCTGGCCGGCATAGCACAGGCGCAACGGACGCGGATCGTGCGCCAGGCGGGTCGCGGCGATGCGGGCGGCCTGCAACGTGATGTCGGGTCGGACGCCCAGCATGCGATGCGAGGCAGTGTCCATGAAACGGAACATCTGCCCCGCCAGGGCCTGGCCGGAACCGGCCAGCAGCGTGTCTTCGTATTCCACCAGCGGCGGCTTGATGCGGCGGTAACCATGGCCGGCGAAGACCGCCATCAGCCGCTCGGTCACCTGCGCCTCGACTTCGGCGCGCGGGGGCAGCACGTCGCGCAGCCCGGCCGGCAGCAGGCCGGCGGACGGATCGACGCCGTTATCCGAAACTTCGTTCATCGCGGTCCAGTGGCGGGCCAGAAACGGGGAAAGACCGCAGGTATAAAGCATGATTCGGCGGGCCGCGCCACGCCGCTCCGTACCGCCGGATCAGCCATGCCGGGGAGAGGAAAACAGCCCCCTCCACCCCCGCTTGCAATGCGGCCGCACTATGTCCAAATACCTGAAATTATTGGAGAAACGAGGTTGTGACAAAGCTCTGTCCGGCGGAACGAAGGCGGCAACATGCCGTTTGACTGACCTCTGCCACCAACGAAAGAGGAGCCCCATTATGACCCTCGGCAAATTGGCCGCCATTGGCGCGGCAACCTTTATTACCATCGGCGCCGCCAGCGCCCAGACCAACCCGCCGACGCCCATGACGCCCCCGGCGCAGTCGCCATCCAGCCCGGCGGATACGTCGCCCATGCCCCCCCAGCGGAGCCCGGACATGGCGCCGAGCACGACCAGCCCGGCGCCGATCGTCCGGGATACCGCCCCGTCGGCGAAGTTCTCGTCGATCACCGAGATGAACGCCAAGCAGCTGGTCGGCAAGAGCGTCTACAACGCGGCTGGCGACCGGATTGGCGAGGTCGATGACGTCGTCGTCTCGAAGGCCGGCGCGCAGACCGCCGCCGTGATCGGCGTCGGCGGCTTCCTCGGCATCGGCGAGAAGAAGGTCGCCCTGCCGGTGAACCAGCTGCAGGTGCAGGACAACAAGATCGTCGCCCTGGGCCTCTCCGAGGATTCGGCCAAGCGCCTGCCGGAATACCGGAAGGACGACTGGAACAAGGCCGAGGCGGAGCGTCCGGTTACCCGCTAACGGATAAGTGTTCCTGAGGGACGGCCCGCCGCATACGTGCGGCGGGCCGTTCTCCTGTCGGCATGCGTGCTGTCATACCGGCGTCACTCAATGACGGCATGGTGGCGTGGACGATTCGGTTTCATGTCCGTCCGGTTACCTCATGCCCACCATTCCGCAACTGGCATCCAAGCCCTTCGACGAGGCGCGCGAGGGCAACCATCTGTTTCTTCGTGCGTGGTTCCGCGCGCCGCTGCGGATTGCAGCGCTGACACCCTCGTCAGCAACCACCGGCGCCACCATGGCCCGCCTGATCGACCGCGATCGCTCGGGACCGGTTCTCGACCTCGGCGCAGGCACCGGAGCGATTGGCCAGGCACTTCTGGAGTCCGGCCTGCCACCCGGACGACTGATCATGGTCGAGCGAGAAAAGGCATTGGCGGACCACTTACGCAAAAAGTTTCCCGCGATCCGCGTAGTCGAATGCGACGCGACGGGACTTGGCAGCGCATTGGCCGCACGCGGCGTGCGGCGCGTGGCCGCAATAGCCTCGACTCTGCCTATCGTCTGGTTCTCGGCCGCCGCCCAGATGGCCATTGTCGACCAATGTTTCGCCTTGCTGGGCGAAGGCGGCAGCCTGTTGCAGTTGACCAACCAGCCGGCGTCGCCCCTGCCAATGCGGAAACTGAACCTGGTCGGCGAGCGCGCCGCGCATGTGTGGCGCAATCTGCCGCCATCGTCGGTGTGGCGGTATCGCCGCCCCGACTGACGCGCCTAGCGCAGGGTCGCGGCGAACAGGTCGAGCAACCGTTCCCAGTGGCGCTCCGACGCCGCGCGGTCGTAGACCGGCGTGTCAGATGGCGCGAAGCCGTGCGTCGCACCCGGATACAGTTCGACCCGGTAGTCAGCTTTCGCAGCGGCGAAGGCTTCCTCGACCCGCCGGGTTTCATCGGGCGCCAGCCACGGATCGATGCCGGCGACGCCGATATAGACCTTGGCCTTGATACGCGGCGCCAGCAGGTGCGGGCTGTCGGGCTGATCTGTCGCGAGGCGGCCGCTATGGATGGCAGCCGCCGCGGCAATGCGGTCAGGATGATTCGCCGCCGCGGTCAGCACATGCGCACCGCCCATGCAGTATCCGGTGGCGCCGACCTTGCCACGGGCGCCGCCCTTGACCTGCTTCTGCTGGCCGAGAAAGTCGAGAAAGGCAGCACTGTCGCCCGCGACCACCTTCAGACTCAGACGGCCCATTTCGCGCGTCATGCGCTCACGCGCCGGCCCTTCCTTGCCGAAAGCCTCTTGCGGATCGATCGGCGTCCACGCGCCGCCACGGTAGTAGAGATCGGGCAGCAGGGCGCAATAGCCGGCGGCCGCGATCCGCCGCGCCATATCGTGCAAAGCGGGCCGGATGCCGAGGCCGTCCATGTACAGGATCACCGCCGGCCAGGCGCCGGGACCGTCGGGCCAATAGAGGGTGGCCGGGGCGACGCCATCGGGTGTCCTGATCTCGACAGCTTGTTCCACTATGGGCAGTCCCTAGTCGAAATAGGCCAGCAGCACCTCGGCGACAATGGCCGGCTTTTTCGAACCCTCAAGTTCGAAGATGTTCTCCATGACCAGCCTTGTGCCGTTGTTCTCGATGGGCTCCAGCGATTTGGGTATCACGGTGAGGCGGATGCGCGAACCGCTGGGCACCGGCGCAGTGAAGCGCAGCTTGTTCAGGCCGTAGTTGAGCGCGTGCTTCTTCTTCTCGATACGCCACAGCGGTATCGCCATGCGGGGCATCAGCGACAGCACGAGATATCCGTGCGCGAGGGTCTTGCCGCCCGGCATTTCCTTTTTCGCGCGCTCGACATCGGTGTGTATCCACTGGCTGTCGCCGGTCAGCGCGGCAAAAGCGTCGATGTCCTGTTGCGTTACCGTGACCCAGTCGCTGGTGCCAATGGACTTGCCGATATGGGGCGCGAGATCACCGACACGTTCGAAGATCGCCGTCATTTTTGTTTTCCTCCCTGGAACTCATGCAGACTTTAGGCGCACTCATCCGGCTGCCCCAAGGCCTTTTTAGCGTCGAGCGCACGGTAGCCCGCACTTAGGGCTGCGGCGGATGGGCGGCGAACTTCACGAACTCGTTTTGCAACTGGCCCTGGTAGATTTCCTTGCTGGTGGCGATCATGAACTGGCGCTGGATCGCGAAGCCGCGCACCTTCAGTTCGACCAGTTCGCCCGACAGCAGCTCGCGCTCGACCACGTGCTTCGACAGGCAGCCGATGCCGGTGCCGCTGGCGACGGCGCGCTTCAACGCCGGCAGGCTGCCGGTCTCAAGCCCGATCTTCAACGCGCCGAGTTGTTTCAGGATGGCCGTCGTGAACATGACGCGGACGCTGGAATCCGTCTTCTGCAGGAACCAGGTCTCCTCCTGCAGTTCGGGAATGCGGATCGATCGCTTGGCCGCGAGGTGATGCCCCTTCGCCGCGACGATGATGAGCGAGTCGGTGAGCCACGGCGTGATGTTCATGCGCGGCCGGTTGATCGGAAATTCGACGACGCCGACATCGAGCTGGATGCTGGCGAGCCCATCGAGCACCTGCCGCGAGGGCAGCACCATCAGGTCAATGCGCACCTGCGGATGCAAAGTGAGGAATGCCGAACAGATGCGCGGCAGGACATAGCCGCCTATGGCCGAACCGGCGCCGACACGCAACGTGCCCTGCAGCGCACCACCGACGGCCGAGGATTCCAGGTCGACCGCCTGGGTCAGCATCGAACGCGCCTTGGGATGCAGGCGACGGCCGTTCTCGTTCAGCACCAACCGGCGACGGCTGCGGGTGAAGAGTTCGACGCCGAGGCTGGTCTCAAGATCCTGCAGCGAGGCGCTGGCCGAGGACTGGGTCAGGCCGATTTCCTCCGCCGCGCGGCTGACACTGCCGGCGCGGGCAATGGCGTCGAACACCAGAAGCTGCCGCAACGTTACACGCATCTGAGCAACTTCTGCGCCGTTTCCCGTCCGCCGAGCATAGACGCGGCGGCGCGCGAGAGCCAGCCGGTGCCTATTGCGGCTGGATACCGGCCTTCCTGGCAATGTCGCCGTACAGTTTCGCGTCATGAGCCAACGTCGCCGCCATTTCCTGCGGCGAGGATTCGACACGTTCAAGGCCGCTGTCCCTCAGCAGCTTCTGCACGTCGGGCTCGGCGACGGACGCCTTAAGCGCGGCATAGAGTCGATCGACGATCGGCTGCGGCGTCTTCGCGGGTGCAACGAAGCCGTACCAGGACGTAATCGCCACATCGACTCCGGTGGCCTCCTTGAAGGTCGGAATGTCGGGCGCAATCTCGGAGCGCGCGCTGCCCGTCACCGCCAACGGCACAAGGTTTCCTTCTTTCACGTGGGCGGCAATGCTTGAATAGGCGCTGAACGACAACTGGATATCCTGCGCCAGAGCCGCCTGGACGATGGGCGCGGCCCCCTGGAACGGCACCTCGACGATATCAAGACCGCTGGCGGTCATGAGGTTCATGATGTCGAGCTGCATAGGACTGTTGGGCACGACACCGTAGTTGAACTTCTTGGGGTTCTTTTTCACGAGTGCGACGAACTCGCCCATGTTCTTGACGCCCAGCTGCTTTGGCACGGACAACACGAATGGCCACTGAGTGAAGCGGAATATCGGCACGAAATCCTTGATCGGGTCGGCCTGGGTGTTTTTCAGGAAGATCGGTCCGGAGACGATGCTGCCGCCGGCGAGATAGATGGTGTAGCCATCGGGCGCTGCACGCGCGGTGTATTCGGACGCGACCGAACCGCCGCCGCCCGGCTTCGCCTCGACGATGATGGGCTGGCCGAGGCGGGCGCGCAGCGGCGCGGACAATGCGCGGGCAATAAGGTCGGACGTGGCGCCCGGACTGGCCGGCAGGATGATGGTGATGGGGCGGCTTGGAAATTCGGCCTGGGCATGCGCCGTAGCGGCAATGGCCATGCCGGCGACAACCAAGGCGGCAAGTCGCACTGATATTTCCATCTCGTTCCTCCCGTTTTTAATTGGGAGAAATGTTCTGCCGGGCCGCCGCAGGCGGCAAACCGGCAATTCCGATATTGGGTATTGGCCGGCGCGATATGTTTGCGCAGGCTAGATCAGAACTGCAGTGACTTGACCTGCTGCACGCCAGGGATCGCCTTGATCTTTTCGACGATGGTTTCGGGCACCGTGGAATCCACCGCGATCAGCGCGATGGCGTCCGAACCAAGGCCCGACCGGCCGAGGTGGAAGGTCGCGATGTTGATGTTCGAATTGCCCAGCAGCGTGCCGAGGCGGCCGATAAAGCCCGGCTTGTCCTCGTTGGTGACGTAGAGCATGTGCGGGGCCATCTCGGCCTCGATCTTCACGCCCTTGATCTGCACCAGGCGAGGCAGGCCATCGGCCGACAGGGTGCCGGCAACATCGCGGGTGCGCGCCTCGGTCGTGATGGTGACGCGCATAAGCGTCTGGTAGTCGCTGGGCCGGTCGTGCTTGACCTCGGTGACGTCGATGTTGCGTTCCTTGGCAACGACCGGCGCGTTGACCATGTTGACCGATTCCATCAGCGGGCGCAGCAGGCCCTCGAGCACGATGGCGGTCAGCGGCCGGGTGTTGAGGCTGGCGACGTGGCCTTCGTACTCGATCATCACCTTCTTCAGGCCTGATTCGGTCACCTGGCCGGCGAAGCTGCCAAGCTGTTCGGCCAGTTTCATGTACGGCTTCAGGCGCGGGGCTTCCTCGGCCGACACGCTGGGCATGTTCAGCGCGTTGGTGACGGCGCCGGTGACGAGGTAGTCGGACATCTGCTCGGCGACCTGGAGCGCGACGTTCTCCTGCGCCTCGCCGGTCGACGCGCCGAGGTGCGGCGTGGCGATCAGGCGCGGATGGCCGAACAGCAGGTTCTCCTTGGCCGGTTCGACCAGGAACACGTCGAGCGCGGCGCCGGCGACCTGGCCGGAATCGAGCGCATGCTTCAGGTCTTCCTCGACCACCAGGCCGCCGCGGGCGCAGTTGATGATGCGCACGCCCTTCTTGCACTTGGCGAAGGCGGCCTTGTCGAGGACATTGCGGGTCTGGTCGGTCAGCGGCGTGTGCAGGCTGATGAAATCGGCGCGGCGCAGCAGTTCGTCCAGCTCGACCTTCTCGACGCCGATGGCCTTGGCGCGCTCGGGCGACAGGAACGGATCGAACGCCACGACCTTCATCTTCAGGCCCTGGGCACGGTCGGCCACGATGGAGCCGATATTGCCGCAGCCGATGATGCCGAGCGTCTTGCTATAGACCTCGACGCCCATGAAGCGGTTCTTTTCCCACTTGCCCGCCTGGGTCGAGATGTCGGCCTGGGGAATCTCGCGCGCCAGCGCCATCATCATCGAGATGGCGTGCTCGGCGGTGGTAATCGAATTGCCGAACGGCGTGTTCATCACGCAGATGCCGCGCGCAGTAGCCGCCTGGATATCGACGTTGTCGACGCCGATGCCGGCGCGGCCGATGACCTTCAGCTTCTTTGCGGCCGCCAGGACCTTCGCCGTCACCTTGGTGGCGGAGCGGATGGCGAGACCATCGTAGTCGCCGATGATGGCGATCAGGTCGTCGGGCTTCAGGCCGACCTTCACATCGACGGCAACGCCGCGATCCTTGAAAATCTGCACCGCTGCGGGCGACAGGTCGTCGGAAATCAGAACCTTGGGTTTTGCCATGACCTGTTGTCCGCCCTAGGCGGCCTTCTGCAATTGTTGCTTGGTCTCCGCCCAGGCCCAGTCGAGCCAGGGCAGCACGGCCACGATATCCGCGGTCTCGACGGTGGCGCCGCCCCAGATGCGCAGGCCTGGCGGCGCGTCGCGATAGGCGGCGACGTCGAGCGCGACCTTCTCCTTCTCGAGCAGGTCGGCGATCTTCTTGGCAGCGGCAGCCTGGCCCTCTGCATCGAGGCCGGCGAACCAGGTGTCCTTGATCGACAGGCAGATCGACGTGCACGAGCGGATTGCCGGATCGCGCGCGAGGAAGGCGGCCCAGTCACTGGCCTCGACCCACGTCGCGAGCGCGGCAAGGTTGGCCTCGGACCGCGCGATGGAGGCCTTGAGGCCACCGATCGACTTGATCCAGCCCAGCGCATCGAGAATGTCCTCGACGCAGAGCATCGAGGGCGTGTTGATCGTCTCGCCCTTGAAGATGCCCTCGGTCAGCTTGCCGTCCTTGGCCATGCGGAACAGCTTCGGCATCGGCCATGGCGGGTTGTAGGTGGTCAGGCGCTCGACCGCGCGCGGGCTGAGCACGATCATGCCGTGCGCCGCCTCGCCCCCGGTCGCCTTCTGCCAGGACCAGGTAGTGACGTCGAGCTTGCTCCACGGCAGGTCCATGGCGAACACGGCCGAGGTGGCGTCGCAAATGCTGAGGCCCTGGCGGTCGGCGGCGATCCAGTCGCCATTCGGCACGCGCACGCCCGATGTGGTGCCGTTCCAGGTGAAGACGACGTCGCGCGACCAATCGACCTGCTTCAGGTCGGGGATCTGGCCGTAATCGGCCTTCAGCGTGCGGGTGTCCTTGAGCTTCAGCTCCTTGACCACATCGCTGACCCAGCCGGAGCCGAAGCTTTCCCAGGCCAGCAGGTCGATGCCGCGCGGGCCCAGCAGCGACCACAACGCCATTTCCACGGCGCCGGTGTCCGAGGCCGGCACGATGCCGATGCGGTAGTCAGCGGGGATGCCGAGGATTTCGCGGTGCTGCTCGATGGCGGCGGCGAGACGCGCCTTGCCTTCCTTCGACCGGTGCGACCGGCCGACCAGGGCAGTTTCGAGATTTGCGGCGGACCAGCCAGGGCGCTTCGCGCAGGGGCCGGAAGAGAAATTCACCCCGGTGGGGCGGTGGGCGGGTTTTGCCATACGGCGTTCCTTCCAGAACGATTGCGCCCCGTTGGGGGGGCGTGTCCCGCCGCGGATAATAGGGATTGAAGGCCCTCGGTCAATGCCCGAATTGTGAAGTTTTTCCAGGCATTTTTGCTGCAGTGCAAATCAGTCGGGAAACATTCGCGCGGCAAAGAAAGCGGCGCTGGCGGAGACGGTGGTGACGACCGCGCCCCACAGCATGTCGGCCACCGCGATCTTCACGGAATAACCCTTGAGCGTTGCCAGGTTGGTGATGTCGTACGTTCCATAGGCCAGCAGGCCGAGGAACGCGGCCAGCGCCGCCGCACGCAACCACGAATCGGCGGCAAGTCCTGGCCAGACCGCGAAGAGCAGGATGCCGGCGACGAAGAACAGATAGAACAACGCCGCGATGGCGAAGTTCGGCTGCGGCAGCAAGAGGTCACCGATTTCCGCCTTGTAGAAATTCTTCGCGACAACACCGAGCCACAGTCCGTCCATGATGAGGAAAGCGACGAGGGCGGCGGCATAGGCGGCGGCGATGCGGGTCATCCGGTATCTCCAAATTGCTGGCGCGGCTGCGGCAATGATCGCATGCTGGCGGCCAGGCCGGAAGCGAAGAGGAACGCCATGAAGTACGTCAATCTGGGCCGGATGGGCCTGAAGGTCTCGCGCCTGTGCCTGGGCTGCATGACCTATGCGGACAAGAAGTGGCGGCCCTGGGCGCTGGACGAGGAAGAGTCGCAGCCGTTCTTCCGCCACGCCATCGAGAACGGCATCAACTTCTTCGACACCGCCGACACCTATGCCACCGGCATCTGCGAGGAAATCACCGGCCGCGCGCTGAAGAAATACGCCAGGCGGCACGAGGTCGTGCTGGCGACCAAGGTGTTCAATCCGATGGGCAAGGACCCGAACAACCGGGGACTCAGCCGCAAGCACATCATGGAGGGCGTCGATGCCAGCCTGCGCCGCCTGGGCGTGGATTACATCGACCTGTACCAGATCCACCGCTTCGACCCACGCACGCCGGTCGAGGAGACGATGGAGGCACTGCATGACGTGGTGAAGGCCGGCAAGGCTTTGTACATCGGCGCATCGTCGATGTTCGCCTGGCAGTTCGCCAACATGCAGCACGCCGCCGCACTGAACGGATGGACCAAGTTCGTCTCGATGCAGAACCACTACAACCTGGCCTATCGCGAGGAAGAGCGCGAGATGATCCCGTTCTGCCGCGACCAGGGCATCGGCCTGATCCCGTGGTCGCCGCTGGCGCGCGGCTTCCTGGCCGGCAATCGCCACAAGCAGGACTGGGGCGAGACATCACGCGCGAAGACCGACGACCTGGCGCAGCGCTTCTATTATCGCGACGAACATTTTGCCGTGGCCGACGCCGTAGGCGAAGTGGCACGCGCCCGCGGCACCTCGGCGGCGCGCATCGCCTATGCCTGGGTCCTGGCACAGCCGGGCATCACGGCCCCCATCGTCGGCATTTCCAAAATGCCGCAGTTCGACGATGCGCTCGGCGCGCTGGAAATCGACCTGAGCGACGCAGAGAAGAAGATTCTGGAAGCACCGTACCGCGCGCAGCCGGTTGCCGGACACCAGTAAAAAAGAACGGGAGAAACGGCCATGAGCGACACGATCATCTGGATCACCGGCGCGAACTACGGCATCGGCGCGGGCCTGGCGAAGTACGCGCCGCACAAGGGTGCGCGCATCATCAACGTGTCAAACATGCAGCACCCGGACTATGAGACAGTGCTGTTCGACCTGACCGAGCCGGCCACCTGGGACACGGTGACCGCGCACTTCCAGAAAGAACTGGCGGCGTTCAAGGGCAAGCGCGCGATCTTCCTGCAGAACGCCCATTTCGCGAAGGACATGGGGCTGGTCGGCGAGGTCGAGCCGCAGCTTTATCTGAAGGGCATCCTGGCCAATGCCGTCGCGCCGATCTACCTGGCGGACGGATTTCTGCGCGCCTGCCGGCCGGAGTTTGAGTCCGGCATTATGCTGATGTCGTCGCACGCGGCGGCGGGACCGATGCCGGGCCTGGCGACCTACGGCGCCGGCAAGCTGGGCATCGAGCACTGGGTGAAGACGGTACAGGCGGAGCGCAAGCTGCGCGGCACTGGCCCGTGGATCGTCGCCATGCGGCCAGGCTTTGTCGATACGCCAACCACGCGCGAGACGGCGGAGTATGGCACCAAGGTTTATCCCCGCGCGGACAAGATGAAAGAAGCGCTGCAGAGCGGCAATGCACAGGACCCGGAAACCACGGCGCGGGCGATCTGGTCATTCCTGCCACCGCCACCCGACACGCACTTGATCGACGCCAGCACCTCGCCGCTGTTCGACCCGAAGATGTCGGCGGCGATCCGCAACAGTCGCAAGGGCTAGCGCGTCGCGGTCACCATTTCACGGATTGAGTTCATCACGACATCGCGGTGCGCATATAGAACCGGGTGTCCGGCGCCGGGAATGACGACCAGCTTCGACTGCGGCACGTCGCGGTGCAGGGCGCGGCCATGGATGTCGGGGCCGACGGAATTATCCTGGTCCGCAATGACGATGGTGACCGGCATTTTCAGTTCGCCGTAGCGGCGCGACTGCGCGCGCAGAAATTCCTTCAGCTCGCGCACATCCTCGGCGTTGGCGGCAAAGCTGGCAGGTCGGATCGTCAGCGGCAGTGGCGCCTTTTCGGTGAACAATTCCGGCACCGGCTCGGGCTTGAAGGCATTGGCGCCGCCGGCATCGAGCAGCAGCGCGCCGACCGCCGGCACGACAAGGTGGTTCATGACAGGGCCAACCACGGGAGCGCCGGCAATGTCGTAGATCAACGCGGTGGGCGAATCCCACGGATAGCTGGCGCCGTTCAACAGGACCAGGCCGGGCACCTCGTCGGGATATTGCAGCGCCCAGGCGAGCGCCACCGCACCGCCATACGAGAAGCCAACAACGATGGGCCGCTCGATGCCCATTTTGCGCACGGCATCGTGCAGCAGGCGCGCCTGGTCGGCCGGCGTCACGGGCCCACTGGGCCGGGTGCTATAGCCATGTCCGGGCCGGTCGGGCGCAATGAGGTGCCAGCCCGGGGGCGCCACCGGAAACAGTGTCGCGGTCACGTCCTGCGCGGCGCCAAACGCGCCATGAATGACGACAATGGGCCTGCCCTGCCCGGTTTCAGCGACGTGCAGGCGCGCGCCGCCCACCTCGACGAACTTTCCTTCCGGGGGAAAGCGGGCTTCGGCGCGCTGGGTCAGAACCGTGCTGGTCGCCCCGAGTCCAAGGGCCGAACCGATCAGGATCGCAGCAATGAGGGTAAACAGGCGAAAACCTCCGACAGACGCCAACTTTATACGCGGCCCGGATTACAAAGACGTCAATTCGGAGAGTTTCTCGCACAGACAAAAGAAAACCGGCAATCCGTCACTCCGGCCATGAGGCCGCAGCGTCGGATTGCCAGATTTCGGCGTGGCCGGGCTTGGCCTATTCCCGCCAGAAGGGCTTGGTGCTCTCCCGGAGAATGTCGCCCTCGCTGAGCCCCAGATCCTTGCGCAGGTGGTCGCTCAAGCTCCGCAGATGGTGGCGCTCGGTTGCACGGTCCTGCCAGGTCAACATGATCGCGACGCCCGATGCGGCGACTTTGCCGATCCGTGCGAGGAAACCAGTGAGTACAGGGCCCGTGGCCGGAGAAACCAGGTTCTGCGGCACGGACCGTAAATTGGCGGGGCATTGCCCACCAATTGTATCGATCCATTCGCTCATTTTTTGCGACTTTTCTGAAGCAATCAGCACTTTATTGTGCGGATGCGCCCTTATGTATTGACTCAATAAGGGGGTCAATCTAAACATTGTCACCATGACAATATGGCTTCCCAAGATTGCCAGCCGCCCTGGCCCCCGCTACCAGGCGATTGCCGCCGCCATTACCGATGCGATCGACCAGGGCGACCTGCCGCCCGGTTCACGCCTGCCCCCGCAACGCGACCTGGCCTGGAAGCTGGGCGTGACCGTGGGCACGGTCAGCCGCGCCTACATGCTGGCGGAGCAGCGCGGCCTGTTGTCGGGCGAAGTGGGCCGCGGCACCTATGTGCGCGACCGCGGCGCCGCGCAGGGGCAAATCCTTGGCCACTGGAACGACGGCGTCATGGACCTGAGCCGCAACGCGGCGCACAGCGTGGCGCATGCGGCGGCGATACGCGATGCGATGACGAGCCTTGCTGACCGGCAGGGTATCGACCGCCTGCTGCACTACATGCCGTCCGCCGGGCACATGGACCATCGTGCCGCAGGCGCGACCTGGATCGGACGCACGGGCCTGAAGGTCACGGCCGACCAGGTGATCGTTACCGGTGGCGCGCAACAGGGCATCGCGGCGGTGACCAGCGCGCTGGCCCAGCCGGGCGACATCGTCCTGACCGAGGCGCTGACCTATTGCGGCCTGATGGATGCAGCCCGGCTGAACCACGTTCGCCTCGAGGGCGTGCCGCTGGATGCCGAGGGCATGCTGCCCGACGCACTTGAAGCGGCGGCGCGGCGCACCGGCGCCCGCATGGTCGTGGTCACGCCCACCATCCACAATCCGACCACCAGCACTATGAGCCTGGAGCGGCGCAACGAGATCGTCGAGGTCGCGCGCCGGCACGACCTGACCATCGTCGAGGACGATGTCTATGGCTTCCTGCCGCGCGAGCGGCCGATCCCCATTGCGGCGCTGGCGCCGGAGCGCACGGTCTATATCGCCAGCGCATCGAAGTGCCTGGCGCCTGGATTGCGCGTCGGCTGGCTGGCCTGCCCGCCGGCCCTGGTCGAGCCGCTGGTCGATGCAATCCATGCGATGTCGATCTCGATGCCCGCCCTGCCGGCCGAGATTGCGCGGATGTGGATAGCCGACGGCACGGCGGTGAAGCTGACCGAGCACCTGCGGCGCGAGACGGCCGAACGCCACGCGCTGTTCGCGGAAATGTTCGGCGGCTTCGAGATGCGCGCCAATGCGGCGAGCTTCCACGTTCTGCTGCACCTGCCCGAGCCGTGGCAGCCGGACGAGTTCACCCTGGCGGCGCGCGAGCGCGGATTGATCGTGATTTCGGCCCCGACCTTTGCGGTGACCCGTCATGCGGCCCCCGCCGCCGTGCGAATTTCGCTGAGTGCTGCGGCCAGCACCGAACATTTGCGGCGCGCCCTCACCGAGCTGCGCACCGCGCTGGAAAGCATGCCGCGCTCGCGCCGCGCGGTGATCTGAGACTTACGGGTTGCCGGTCTGCAGCGGGGGGAAGCGCACCGTTGCAATCGTGCCGCGACCCGGCGTGCTCTCGAGCGTAAACGTCGCGCCGTGCAGGTCGGCAAGCCGCTTGACCAGCGGCAGCCCGAGACCCGGCCCCGAATGGTCCCGGACCAGCAGGTTGTCGATCTGCCCGTAAGCCTCGAACGCCTGTGCGATCTGTTCGGCGGTCATGCCGATGCCGCTGTCGATGACGGCGACTTCCACGCCGGCGGCAGGCGCCGGATCGATTCGGATCATCACCTTCCCGCCTGCCGGCGTGAACTTCACGGCGTTAGACAGCAGGTTGGCCATGATCTGTTTGGCGGCGCGCGGGTCCGCCCAAACAGAGGTGGCGTTGGGGGATATCTCTTCGGCCAGTTCGACGTGGCGTTCATGAGCCGCCGCTTTCACGAGCGACAGCGACGAACGCACCAGTTCACGTGACTGGATCGTCTCGGGATGCAGCTCGAACCTTCCCGCCTCGATCTTCGCCAGATCCAGCACGTCATTGATCAGGCCGAGCAGGACGGTGCCGCCGTCATGGATGTATTTCGCATATTCGCGGTACTCGCCATCCTTCGCTGGACCGAAGGAATCGTCGCGGATGACCTCGGCGAAGCCCAGGATCGCGGTAAGCGGCGTGCGCAGCTCATGGCTCATCATGGCCAGAAATTCCGACTTCGAACGGTTGGCTTCCTCGGCGCGAACGCGCTCGGCGGTCGCCGCCGCATGGGCCGCGCGCAACTCCTCGGCCTGGCGCTCCAGCTGGGCGCGCCCCTCGCGCAGCGTCAGCTCGGCCGTCTTGCGTGCTGTGATGTCGAAGATCAGGCCAACGAAGCGGGTCGTCCTGCCGTCGGGTGAGCGGATCGCGTAGCCGAAACCCTGGCACCAGATGTAGCGGCCATCGTCGCGCCGCATGCGGTATTCGGCCTCGAACGGAAGCTCCGAGCGTTCGGCGTGACGCTCCAGCGCGGCGGCGACCTTGGCGCCGTCATCCGGGTGAATGCGTCGGGCAAAATCGTCGTAAGTCAGAATCGTTTCGCGGTCGCGCACCCCGAGGATATCGAGCAGCCGGGGCGAGAGCGCCAATGACCCTGTCTCGGCATCGCGGTCCCAGACGCCGGCGTTGGAGGCCAGCACTGCGAGATTGAAGCGCTCGTTGGCGGCGGCTACGGCGCGAGTACCGTCAGCCTCGCGCCGCAAAGACCGCAGCACAAGGAAGGCCAGCAGGCAGATGATGGCGGCCACGCCCACGGCGGCACCGGATAACAGCCACGCATCGCGCCGCCACGGTTGCAGCACGCGATCGGGATTGAACGACACCGCCACTGTGAGCGGCCAGTCGGCCACGGATGCGACCTGCAGCGAAGTCCGCGATTCGCCGGACCCGGCGGCAAAAATGGGCAGGGCATCCAGCCGGGCGCCGACGGATTCGCGACCGGACAGCTGGTCAAGCAGCGATGACGAGGCGATCACCACGCCATTGCCATTGACGAGCGCGATATATTCGCCGCCCGCATCGCCCGTCGCGTCGTAGTACTGACGGAAATAGGCGGGTGAAACCACGCCGGTCAGCACGCCGCCAAAGCCGCCCAAGACGCTGTCATACCGGCGGCTGACAACCACCACCATCTGGTTGTCCGAGCGCGCCCGGATTGGCGCGCCGATATACAGACCGGTCGCGGCGCCATCGCGGTGGGCCCGGAAATAGTCCCGGTCGGACAGGTCGATCGGCGGCGGGCGTGGACTTTGCACGTTGGCAAAGCTGCGCCCGTCACGGCCGATCATGCCGGCGTTTGTAAGCTGCGGCAGGCGCCCTTCGTACTCGCGCAGGCGATTGTAGACATAGGTCGAATTCAGCAGGCCGTCGCGCTCGGCCTCGACGAATCGATCCGAAAGCAGATCGAGCAGGATATCGACAGTGCCGAAGGTGCGCGCGGCATGCCCGGCCAGGGTGCGCGCGAACTCGGTCGATTCCTTTTCCGCACGCTGGAGCCGATCGTTGCGGTCGTACCAGAGCGCCGCGGCCAGGATGGCGGCAATCAACAGGCAAACACTGATGGCACCGGCGATGGTAAGGCGAACCAGGTTCATGCCGGCTGTTCCGAACCGCCGCCGTCAGGCCGCGGCGCGCTCCAGGGCCTCGACGATGGCCCCGGCGACATCGGCGATCAGGGTGCTGTCCTCACCTTCGACCATCACACGGATCAAAGGTTCAGTTCCTGAGGGGCGGATCAACAGCCGCCCATCCTTGCCGAGCCGCTGATGTCCCGCGGCGATCGCCTGTTTCACTTTGTCGTGGGCGAGCGAGGCACCGCCTGCCGCGCCATCGGAAAACCTGACGTTGCGCAGCAATTGCGGCACCGCCGTAAAGCGCCGGCAGATATCGCTGGCCTTGCGGCCGGTATCGGCGATCACCGCCATGACCTGCAGTGCCGCCACCAGCCCGTCGCCGGTCGTGGCAAAGTCGGAAAGAATGATATGCCCCGACTGCTCGCCGCCCACATTGCAGCCGCTGGCGCGCATCTTCTCCAGCACGTAGCGGTCGCCAACGCCGGTGCGATACAGCCCGATGCCGAGTCCCTCGACGAACCGCTCCAGGCCGAGGTTGGACATGACCGTCGCCACCAGACCGCCACCCTTCAGCCGCCCCTCGGCCAGCCAGCGTTCGGTGATCAACGCCATCAACTGATCGCCGTCGATCAGCGCGCCGGTCTCGTCGCACATGACCAGACGGTCGGCATCGCCATCGAGGGCGATGCCCAGATGCGCGCCGTGGGCGACGACGGCCTCCTGCAGCGCCTGCGGATGGGTCGAGCCGCACTTGCGGTTGATATTGAAGCCGTCGGGATGGATCGCGATGGGGACGACGTCGGCCTCCAGCTCCCACAGGACGTCGGGCGCCACCTTGTAGGCGGCGCCGTTGGCGCAATCGACCACGACCTTGAGCCCGGAGAATTTCTGTCCGCGCGGCAGGGTCGCCTTGGCGAATTCGATGTAGCGCCCCTCGACATCGTTCAGCCGCTGCGCCCGCCCCAGAGCATTGGATGCAGCAAGCTCGACATTTGCGCCCGACCGTAAACCGGCCTCGATCTCGCGCTCGACCTCGTCGGAGAGCTTGTAGCCATCGGGACCGAACAGCTTGATGCCGTTGTCCTCGTACGGATTGTGCGAGGCCGAGACCATGACGCCGAGGTCGGCCCGCAGGGTGCGCGTGAGCATTGCCACCGCGGGCGTCGGCATGGGGCCGACCAGGATCACGTCCATGCCGACCGAAACGAAGCCGGCCGTCAGCGCCGGCTCGATCAGGTAGCCCGACAGGCGGGTGTCCTTGCCGATTACGACCCGGTGGCGGTGGTTGCCGCGGATGAAATGCCGGCCCGCCACCATACCAACCTGCAGGGCGGTGGCGGCGTCCATGGGAGCACGGTTCGCGGTGCCGCGAATGCCGTCAGTACCAAAAAGCTCGCGTGTCATCGTGACCGGAATCTACACCAGCGGGAAAGCCGGCGCCATTACCCGGGTTTCCGCAGCGCCGACCACACGGCCAGCGCCTGCACCGTGGCGGCGACGTCGTGGACGCGCACCACATGCGCGCCGCGATGCACCGCCTCCAGCGCGGCGGCGAGGCTGCCGGCAAGACGGTCCTGCGCCGGCGTCGCCCTGGCAAGGTGGCCGATGAACGACTTCCGCGAGGCGCCAACCACCACGGCATGGCCCAGATTTCCAAGGACGTGAAGGTCGCGCAGCAGGGCCACATTGCCATCCACGGTCTTGCCGAAGCCGATGCCAGGATCAAGCGCGATATGGTTGCGCGGCATGCCGGCGGCGATACAAGCGGCCACCCTGGCGGCCAGGTAGTTGCGCACCTCGGCGACAACATCGCCGTAGCGGGTGTCGAGTTGCATCGTCGCGGGATCACCCCGCTTGTGCATCAGCACCACGGCCACGCCGGCGGCCGCCACGGTCGCAAGCGCCGCAGGGTCGTCTTCCAGCGCCGAAACGTCGTTGACGATGCGCGCACCGGCACGGGCGGCGGCGCTCATGACAGTGGCTGAGCGGGTATCGACCGACACGGCGGCGCCCGCACGGGCCAGCGCTTCGATCACCGGCAGGACACGGCGCAACTGCTCGTCCGCATCGACCGGGACGGCGCCGGGCCGGGTAGACTCGCCACCGACATCAAGGATGTCGGCTCCCTCATCCATGAGTTTGCGCCCATGATCGATCGCGGCGGCGGCGTCGAGGAAGCGGCCGCCATCCGAGAAACTGTCCGGCGTCACGTTGACGATGCCCATGACGAGGGGCCGGGCAAGCGAAAGGCCCGCCCAGTTGAGCGGGCCTTCTGCCGCAGGCATCATTCGTTCAGGCGCCAGGCAGCGGCGTCGGCTCCAGTCCCGGCGGCGGACCCGACTTCTTGCCACGCGTCGGCGGCACTGCCGAGCGCACCCCACCGGACCCTGTATCGGGCGCCGGCGGCGGGGGCTGTTCGGGCCGATAGATCGTCTCGCCGCGCAGCAGCGCGCGCACCTCGTCGCCGCTCAGCGTCTCGTACTCGAGAAGCGCATTGGCCACCTTTTCGAGGTCGTCACGGTGATCGGCGAGGATGGTCCGGGCGCGGGCCTCGGCCTCTTCGACGATGCGCCGGACTTCTTCGTCGATGATCCGTGCGGTCGCGTCGGACACGCTTTTCTGCTGGGTCACCGAATGGCCAAGGAAAACCTCTTCCTGGTTATCGGTATAGCGCAGCCGGCCGAGCTTCTCGGACATGCCCCATTCGGTCACCATGCGACGCGCCAGTTCGGTCGCCTGGCGGATGTCGTTCGCCGCACCGGTCGTAACGTTTTCCGGGCCGAAAATCAGTTCCTCGGCCAGACGGCCACCAAAGGTCATGGCGATGCGGGACTCCAGTTCCAGCTTCGACATGCTGAGGCGGTCGCGCTCGGGCAGCGACATGGTCACACCCAAAGCGCGACCGCGCGGGATGATTGTGACCTTGTGCAACGGGTCGTGTTTGGGCAGGTGCAGACCGACAAGCGCGTGACCGGCTTCATGGTAGGCCGTCAGCTTCTTCTCGTCGTCGCTCATCACCATCGAGCGGCGCTCGGCGCCCATCAGCACCTTGTCCTTGGCTTCCTCGAATTCGACCATGCTGACGACGCGCTTGTTGCGGCGCGCCGCGACCAGCGCAGCCTCGTTCACCAGGTTGGCGAGATCGGCACCGGAGAAGCCCGGTGTGCCGCGTGCGATGACGCGCGGATCGACATCCGCCGCCAGCGGCACCTTGCGCATGTGAACCTTGAGAATGCGCTCGCGGCCCAGGATGTCCGGGTTCGGCACGACGACCTGGCGGTCGAAGCGGCCCGGGCGCAGCAGGGCCGGGTCCAGCACGTCGGGGCGGTTGGTCGCAGCCACGAGGATCACGCCCTCGTTCGCCTCGAAGCCATCCATCTCGACCAGCAGCTGGTTCAGGGTCTGCTCACGCTCGTCATTGCCGCCGCCGAGGCCGGCGCCGCGATGGCGGCCGACGGCGTCGATTTCGTCGATGAAGATGATGCAGGGCGCGTTCTTCTTGCCCTGTTCGAACATGTCGCGCACGCGCGACGCGCCGACGCCGACGAACATCTCGACGAAATCGGAACCGGAAATGGTGAAGAACGGCACGTTCGCCTCACCCGCGATGGCGCGCGCCAGCAGCGTCTTGCCGGTACCCGGCGGGCCGATCAGCAGCACGCCCTTGGGAATGCGGCCGCCGAGGCGCTGGAACTTCTGCGGGTCGCGCAGGAATTCGACGACCTCCTCAAGCTCTGCCTTGGCCTCGTCGATGCCGGCGACGTCGCCGAAAGTTACACGGCCCGAACGCTCGGTCAGGAGGCGCGCCTTGGACTTGCCGAAGCCCATGGCCTTGCCACCGCCGGACTGCATCTGGCGCATGAAGAAAATCCACACGCCGATCAGCAGCAGCATCGGGAACCACGAGACGAAAATGCTGAACAGCGGGCTGCCCTGCTCCTCGGGGGCGGCGCTGAAGCGCACGCCCTTCTCACTCAGCTTGGGAACGAGGTTCGGGTCGCTGGGGTTGATCGTGCTGAACTCGCGTCCATCCTGGAAGTTGCCCTTGATGGTCGCGCCCTGGATGGTGACGTTGGCCACCTGTCCGCTGTTCAGCTGGCTAAGGAAATCGGAATAGGCCAGCGTGTTGCCGGCACTGCGCATGGTGGTGCCCTGGAAAAGCTGGAATAGCGCGAAAACGAGCACCGCGATAACGATCCAGAGCGCGAGATTCTTGCCGAAAACGTTCACTTCGCTGGTCCTTCCTCGCCCGGCCACTCGGCCCGGGCAACCTTTCGCACCCTAACAGCCGACGATAGCGCAACTCGGCCGGGGGTCCCAAACTGTTAAATAATGCGCCGCGCAGGGTTTCCAATCGGTTCACACCGAAAATGATCCGCGACGGTGTCGTTTAGCCGCCCGACGAAAGGCGCGCGCGCAACAAACCGGCACCTGGCGCCCGGAAGCCAAACCATGGGACGGCGGCCAGCCGCCCTTTTTGCCATAGGGCCGGCGCTGTCAGGGCGGCGAGGCGAGGTACGTGGCGCGCAACACCAGGGAGCGCCGCAAGCAATTGCCGCCACCCCTCGTCACCCAAGGGGGCAAGGAGGGCGGCCGGACCGGCACCGAGGCGGAGCATCACCCGCCCCCCGTCCCAGGCCTGCCAGTGCCGGCCGGGCGACAGGGGCGCGGGCGCGGGCAGGTTGCGAGCCTCGCGACAGATCAGGAAGCGGCCTTGCCATTCGGCAAGGCGACAACCGTGCAGGGTTCGACGCGGCACCGCGCCGGCTTCAAGGTCGGCCCACACCCGGTCCAGCGCGGCGGCATCCGGCGGCACGCGGTTTCCGGCAATGGCGGCAATGAGCGTGCGCAGGGCACGGCGGCCGATCTCGCCGCCGCCCTGACGCAGCACGTCGGGATCGAGCACCGCATAGGCTCCCGCAATGCCCAATCCGCCAGCCCGCGCGATCAGGTCGCTGGCGGCGCGCTCCAGGGCGTCACGCGCGCTGGCAATGTGGCGCGCGGCGGCGGCGATGCGTTCGGGCACGACATCGTCGGGCGCCAGCAGCCGCAGCGCCTCGCGCACCCGCACGCGCTGGAAGCGGTCGTCAGCATTGGATGGATCCTCGATCCACTCCTGCCCGACCGTGCGCAGGGTGGCAGTGATGCGGGCGCGGGAAAATCCCAGCAATGGCCGGATCAGCTGCACATCGCCCAGATCATCCAGCGGGCGCGAGACGGCCATGCCGGACAGGCCGTCCAAACCGCTGCCGCGACCGAGCCGCAGCAGCACGGTTTCGGCCTGGTCCTCGACATTGTGGGCAACGGCCAGCGCGCCGAGGCGAAACCGGCGGCAGGCATCGCCCAGCAAGCGATAGCGGGCTGCGCGCGCGGCGGCCTGCAAACCGGTGCGCGGCTTGTCGCCCCGCCAGCGAAGGATGCGGTGATCGACGCCCAGGGCGTGGCACCACGCGGCGACCTGCTTCGCCTCCGCCGCACTGGTGGCGCGCAGGCCGTGATCGACGGTGAAGGCAACCAGCCGCACCTTGGGCCGGCGGCGAGCCCATGCCGCAAACAGGTGCAGCAGGGCCATGGAATCCGAACCGCCGGATACGCCGATGGCGATCCCGGTTGCCGTGGATTCCAGATTGTCGAGTGCGGCCGCGAACGCTGCTGCCGGGATCGGCGTCGCTGACCCGCCCATGCGGGCTAGCGGCAGCCGGCCTTGGTACGCTCTGCCGTCGCGAGGGTCTTCAGGCTGGCCGACGCGGCGGGAAAATCCTTGTTGAACTGCGAGAACACGGCACAGGCCTCCGGCTTCTGGTTCAGGTCATTAAGCGTCTTGGCCAGCTTCACCAGACTGTCCGGCGCCTTGGTGCCCTTCGGATACTTCTGGTAGCCCGTCAGGAAGGACGCAGCCGCCTTTTCGTAGTCCTTGCGGACATAGAAGGTCTCGGCCAGCCAGTACTGCGCATTGCCGGCCAGCGGGTCGTCAGCGTGCAGGCGCAGGAACTCGGTGAACGCGCCCTCGGCCTCGGCATAGTCACCCTGGTTCAGCAGGCGGAAGGCGTAGTTGTACTGTTCGGCCGGCGTGTTGCCCTGCAGACGCGTGGCAGTGCGCGGCGGCGCCGGGGTCGGCTGGGTCGCGTTCGGCGCCTGCGTGACGCCGGAAACCTGGCCACCCGGAGCGACGCGCATGGTGCCCAGAAAACCTTCGGGCTTGGCCGGTGTGTTCGGATCACTGGTGCGGCTGGCCTCGGCCGGGGGCTGGCCAGGCGGCGGCGTCAATACAGGCGCGGCAGCAGCAACCGGCGGCACGCCAGCTGTGGGCGGCGTCGCGGCAGGCGAAGCGGCAGTGCCCTTCTCGATGGCGGTCAGGCGGAAGTCGATATCCTCGACCAGCTTGTCGAGGCGGCGCTGCATCTGGGTGGAGCGATAGTCGAGCTCCTCGGTCCGGCCGGTCAGCTGCTGAATCTGGGTTTCGAGTGACTGGATGCGGTCTGACAGGCGGGTCGCAATTTCGCCCGACAAGTCGCCGCCCACCGGAGCCGCCGCGCCCGGGGGCAGCGGTGCGCCACGATAAACCTGCCGCTGCAGCGCGTTCAGATCGTCACGCAGGCGCCGCACTTCCGTGCCGAGATCGTTCTGCGCGAGTGCGGCCGGCGCGCCCGCGCAAACGAGTGAAACGATCAGGACCAGGGGCCGGAGCCGCGTGCGGAACGTTGACGTCATCATCATGCCATTCAAGCTTGGTGGGCAAATCGGGCGAATTTCAGAATACACCTTCGCGGGCGGGAACCTAACCTCGGGCACCGGACCCGCAAAGCCTGAAAAAGTAGCCGCGCAAACTACGAAACGGCGCGGCCGGGTTCATCCGGCCGCGCCAGACGGTCAATCGGTCAGAATGGTAACGGCGCGCCGGTTCTTCGACCACGCCTCTTCGCCGCCGCCCATCGCGACCGGACGCTCCTTGCCATAGGAGATGGTCGATACGCGATCCGTCGCGATGCCCTGATTGATCAGATAGTCCTTCACGCTGCGCGCGCGGCGATCGCTGAGCGCGAGGTTGTATTCACGGGTGCCGCGCTCGTCGGAATGGCCCTCGACGACGATGCGCTGGCGCACCTGCTTGAGCCATACGGCCTGCTTGTCCAGCGTGCCGCGGGCATCCGTCCGCAGGTCGTAGCGATCGGTATCGAAATAGACGCGGTCGCCGATACTGACGAGCTGTGCCTGGGCCGCCGTGGTGGAACTGTTGGCGCCTCCCGCCCCACCGCCGCCCGGCAGACCCTGCTGGCCGAAGCCGCCCCCGGCGCCAGCCCCGGCACCTGACGACGAGCCGCTGCCCTGCAACCGGCCTTCGCTGACCGGCGGCGATTCGCAAGCTGCCAGCGCCAGCGCGCCAATGAGAAATACCAGTGCACGTTTCATTTCAGCCCCTGTTTTCTACGCCCCATACGGGCGTTCTGAAGGTCAATTCCGGCGGAACAAGGGCAAGAACGTGTTGAATTGCCGATCAGTTCAATTCAACAGCACGGTCACCGCACGGCGGTTCTGTGCCCAGGCCGATTCGTCATTGCCCATTATGACTGGCCGTGTCGCACCGTAGGACATTGTAACGATGCGAACCGCCTCGACCCCGCTGGCCACCAGCCGGTTGCGCGCGGCTTCGGCACGCGCGAGTCCGAGGCTCAGATTGTACTGTGCATCGCCACGCTCGTCGGCATGCCCCTCGACCAGGACGCGATATTCCGGAAAGGCGCGCAGCCAGTCGGCCTGGCGGTCGAGCGTCGCAATCGCCGCATCGTCCAGCGCGGCGGAATCGTAGGGGAACAGCACACGCGCCTGGACGTGGCTGGCAAAGTCGGCGCCGGTGCCGGGACGCTGCAGGGCGGGCGCCGTGCCGGGCGACTTTACGTCCAGCGACGGCTGATACGAAAGAGGCCCGACATATTGCGGCGCTGACACGACCACAACCGGCTGTGGCTGCGGCGTGCAGGCCGCGAGGGCCAGGAAGACAGCGCCGAAAAGCAAGATGCCCCGGCATTGCTGCCGGAGCATCCAGGAACACTCGGCGCATCCCGGCATGGCCGGGAAGCGCTTGCGCATGTTCAGTTCGCGACGACCGTGACGGCGCGACGGTTCTGCGAGTAGGCCGCCTCGTTGGCGCCGAGCGCAACCGGGCGCTCCTTGCCGTACGAGATGGTGGTGACGCGCGCCGCGGCGATGCCCTGGTTGATCAGGTAGCTCTTCGCCGAGTTGGCGCGACGCTCGCCCAGCGCGAGGTTGTACTCGCGGGTGCCGCGCTCGTCGCAGTGACCTTCAACGACAACGCGGTTCTGGCCGTACTGCTTCAGCCACGTGGCCTGCTTGTCCAGCGTGGTGCGCGCGGCCTGGCTCAGGTCCGACTTGTCATAGGCGAAGAAGACGCGGTCGCCGACATTGACCACGAGGTCCTGCTGGCTGCCCGGACGAATCGAGGCCGCCGGCGTCGAAGTCACCGGCGGCGTCGCGGCCGGCGGAGTCGTAGTGGTGCCGGTGCCGGTGCTGGCGGTCGTGGCCGACGGGGCCGTTTCGCAAGCAGCGAGAAGCAGGGCGGCGGCGGCCACGCCCAACAGCTTCGGGCCGAACGAGGTGAGGCGCATTTTCTTCTAACCTTCCTTCAGGAATTATCTCGATACGATATAGGGGTAACGTGGCCACACCGAGAGCCTTGCGGCGCTGCGAAGTAGGACCATCGATCCCGTTACATGATCGGAGCGGACTATATGCCCCGAGTTGTACGGAATCAAGTGCCGAACCCTTGGATTTCTGCCGCTTTTCTGCGGTTTTGGCCGTTAACTGTTGCGCTGCCGCAACACTCCGCGGCGAATTCACAGACGGCGAGCACCCGAAGCTTCGGGGCCCCGCCGTCCCAATTAGACGCAAACAGCTGTTGCTATTGCTGGCTGAGTGGCGACCAGGCCGGATCGGACGCGTCGCCGGGGGTGACCATCTCGCGTTCGTTGTAACCGGTGAGATCCACCGACCACAGACGGACACGCCCGCCCTCCCCGCGCGAGTTCGACGAAATCTCGCGGTAGAACATCAACACGCGGCCGTTTGGTGCCCAGGTCGGCGCCTCCTGCACATCGTTGCTGGTGGACAGGATGCGTTCACCCGAACCGTCGGGCCGCATGACGCCGATGGCGAACGTGCCCCTGCCTTCCTTGGTAAAGGCGATGAGATCGCCGCGCGGCGACCATACCGGCGTCGAGTAGCGACCCTCGCCGAAGCTGATGCGCTTCTGGTTGCCGCCATCGGAATCCATCACGTACAGCTGCTTGGTGCCACTGCGGTCTGAGTTGAAGGTGATCTTGCCGCCATCGGGCGAGTAGCTGGGCGACGTGTCGATGCCGGGATCGGCGGTGAGGCGCGCCTGCTGGCGTGTGCGCAGATCGCGGATGTAGATGTCGGAATTGCCATCGACCGCTAGCGACATCACCACCTTGTTGCCGTCAGACGAGAAGCGCGGCGCGAACGTCATGCCGGGGAAGTCGCCGACAAGCTCCTGCTGGCCGGTGTCGATGTTGAACAGGTACACGCGCGGCCGGTCATTGAAGTACGACAGGTAGGTGATTTCCTGCTGGCTGGGGCTGAAGCGCGGCGTCAGCACAAGGAAACGCCCGTCGGTCATGAAGCGGTGGTTCTCGCCATCCTGGTCCATGATCGCCAGGCGCTTGACGCGCTTTGTCGGCGGACCTGACTCGGCGATGTAGACAATGCGCGTGTCGAAATAGCCGTCCTCGCCGGTAATGCGCTTGTAGACCTGGTCGGCGATCCGGTGCGCCACGCTGCGCCAGTTCTGCTGCAGCGTGGACATCTGCAGGCCGACCATCTGCTGTTCTGCAAACACGTCCCACAGGCGGAACTCGATGCGGATGCGGCCATCGGCCTGGTATTCGGCGCGCCCATTGACCAGCGCCTGCGCGTTGATCACGCGCCAGTCCTGGAAACGCGGCGTCGGCCGCATGTCGGACGGGCGCTGGATGTGGGCGCGCGGATCGATCGGCTTGAACAGGCCCGAACGCTCGAGGTCGGCGCGGATGACGCGCGCGATGTCCATGCCCAGCTTGGTTGCCTGTGGATTATCGAAATCGAAATCGCTGATGGCGATCGGCAGCGGCTGCACCACGCCCTTGCTGATATCGATTTCGATCTTCGACTGCGCCGACGAGGTGACGGCGGAAAAGGCGAACAGCAAGCCAACGAGCAGCGGTTTCATCATCATGGGCTATCCACCGATCATTTCTTTGGGATTAAACGTCAGCACGATCTCGTTGCCGGTCCAGCGCTGCACGTCGCCAGGGGGAAACTTGATCGGCTGTGCACGGAGAATCGCGCGCCGGGCCGCCTCACCCGCACTCTGGGCATAAGTCGTCTTCAGGTCGGACTGATTGATAATCTCGGGCACGCCGCGAACCATGCCATCGGGATTGAGCCAGACGCGCACGCGCACGACCAGCGTAGCGGCCTCACGCGCGCCGGGGTCAACCGACCAGAGCGGCTCGATCTGGTTGCGCAGGAAGTCCTTCTCGCTCTGCGTCACCGGCTGCGACAGGTTGGTTGGCACGTTGTGCTGCGGCACCTGCTGCTGCGCGACCCGTTGCGGCGCCGGCTGCTGCGGCGGTGTTGGCGCCTGCGGCACCGGCTTCTGAATCTTGTTTAGCAGCGCCGCCAGCTTGGTCGCGTCGAACTGCTTTGCTTCGGTCGGAGTCGGTGCCGGCGTAGGGGTTGGCGGTGCTGGCTTAGCCTGCGGCTTGGGCGGCGGCGGCGGGGCCTCGGCGACCTTCGGTGGTTCGGGCTTTGCCAGCGGCTTGGGCGTCGGCTCGGGCGCTACCTCCGCCTTTGCTGGCGGCGGCGGGGGCGCGGGTTCCGCCTTTGGCGGCGGGGGTGGCGGCAGGGCCTTGGCCGGCTCGGGCTTCGGCGGTTCCGGCTTGGGCTCGGGCTTCGGCGCCTCAACCTTCGGGCTGGGGGGCGGCGGATTGCTCTTCTCGGCGATCGGCACCATCTCGGCCAGGATCACGGTCGGCGGTTCGGGCGGCGGCGGTTTTTTTTCGAGGAACGGCAGGCCCACCACGGCAAGCACCACCACGCCGACGTGGATTGCAGCCGAGTATATGAAGGCCGACCGATGCACTTTTGCCTAACGCTCCTGGGCCTGGGTCAGTTCTTGGTCGGGGCGCCACCGCCCCCGGCATTCGGCGCCACCGCAACCAGCGCGACCTTGGTGAAGCCGGCGGCATTGATGAGGCCCATCACTTCCATCACGCGGCCGTAATTGATCGCCCGGTCGCCGCGCACGAAAATGCGACGGTCGGTCTGGCCCTGGGCGATGGCCATCAGCTTGGGCACCAGGTCCAGGGCGTCGATCTCGTTCTCCTGCAGGAAGATCTTGCCGGACGCATCGACCGAGACTGCCAGCGGTTCGGAATTGTCGGTGATGTTCGGCGCCACCGTCTTGGGCAGGTCGACCTGGACACCAACGGTCAGCAGCGGTGCGGTGACCATGAACACGATCAGCAGCACCAGCATCACGTCGACGAACGGCGTGACGTTGATGTCCGACATCGGTCGCAGACGCCGCCCCCGCCCCTTGGCGCCGCCGACCTGCATGGCCATTAGGTGGCCTCCTCGTCGAGCTGCCGCGACAGGATCGCGCCGAATTCGCCGGCGAAGCCCTCGAGCCGGGTGCCGTAGTGCTGCATGTCGTTCGAGAACTTGTTGTAGGCGACGACCGCCGGAATGGCGGCGACGAGGCCCAGCGCCGTTGCGAACAGCGCCTCGGCAATGCCGGGCGCCACGACGGCGAGCGAGGTGTTCTTCGACGCGGCGATGGACTGGAAGCTGTTCATGATGCCCCAGACGGTGCCGAACAGGCCGACGAACGGGCCGGTCGAACCGACGGTGGCGAGGAAGCCGAGATAACGTTCCAGCCGCTCAAGCTCGCGGTCGATCGTAATGCGCATGACCTGCTGGATACGGGTCTGCAGGCTGGCCACCATGCCATCGCCACGCACCAGCCCGCGCTCGGCGGAGCGGCGCCATTCGCGCATCGCGGCAGCGAACAGAACCGCCATCGGATGGTCGGGTGCCGCGCCGATGCGGTCGTACAGCGCCTCGAGCGAGCCGCCGGACCAGAACTCGTGCTCGAACTTTTCCGCCTGCTTGCGCACGCGATTTATGCGGATGATCTTTTCGAAGATGATCGCCCAGCACCAGAACGAGGCCATGAGCAGAAGCAGCATGACGACCTTGACCACGATGTCGGCGCGCATGAACAGCGCCCACATGGACAGTTCGTTTGCGGCGGTTGCGCCGAGTTGCAATGCGTTGACGGCCTGGCTTTCCATCGTCTCTTCTTTCCCCCGGCGGGTTGACGCTAAATCGCTGATAAATTTGGTGAAAGTGTGGCGAGTGCAGTAACGACGCCGGCCGGCAGGCGTTGCGGCCGGCCGGCGCGGTTGAGGCAGGCCAAACGGACGGTGGCCCGAACAAGTTCTCCGGCGCCCCGCCAGACCGACTGGAGCATGACCATGGAGGCGCCCCGGCTTTCGCTGATGCCGGTGCGGATTGTCAGGTCGTCGTCGAGGCGGGCGGGCGACAGGTAGTCGACCTCGCAGCGGCGCACGACGAAGGCAATGCCCTCGCGGTCCAGAAGCCCGCGCTGGTCGATCCCGGCCAGACGCAGCAGGTCGGACCGGGCGCGTTCGATGAAGCGCAGGTAATTGGCGTAGTAGACGATGCCGGAGCCGTCGGTGTCTTCCCAATAGACCCGCACCGGCATGACATGCGTGCCGGCGTCCAGATGGCCCAGCGCGCGGTCAGACATCGTCGTCCCCTGCCTGGGACATCAGGTCCAGCTGGGCGCCGATTTTCGGCACGGCCAGGCCGAGATGGCCGAATGCCGCGGGTGTCAGCAGGCGGCCGCGCGGCGTGCGCTGCAACAGGCCCTGCTGGATCAGATACGGCTCGATGATTTCTTCCAGCGCGTCGCGCGGCTCGGACAGGGCGGCGGCGATGGTCTCGATGCCGACCGGACCGCCGCCGAAGTCGCGCGCGATGGTGCCGAGGTAGCGCCGGTCCATGGCATCGAGGCCGCGGACATCGACCTCGAGCCGGGTCAGCGCCGCGTCGGTCGCGCGCGCGTCGATGCTCTTGGCCCCGTCCATGGCAGCGAAATCGCGCACCCGGCGCAGCAGACGGCCGGCGACACGCGGCGTGCCCCGCGCACGGCGGGCGATCTCGCGCGCGCCGTCGTCGGTCAGGTTCATGTTGAAGATGCGGGCGCCGCGGCGGACGATCAGTTCCAGTTCGGCGACCTCGTAGAAGTTCAGCCGCAGGGGAATGCCGAACCGCTCGCGCAGCGGCGTGGTCAGCAGGCCAGAACGCGTGGTCGCCCCCACCAGCGTAAACGGCGGCAGATCGATGCGCACACTGCGCGCGGCCGGTCCTTCCCCGATGATGAGGTCCAGCTGCTGGTCCTCCATCGCCGGGTAGAGGATTTCCTCGACCGCCGGCGACAGGCGGTGGATCTCGTCGATGAACAGGACGTCGCGCGCCTCGAGATTGGTCAGCAGCGCGGCAAGGTCGCCCGCCTTGGCGATGACCGGGCCAGACGTCGCGCGGAAATTGGCGCCCAGTTCACGCGCCACGATCTGCGCCAGCGTCGTCTTGCCGAGGCCCGGCGGGCCGAAAAGCAGCACATGGTCCAGCGCCTCATTGCGCGCGCGCGCGGCATCGACGAAGACGCGCAAATTCTCGCGCACCTGGCGCTGGCCGACAAAGTCATCCAGCCGCTGCGGCCGGAGATGCCGTTCCAGTTCGTCGCCATCCAGGGGCTGGGCATCGACGATGCGTTCGGCTGCGGTCACTTGGCCAGTTCCTTGAGGCCGGCGCGGATCAGCTCGGAGACATCGGCATTGCCATCACGCGCGGCCTTGACCACCGCAGTGAAAGCTTCCGTGCGCTTGTAGCCGAGATTGACGAGGGCGGAGATTGCGTCTTCCGACGCGCTGCCGCCCGCGCCGCGTACCGGTGTGGCATTGCCGATCGGCAGCGGTGCACCGGCGGCCTTGTCCTTCAGTTCGGAACAGATGCGCGCGGCCAGCTTCGCGCCCACGCCATTGGCGCGCGCGACCGAGGTTTTGTCATTGGCGGCAATAGCATCGGCAAGTTCCGGCGGCGACAGCACCGAGAGAATGGCGAGCGCAACCTTGGCGCCAACGCCCTGGACCGTCTGCAGCAGCGCGAACCAGTGCTTCTCGCTGTCGGACGTGAAGCCGTAAAGGTGGATATGGTCCTCGCGCACATGGGTGACGATGGCCAGCTTCACCACCTCGCCCGGGCGCGGCAGGCCGCGCAGCGTCTTGGCGCCGCAGAACACCTGGTAGCCGACGCCGCCAACATCGAGGACGCAGAAATCCTCGCCCACCATGTCGAGCTGTCCGGTGAGGCGCGCGATCATGGCCGCGCCCCCGCGGTTACCACCGCCGTCGCCAGGCGGCGATGGGTGGCGTAGTGATGCGCATGGCAGATCGCCACGGCCAGCGCGTCGGCTGCGTCGGGACCGTCGATCTTCACGCCCGGCAGCAGGCGATGGACCATCGCCTCGACCTGGTCCTTGGCCGCATGGCCAGTGCCGACGATGCTCTTCTTGATCAGGTTCGGCGTGTATTCGTAGACGGTGACTCCGGCCAGGGTGGGCACCAGCACGACAACGCCGCGCGCCTGGCCCAGCTTCAACGTCGAACCGGGATTCTTGTTGACGAAGGTCTCCTCGACCGCGGCCGCATCGGGCAGCCAGGTCGCGATCACCGTGCGCAGGCCTTCGAACAATTGCAGCAGGCGTTCGCCCAGCGTGCCATCGCCATCGGACGTGACGCGTCCGTTCGCGAGGTGGCGCAGGCGGTTGCCGTCGGCCTCGATCACGCCCCAGCCGGTGGAACGAAGACCCGGATCGAGACCGATGAGGCGCATGCGCCCTCAGCCGCCGAACTGGCGCATCACCGCGTCCGAGATTTCGAAATTGGCGTAGACCTGCTGCACATCGTCAAGATCCTCAAGCGTCTCGAGCATGCGCAACATGGACTGCGCCGTTTCGGCATCGACCGGAACGGTATTCAGCGGCTTCCAGACCAGGCGGGCCGACTTGGCTTCGCCAAAACGCTTTTCCAGCGCGTCGCGCACGACCTGGAAATCCTCCACCCGGGTCAGGATCTGGTGGCCATCGTCATCGTGCAGCACGTCGTTCGCACCGACCTCGACCGCCGCCTCCATCATCGCGTCGGCATCGCCGACGCTGAGCGGAAAAGCGATCTCGCCCAGGCGCTCGAACGTGAAGGCGACTGAATTGCTTTCGCCGAGCGCGCCGCCGGCCTTGGAGAAGATCGTGCGCACCTCGCCGGCGGTGCGGTTGCGGTTGTCGGTCAGCGCCTCGACGATCACCGCCACGCCGCCCGGGGCATAGCCCTCGTAACGGATTTCCTCGTAGTTCTCGCTGGCTTCGCCGCCGGCGCCCCGCTTGATCGCGCGCTCCATCGTCTCGCGCGTCATGTTGGCCGCGCGGGATGCCTGGATCGCCGCCCGCAGGCGCGGATTGGCGGCCGGGTCAGGCACACCCATCTTGGCCGCGGTCGTGAGTTCGCGGATGAGCTTGGTGAACACCTTGCCCCGCTTGGCGTCCTGCGCGCCCTTGCGGTGCATGATATTTTTGAACTGGGAATGGCCGGCCATGCCGAGAGTCTTCCGAAAGCTAGAACTGGACAGTTTGCGGGTAGTTTACGGGGTCTGACTACCACATATTGTGGCGGAAAGCAGCAAGCTTTGCCGCCGAGTCGGCCCCCTAGGGCATGGCCGGGGCCAGCCGCCCGCCGATGCGGACCGGGGCGATCCGGGTAGCCAGGCCGGTGCGGTCGTCAGTTTCCAGGAACACGCCGCACAGGGTCGCCTCGCCCAGGGCCGGCTCAAACCGGCCGCCGGGCAGTTTGCGGGTGAAGCGGGCCAGCGGCTCGGCCTTGTCCATGCCGATCACGGAATTGTAGTCGCCGCACATGCCGGCATCGGTCTGGTAGGCGGTGCCGCCGGGCAATATCTGGGCGTCGGCGGTGGGCACGTGGCTGTGGGTGCCGCAGACCAGACTGACGCGCCCGTCGCAGAAATGGCCCATGGCCATCTTCTCCGAGGTCGCCTCGGCATGGATATCGACGAGGATCAGGTCGGTGCCGCCCTGGCCCAGGCGCAGCTTGGCCAGTTCCGCCTGGATGGCGGCGAAGGGGTCGTCCAGCGGCTCCATGAAGGTGCGGCCCATGACCTGCAGCACCGCGACCTTCTTGCCCCGCGGCCCGGTGAATACCCCGGCGCCACGGCCGGGCGTACCCTTGGGGAAATTCAGCGGCCGCAGCAGCTTTGGGTCGCCATCGATATAGCCGAGGGTTTCCTTCTGGTCCCAAGCATGATTGCCGGTGACGATGACATCGACGCCCAGCGCGTAGAGCTCCTGACAGATCTTGCCGGTAATGCCGAAGCCGCCGGCCGCATTCTCGCCATTCACCACCACGAAATCGAGGCCGAGGCGGGTGCGCAGGTCGGGCAAATGCTTGGCCAGCGCCTCGCGCCCCGAACGTCCCAGAATATCGCCGCAATAGAGGAGCTTCACAAAAACCGCCTTGCTTCCCGTTCCGTCACAATCCAGTCCAGCCGCATGTCGTGCGGGCCATGCGGCGCCGCGTTGATCTCCTGCGCAGCAAAGGCCAGGCCCACCGTGATGACACCACCCGCCGCGCGCAAAGCCGCGATGGTGCGGTCGTAATACCCCCCGCCATAGCCCAGACGCCAGCCCGCCGCGTCGAAACCGAGCAACGGCACTAGCAACAGCGCCGGAATGACGACAGGCGCCTCCGGCCCGGGGGCCGGGATACCGTGTTTGCCCGCAGGCGGCGGACGATCCAGCGGCGCCTGCCGAAAGACCAGCGGGCGGCCGCTTTCCGTCACTACCGGTAACCCGACGGGATGACCCGAAGCCGCCAGCCGCCGCAATAGCGGCAGCGGACTGAATTCATCGCCAACCGGCCAATAACCGCCGATCGCCGCCAAAGGCGGCACCGGAATGCCTGCGAAGTGCTCGGACGCCCGTTGCGCGGCATCCGCCGCCTTGATGCCGGCGCGCAATGCCTTAAGGCGCTGCCGCAGGGCCAGCTTTTCGGCTTCAAGGGTGGAAGTGGACGGCGCCACCATGGCCGTTGGCCTTTTTCAATCCTCCTGGACCTGGCTTAACCAGGTGGGCGCCATATAACCGAGGCCTCGACCCCGGCAGGGACAGCTCCCTAAGGGAGAGACATTGGTCCCGGGGATTCGTATGGCCTGACGCACCTGGCAGCAGACCGTCCGGGAGTTAAACTAGGGCGTCTGGAGCCGCGCGGCAACCGCCTCCAGCCGCCGGGCGATTCCGGCCAGGCGCGGCGCGGTGCCCGAGACCTTGGCGCCATCGGCGCGCAGGCCGTCCAGCTGGCCGCGCATGGCCTCGGCCTCGTCATAAGCGGTGGCCAGATCGTCGGCGACCAGCAGCGCCGCCATCAGTAGCAGGCGCGCCTCGCCCACCTGGCCGACGCCATTGACCAACTCCTTCAGGCGATTGTCGACATAATCGGCGAGGTAGGTGATGTGCTCTTCCTCGCCATCGTTGCAGCCGATGGAGTATTGCCGGCCGTTGACCGTGACATTTACCTGGGCCACGGCCGTCTCCCCCTCAGGTTCCCAGCGCCAGCTTGACCTGGCCGATCGCGGTATCGATCCGCCCGGCCATGGCCGCGGCGGCCTGGTGCAGCCGGTGATTGCCTGATTCGGCCTCGGCCAGTGCGTCACCCAGCTGTTTGTTCGTGGCGTTCAGCCGCGTGACCTCGTCGGACAGGGCCTGGACCCGGCGCTCGGCCTCAGCGCGCGCCTTTTCAGACGTGGCGAGCTTTTCGTTCAGTTCGGTCGCCTCGGCGCCCAGCGCCTGCAGGCGCACGGGCATGCTCAACTCCAGTTCGGCCAGCGCGCTCGTCAGTCGCTGTTCGGCTGCCGCAATCTCGTTCAGGGCCTCGGAAATAACGCTCTCGGTCACAACCACTCCTCTCGAATCGTCGGCGAAACGATAGGGACCCGCGCCCGCAGCGTCAACGCGGGCGCAGCATCATCGCTCGGAAGCGGAATCAAAGCGCGCCCTGGCCTTGGCGATGCGCGGACGATTGCGGCGCGCCCAGTCGGCCAGGGCAATGATGGGATCGCGCAGCGTGCGGCCGAGGTCGGTCAGCTCATAATCGACCCGCGGCGGCACAGTTGCGTGAACCGTGCGGGTAACCAGGCCGTCGCGCTCGAGCCCGCGCAGCGTAAGTGTCAGCATGCGCTGCGAAATGCTGCCAATGGCGCGTCGAATCTCGCTGAACCTGAGAGGTCCGTCGGCCAGCTGGCCCACCACCAGCACCGACCACTTGTCGCCAATGCGCTGCAGCACCTCGCTGATCGCGCGGCAATCCTCGGGCACATGGATGTTCCCGGGTTTCAAGAATGTGCCTCCTTGATCACCCGGCGACAGTAATCAATTTAGCCTTGGTTACAAATCGTAACTTCACAGCACTTATACCGGGGAATAGCAATGGCCGAACTGAAGTTGAGCGAGCTGGTCAAGCAGGCGGTCAACACTGCGCTGGCGCGCGGCAAGCCGATCAGCGTGGCCTATGTGGATGCCGGCAACCGGCCGCAGATTTCGTTCCGCGGCAGCGTGCAGGCCTATAGCGACACGCAACTGGCGATCTGGGTGCGCAATCCCGCCGGCGGCATGCTGAAGGCAATCGAGAGCAATCCGTACGTTTCGCTGCTCTACGCTGACCTCAGCCCCGAGTCGAAGGCATTCGTCACGTTCAAGGGGCGTGGCCGAGTCGATGCATCGGACGCGGCGCGCCGCGCGATCTACGACAATTCCATCGAGCTGGAGCGGAACCTGGACAAGGATCGCAAGGGCGTCGCGCTGATCATCGACCTCGACAGCGTTTCCGGCCTGTTCGGCGGCCAGATGTTCCTGCTGGCGGCCTGACCGGCCCCTGCGACGGCGGGCAGAAAGGCAGATTCACGCATTGACTCCCCTTGTCGCGGGCGGTCATGTTGCGCGCCTTTCCGCCCAAGCCGAGATGCGCCCCATGAACGCCCAGAATCCCGCGCCGACCGCCGTCTCCCATGCCGATATGGCCAATGCCATCCGGGCGCTCGCGATGGACGGTGTCCAGAAGGCCAATTCCGGCCATCCCGGCATGCCGATGGGCATGGCCGACGTGGCGACGGTGCTGTTCACCAAATTCCTGAATTTCGATCCGGCCGACGCCAAGTGGCCAGATCGCGACCGGTTCGTGCTGTCGGCGGGCCACGGCTCGATGCTGCTGTACGCGCTGCTGCACCTGACCGGCTATCCGGACATGACGATGGACGAGCTGCGCTCGTTCCGGCAGATCGGCGCGCGCACCGCGGGCCACCCGGAATACGGCCACGCCAGCGGCATCGAGACGACGACCGGCCCGCTGGGCCAGGGCCTGGCCAATGCCGTCGGCATGGCGCTGGCCGAGCGCATCCTGAATGCGCGCTTCGGCACCGAGGCGGTCGACCACTACACCTACGTCATTGCCGGCGACGGTTGCCTGATGGAAGGCATCAGCCACGAGGCGATCTCGCTGGCCGGCCATCTGAAGCTGAATCGGCTCGTCGTCCTGTTCGACGACAACCAGATTTCGATCGACGGCCCGACCAGCCTGACCGTCAGCGACGACCAGTTGGCGCGGTTCAAGGCCAGCGGCTGGAACGTCCGCCGCATCGATGGCCACAACCCGGTTGCCATTGCCAGCGCGCTGCGCGCCGCGAAGAAGAGCGACAAGCCCACGATGATCGCCTGCCGCACAGTGATCGGCTATGGCGCGCCGACCAAGGCCGGCAGCAAGGACACCCACGGCTCGCCGCTGGGCGACAAGGAAATCGCCGGTGCCCGCGAGAAGCTGGGCTGGCCGCACGCGCCGTTCGAACTGCCTGAGGCGGTGCTGAAGGCCTGGCGCCGCGCCGGCAAGCGCGGCGGCAAGCTGCGCAAGGCCTGGGCCGCGCGCCTCGCTGGCCTGCCGGCGGACCAGCGCACCGCGTTTGAATCGGCGATGAAGGGCGGCCTGCCCGCCGCCTTCGGTCCGGCCGTCGCCGCCTACAAGGAAAAACTGGCGGCCGAGAAGCCGAAATGGGCGACCCGCAAGTCGTCACAGATGGCGCTCGAGGTCATCAACCCCGTGGTGCCCGAGATGATCGGCGGCTCCGCCGACCTGACCGGCTCGAATAACACCAAGACCGCCACCACGGCGCCGATCTCGGCATCCGATTTCAGCGGCCGGTATGTCTATTATGGCGTGCGCGAACACGGCATGGCCGCCGCAATGAACGGCATGGCGCTGCATGGCGGCGTCATCCCCTATGGCGGCACGTTCATGGTCTTCACCGACTATTGCCGCCCGTCGATCCGCCTGTCGGCGCTGATGGGCCTGCGCGTCATCTATGTCATGACGCACGATTCCATCGGCCTCGGCGAAGACGGCCCGACCCACCAGCCGGTGGAACACCTCGCCGCGCTGCGTGCGATCCCCAACCTCCTGGTGCTGCGCCCGGCCGACGCCATCGAAACCGCCGAGGCATGGCAGGTGGCGCTGGAACAGAGCAACCGTCCGTCGATCCTGGTGCTGACGCGCCAGGACCTGCCGGCCCTGCCGCAGGCGCCGTCCGGCGACAACCGCGTGGCCAAGGGCGGCTACGAGGTGATCGGCGCCGATGGCGGCGCGGCCAAGGTCACCCTCCTGGCCACGGGCTCGGAAGTGTCCATCGCGCTGGCGGCCCGCGACCTGCTGCAAAAGGAAAACGTGCCGACCCGCGTTGTCTCCCTGCCCAGTTTCGAACTGTTCGACGCGCAGCCCGAGGCATACCGCCAGGCCGTGCTGGGGCCGGGCACCGTGCGCATCGCGGTCGAGGCGGCAATCCGCCAGGGCTGGGACCGTTACCTGGGCGACAGGGGCGACTTTGTCGGCATGTCGAGCTTTGGCGCGTCGGGTCCGTACCTGGAACTGTACCGCCACTTCGGCATCACCCCGGAAGCCATCGCCGCGGCGGCCAAATCGCGCCTCTAGGCGGCCGATACGGGGGCAGACCCGGCTCCGTTCCGGCGGGCGCAACCGATTGTTAACCGTCGCACTGGCACGATAGGGGTTGCATTAACCCTGCCGGGACCAGGCCCTGGTGATGACCGCGTCGATCCACCCGTCCATAGAACAGCATGTGGGCGACATGCTGCTGCCGGCGCTTGATTGCCTGCGGGTGGGCGTTTCCGTGTTCGATGCCAGCGACCGGCTGGTCTATTGCAACGAGCATTTCCGCTATATTTACCGGTCGTTTGACGCCGTCGCCGACCTGCTGGGCCTGACGTTCACCGACATCCTGCGGCTGCAGATCGCCAATGGCGAAATCGCCGGCGCCGTGGCCATCGACAACCCCGACGGCTACATCGCCGACCGCCTGACCGTACGGCAGGACCTGCACTCGCGCCCGATCGAGCAGCGTCTGACCGATGGCCGCTGGATCAGCATCAAGGAGCGGCCGGTGCCGGGCGGCGGCTATATCGGCCTGTGGCAGGACATTACCGAGCTGAAGCGCGCGCAGATCGCCATCGAGGACGCGGTCGGCAACACCACCAATGGCTTCGCCCTGTGGGACCAGGCCGACCGGCTGATGCTGGCGAACCCCGCCTTCAGCCACCTGCACCGCAGCGGCAGCACGATGCCATCTCGGGAGGAACGCTTTGCCGCCTTGCTGCGCCGTGCAGTGGCCGACGGCATCTTCCGCGTCGAGGGCGATGCGGAAACCTGGGTCGCCCAGCGTCTCAGGCGCGACTGGGATGCGACCGGCGAGGTCGTGGTGCAGCATCGCAACGGCCGCTGGCTGTCGATCAAGGACCGGCGCACCCGCGACGGCGGCAGCGCGACGATCATGACCGACGTCACCGAGTTCAAGGAAAACGAGATCGAGCTGACGCTGCGCGGCAAGACGCTGGAACGCACGGTGCACGAACTCGAAATGGTGCAGTCGAAGCTGGAGGAGAACGGCGAGGAACTCGCGGAACTCGCCGAGCAGCTGCAAATCGCCAAGGTCATGGCGGAACAGTCGAGCGCCTCGAAATCGGCGTTCCTGTCAAACATGAGCCACGAGCTGCGTACGCCGCTGAACGCCATTATCGGCTTTTCCGAGGTCATCCGCGGCGCCATGGTCGGCCCGGTCGGCAATGCGAAGTACCAGGAGTATGCCGACGACATTCACAAGGCAGGGTCGCACCTGCTGGCGCTGATCAACGACATTCTCGACCTGGCCAAGATCGAGGCCGGGCGCATGGACCTGTCGCTGGGCGAAATGGATGTGCAGTCGGCCGTCGATGGCGTTGTCCGCCTGGTCGACCAGCATATCGATGAAAAAGCCCTGGACCTGGAACTGATGTGCCACGAGGCGTGCCCGACCCTCCACGCCGATGATCGCGCCTTCCGGCAGATCCTGCTGAACCTCTTGACCAATGCGGTCAAGTTCACGCCCCGCGGCGGCCGCATCGGCATCCGGGTTATCCCGGGCGAGGAAGGCGGCGTCGACGTGACGGTCTGGGACAGCGGCGTCGGCATCGCCGCCCGCGACCTGCCGCGCGTCATGCAGCGGTTCGAGCAGGTCCGCGATCCCATGACCTCGGACAACAAGGGCACCGGCCTGGGCCTTGCCATCGTCCAGTCGCTGATGGAACTCCACGGTGGCGGGTTCTACCTGCAAAGCACGGTGGGCAGCGGCACCGTCGCTACCCTGACCTTCCCCGCCCCGGCCGCCGCCGTCGCGGCCTGAAACCACACCTTCCGCCGCGGAATTCCGCCCGTCTTGCAAGGACGGTCGATTGGCCTTAGACACACGCCACAATCGACCCCGCCCAGCGTCCGGAAACCCCGCCGGCGCAGCCGTTTCGGCCCGGGCCCATTCAGACTGCGGAGGATCAATTCCATGGCTGTTCGCGTCGCCATCAACGGTTTCGGCCGGATCGGGCGCCTGGTTCTGCGTGCCATTGCCGAGAGCGGTCGCACCGATATCGAGGTGGTCGCCATCAATGACCTGGGTCCTGTGGAAACCAACGCCCACCTGCTGAAGTACGACTCGGTCCATGGCCGCTTCCCCGGCAAGGTCGAGATCAAGGACGGCTCGATGAATGCCGGCCGCGGCTGGTTCAAGGTTACCGCCGAGCGCGACCCGGCCAAGCTGCCGTGGAAGGAACTGGGCGTCGACGTGGCGCTGGAATGCACCGGCCTGTTCACCGACCGCGAAAAGGCCAACCTGCACCTGCAGGCGGGCGCGAAGAAGGTGCTGGTCTCGGCGCCAGCCACCGGTGCCGACCTGACCGTCGTCTATGGCGTGAACCACCACAAGCTCACCAAGGAGCACAAGGTTGTCTCGAACGCCTCGTGCACGACGAACTGCCTCGCGCCGGTCGCCTTCGTGCTGAACAACGCCATCGGCATCGAGCACGGCTTCATGACCACCATCCACAGCTATACCGGCGACCAGCCGGTGCTGGACACGATGCACAAGGACCTGTACCGCGGCCGCGCCGCCAACCTGTCGATGATCCCGACCACGACGGGCGCCGCCAAGGCCGTGGGCCTGGTCCTGCCGGAACTCGCCGGCAAGCTGGACGGCTCGTCGATCCGCGTGCCGACGCCGAATGTCAGCCTGGTCGACTTCAAGTTCGTCGCCAAGCGCAAGACGAGCGTGAAGGAAGTGAACGACGCGATCATTGCCGCCTCCACCGGCCCGCTGAAGGGCGTGCTGGAGACGAACGACGAGCCGCTGGTCTCGATCGACTTCAACCACAACCCGGCCAGCAGCACGTTCGACCTGAAGCAGACCCAGGTCATCGACGGCACCTTCGTCCGCGTCGTGTCCTGGTACGACAACGAGTGGGGCTTCTCGAACCGCATGGGCGACACCGCCGTGGCCTTCGCCAAGGTCGGCTGAGGAAAACGTCATGGCAGGCAGCGGCATTCCGACGCTCGATTCGGTTGATGTCTCCGGCAAGCGCGTGCTGGTGCGCGTCGATCTGAACGTGCCAATGAAGGACGGGCGGGTCACCGATGACCTGCGCATCAGCCGCAGCCTCCCGACGCTGCACGAACTGGCGCGCAAGGGCGCCAAGGTCGTGGTGCTGTCGCACTTCGGCCGGCCCGACGGCAAGCCGGTGCCGGACATGAGCCTGCGCCCGGTCGCCGCCGTTCTGGCGACCGCTCTGGGCCAGAAGGTTGAGTTCGGCGACGACTGCATCGGCGAGGCCGCGAAGAACACGGTCGATCGCCTGCGTCCCGGTGGCGTCGCGGTGCTGGAAAACACCCGCTTCCATGCCGGCGAGGAAAAGAACGACCCCGAACTGGCCAAGGAAATGGCCAAGCTCGGCGACATCTACGTCAACGACGCCTTCTCGTGCGCCCACCGCGCGCACGTCTCGACCGAGGCGCTGGCCCATTTGCTGCCGGCTTATGCCGGCCGCAACATGGAGGTTGAGCTCAATCACCTGAAGGCCGCGCTGGAGAAGCCCCAACGGCCGGTTGCCGCCCTGGTCGGCGGCGCCAAGGTTTCGACCAAGCTGGAACTGCTGGGCAACTTGCTGGCGCGCGTGGACCGCCTGATCATCGGCGGCGGCATGGCCAACACGTTCCTCGCCGCCAAGGGCTTCGAGATCGGCACCAGCCTGTGCGAGCGCGACCTCGTGCCCATCGCGCGCGACATCCTGGCCAAGTCGGCGGTCAGCCGCTGCCAGATCGTGCTGCCCGACGATGTCGTCGTGGCGCGCGAGTTCAAGGCCGGCGCGGCCTCGAAAATCCTTCCCGCCGACCGCGTGCCGCCGGACCAGATGATCCTCGACATCGGTCCGGTTACCGCCGCGCGCCTCGGCACCATGCTGACAGAATGCAAGACGCTGGTCTGGAACGGCCCGCTGGGTGCGTTCGAAACGCCGCCATTCGATGCCGGCACCGTGACGGTGGCGCGCACCGCGGCGGCGCTGACCGCGGCGGGCAAGCTGCTGTCGGTCGCCGGTGGCGGCGACACGGTGGCAGCCCTGCGCCATGCGGGCGTGGCTGACGAGTTCTCGTACGTCTCGACCGCCGGGGGCGCGTTCCTCGAATGGGTCGAAGGCAAGGAACTGCCCGGCGTCACGGCGCTGCTGCGCCATTGATCTGACGCGAGACGTCGGCCAAGCTTCCCCGCAACAAGCGGAGGAAGCATGGGCGACACCATCGTCTGGATCAGCGGCGCGACCGGCGGCATCGGCGCGTCGCTCTTGCGGCATGTTCCCTACCCCAATGCACGCATCATCAATCTCGACATCCGCGACGCGGCGGGCTGCGAGAATGTCCGCTTCGACCTGACCGATCCGGCAAGCTGGGATGCGGTCGCCGCACACTTCGCCGATGAACTCGCCCGCTTCAAGGGCCGGCGGGCGGTGTTCCTGCAGAACGCCTTTGTGCAGGCCGGCATGGGCGTCATCGGCAAGATCGACCGTGACGGCTACCGCACTTCGCTGACTGCCAACTTCGTTGCGCCGCTGATGCTGGGTGAGGCATTCCTCCGCGCCGCCACCCCTGGCTATGAGCTGGGCCTGATGATGATGTCATCGGGCTCTGCCCTCGGGCGCATCGGCCAGTCCGCCTATGGCGCGGCGAAGGCCGGCATCGAGAAGTGGGTCGAGGTCGCTCGTCAGGAATTCAGCACCCGTCCCGACACGTGGATCGTCGCCGTCCGGCCGGGCCTCGTACGCACGGCAACCGCACTGCGTGGCGCCGACCTTCCGGCGGAGATTTATCCGCGGGCCGGGGTGCTGAAGGAAAAGTTCGCAACCCACGGCGTCGAGGCCGACCTTGCTGGCGCACGCATCTGGAAGGCGCTGCCGCCAAAGCCCGGCCGGCCGCTGATCTCGTTCGACGACTCCACGACCGAGCAGGCGACGATCTAGCCGCAGATTTTTTTCAACGCCTGCCATTCGGCGGCATTCAGCGCGTCGCCACCGCCCTTCTGGTCGGCGGCGCGCGCCCGCGCCGCGCGGTCGATGGAGGCGGGGTGGGTTTCCAGCAGCGCGAACATCCCGGTCGCGCCGCCTTCCTTCTTCTCCAGCCGTTCGAAAAAGTCGGCGAACGGGGTAGCGGCAATACCGGCGCGGGCCAGCGTGGCGAAGGCCTCGTCGTCGGCAGCGGCCTCGGCATCGCGGGTATAGGCGGCCTGCACCATGATCTGCGCCAGCACGATGGTCGAGGAAATGCCGGTCACGTCGCCCAGCAGGAGACCGACCGCCAGCGCGCCGGTGCCGCGCTTGATGATGATCTCGATCGGGTGGCGCAGGTCGCTGTGGCCCATTTCGTGCGCCAGCACGCCGGCCAGTTCGTTCGGATGCTGCGTGAAGTCGAGCAGGCCGCGGAACACCACGATGTGGCCGCCGGGCAGCGCGAAGGCGTTGACCAGCTTGCCGTCCACCACATGCAGCGTGAATGGCACACGGTGCAGTCCGGGCGCGCCCAGCCGCGCCTGCAGATGCGCCAGCGCCGCGACACCCTCGGCGGCCTGGCAATCGCCTGACCCGGCCGCGACCTGCACGGCCACGCTGCGGCCGAGGCGCTCTTCCATGGCGGCGGGATATAGGCCGCGACCTGCGCCGACAGCAGCGGCAGGCCGACGACGAAGAACAGCACCACAGCCATGCCGGCGCCGACGATCCAGCTTGCGGTGCTGAGCCAGGCGGGACGGCCGCCTTTCGGGTCGGCGCGACAATGGCGGCGCAGCACGCGCAGCAGGATGGAATCCGCGCACTGGATTTCCGCGCTGCTGCCGCGCCGCACAAGCCGCGCCTGCCCGGTGTCGTCGATATTGAACGGAACGATTTCGTCGTACGGCCAGGTATCGACAACGCGGTGGTCCGGCGTCTCGATCAACAGACCGCCAGCCAGCAGCGTCAGGATCACATCCCGCGCCCCGGCTGTTTTGCCGTTGTAGTAGCGGGCGGCGCTCAACGCTCAGCCCAAGCCGACATCGAAAGCATCGGCAATACCTTCGCCGGTTGCGGGCACCGCCTGGGTAGACTGGACAATCGCAGAAAGGCCATTGGGATTCTCTATATGCAGGGTCGCGCAGATTTGACGGAGGATTGGCACATAAATCAGCGGCCAGATGAGAAGTGAGAAAAGTACGAAGAAGCTGATGAACCCGATAAAGCCATAGTACTTCGAGAAACCACGTGGATTGACCCCGATAACAAACATCCACATTTCCACGATGAACCCGACCACGAAGATGAACAGAAACCAACCCGCCAATACCAGAATCGGGGCAAGCACGAAGCGGCGAAACACAGGCCAGAATGGCAGTGCGGAATCGAAGCGGACCTCGCCTACCTGCGTATGAGCCATGACGTAGCGAAACTCGCGCACGCGGCACCAGATATAGGCGAGGCCGAGCGTGGCCATCACGATCAGCCACGGACCCAGCAGGTCCCGGCCGCGGCCGTCGAACTCAACACGCTGGTCACCGACGACGGTGTGGCGCAGCAGCCTGGCCTGCTGGTTCATCCGCATCCACGGGTAATAGACGCCGAGCGTCAGGCCGATCAGGGCCATCCAGCAGATGACCTGGACCGCGTAACCCGCGGCGCTACCGTCCTGGCCACAGCGGATGCCACGCCACATTGTGCGTGACAGCCGGTAGCGCCGCGCCCGGTACACGGCAAACTGATAGAGAAACAGAAACACGATCGAGGTCGAGAAGCTGACGAGCCTCACGGCCAGCATGTTGCCCGCCACCAGGGTCGTCAGAAGGTTTACGGCGATGAAGTACGGCGCCAGGACGCACAGCGCGATCAGGAAGCCCTTGAACAGCTCCATCCCGGTGCCGGTATAGGCCAGCGGGTCGCCGAGGACCTCGATATTGCTCCAAAGGTAGCGGCGCAGGCGGGTGCGGCCCCAGAAGCGGTAGAAGCCTAACGTAACGATGTTCAGGCCCAGATTCCGCAGCAGCAGGCCAAACAGCGAGCCGCGCCCGCGATACACTACCTGCGGCGCCAAGGTCTCCGTCTGGTCCATGTCCGGTTCCCCCGTCCCCTGGGGACAAGTCTAGCAAGTGCGCGCAATGCGCGTAAATCCCGGAAGCGGTTTTCGCCCCAGTCGCACGCGGCTTCCGGCCGCCCGCACGGAAGGCTCCTCCTGCCCTCCGTTGAAAAGCGGGCCGCCATCCGGTAAGCAACCGGCCATCCCCTGAACCCAAGCGAACCAAGGACCCCCGCCCCATGAAGATCACCCGCAAGGTCCGCGAAATCCTGGATCACTACGAGAGCGACAATCCCGGCGTGAAGGCCAACCTGGCCCGCATGCTGATGGCCGGCAAGCTGGGCGGCACCGGCAAGATGGTGATCCTGCCGGTCGACCAGGGCTTCGAGCACGGCCCGGCGCGCAGCTTCGCCCCGAACCCGGCGGCGTACGACCCGCATTACCATTTCCAGCTGGCGATCGACGCAGGCCTCAACGCCTTCGCCGCCCCGCTGGGCATGCTGGAGACCGGCGCTGCCACCTTCGCCGGCCAGATCCCGCTGATCCTCAAGATCAACAGCGCCAACAGCCTGTCGCGCGAGAAGGATGCGCCGACCCAGGCGGCGACGGCGAGCATTGCCGACGCGCTGCGGCTCGGCTGCTCGGCGGTCGGCTTCACGATCTATCCGGGCTCGGACGCGGCCTACGACATGATGGAGATGGTGCGCGACCTTTCCGAAGAGGCGAAGGCCGTGGGCCTCGCCACCGTGGTGTGGTCGTACCCGCGCGGCGGCGACCTGTCGAAGGATGGCGAGACGGCGTTCGACGTGGTGACCTATGCCGCGCACATGGCGGCGCTCTTGGGCGCGCACATCATCAAGGTGAAGCTGCCGGGCGCGAACCTGGCACAGGCCGAGGCCAAGAAGGTGTACGAGGCGCAGAAGATCGACGGCTCGACCCAGGCGAAGCGCGTGGAGCACGTGGTGCAGGCCCTGTTCGGCGGCCGGCGCCTGGTGGTGTTTTCGGGCGGCGCGACCAAGGGCGAGGACAGCGTGTTCGACGACGCGCGCGCGATCCGCGACGGCGGCGGCAATGGCTCGATCATCGGCCGCAACACCTTCCAGCGGAAGCGCGAGGACGCGCTGAAGATGCTCGACACCATCGTCCGCATCTACCAGGGCAAGGAATAGGCGCCAGCCTTTCCATGGCCAGTGAGGACCGTTCGCCGCCGCGGCCGTTGTGCCGCCTGTACCTGGTCGTGCCGGCGGGCACGACGGTTGCGGCGCTGAACGCGGCGCTGGACGGCGGCGACGTCGGCTGCATCCGCCTGCAGGAGCCGGAGGAGGCCTTGCGCGAGGTGGCGCAGGGCCGTGACGTCGCCTGCTTCCTGGAGGACGCACACGGCGCCGGCCGCTATGACGGCATCCACCTGACAGACGCCGCGGGATTCGCCGAGGCGCGCGCCAGCGCCGGCATGGTGGGGGTTGCGGCCGACAGCCGGCACGACGCGCTGGAGGCGGCCGAGGCGGGGGCCGACTACGTGGCGCTGAGCGGCGCGGAACTGGTCGCCTGGTGGGCGGAGCTGATGGAAGTGCCCTGCGCCGCCGAGGGCGCCACCACGCTGGACGAGGCCGTGGAACTGGCGAAACAGGGCGCCGATTTCGTCAGCCTGGGCAGCGCCATCTGGAACCACCCGGACGGCCCGAAAACCGCCGTCGAGGCCCTGAACGCGGCCATTGCGGCGACCCGGCCCGGCTGATAGCGTCCGCCGCCTTTCGAGGCCCCCTGTTTCCGGGCACCCCCGCCCCACCGAGGTTTCCCCATGTCAGCCTTGCGTTCACCGTTGATCAACGTGATGACGGCGGCGGCGAAGAAGGCCGCGCGGGTGCTGATCCGCGACTTCGGCGAGGTCGAGCACCTGCAGGTCTCCCGAAAGGGCCCGGCCGATTTCGTCAGCGTTGCCGACGAGAAATCCGAGCGCACGCTGCGCGAGGAACTGGGCCGCGCGCGGCCGGACTACGGCTTCCGCCTGGAGGAAGGCGGCACCATCGCGTCAAAGGACGGCATCCACAACTGGGTGGTCGATCCGCTGGACGGCACCACCAACTTCCTGCACGGCCTGCCGCACTGGGCCATTTCCATCGGCCTCGAGAAGAACGGCGAGCCGGTGGCCGGCGTGATCTACGACCCGATCAAGGACGAGATGTTTGTCGCCGAGAAGGGCCAGGGCGCCTATCTCAACTCGAAGCGCCTGCGCGTGTCGGGCCGGCGCAAGCTGGAGGAGACGGTGCTGGCGACCGGCATTCCGTTCCACGGCCTGCAGGGCCACAAGCGCTTCTCCGCCGAGCTCGACGCCATCATGCCGAACGTGGCCGGCGTGCGCCGCTTCGGCGCCGCGGCGCTCGACCTCGCCTATGTAGCGGCGGGCCGCTTCGACGGCTTCTGGGAATGGAACCTGAAGCCGTGGGACATCTGCGCCGGCATCGTCATGGTGCGCGAGTCCGCCGGCCTGGTGACCGACCCGCATGGCGGCGACAAGCCGTACGAGACCGGCAACGTGCTGGCCAGCACCATGGACATCCACCCCAAGGTGGCGCTGACGCTGCGCGCTGCGGCGAAGAACGCGGTGGAGTAAGGGACGCCCTCGGCTATTGGCGCACAGCTTCAGCCCGCCCGTTTCCAACCTCCTGTTCCTGAACCCGAATTCCTCATCCTGAGGCGCTGCCCCCAAGGGCCGGCCCCGCCGGCCCGTTTAACCACAGACATTGGCGGCGTTGCGAAGGATGAGCCCCCTGACGCCCCCGCCGGGGCGCCAGTACAGCCACCTAAACCAGTTCAAAACCGCTGAAATCGCCGCGCCGGGGTGAGTTTCGAGTGCGTTTGGGTGAGTTTGGAGTGCGCTTTGGTGCGTTTGAGTGGCGGTTAGGTGAGTTTGAGTGGTGGTTCAGTGAGTTTCGGTGCCTTCAACCACCAACCTACGGGTCCTCTAAAAGTCCCAAGCCCAAACCGGGCATGTATGCCCATGTCCGGATTTTTCAATGCAACCCCGGCGTTCAATTTTTCTAGAGTGGCAAATCAACTCTCCTGAGAAGGCTTTTTATTTCTGGAAATTCTAACAGGCCAATATCCACTTTGAAAAATCCGTCCGGTGCATTCGGCTGAGCACACCATTTAGAACCGAATCCAGAAATCGACCGTCAAACGACTTAAACACCCGCCGCGTATGCATGCATGGATGAGTGCCGTAGCTTTTCTTGAGGTGCGGCGTAAGTGAATGCTTCGTCGTCTGGCTCAAGATTCGCTTTCCTGCTGAAGTACCAGTTGAGGGGCGCGATGTTGGAGTCCTGCTTCTTCAACGAAAGGGACGTTCAGGCCTCGCCGATGGTTTCGCCGTTCGTCACGCGCTGAAGGAAGCGCAGCACCACCTTCGCGCATTCGTCCGGGTTGTCCCAGGTGATGTTGCCGGCGGCCTCGATGCCGTGCAGTTCGCAGGCCGGAATCGTGCGCGCCATCATCTGCTGCTCGGCGACGTCGAACTGGCCCTGCTCGGCGTACAGCAGGAGCGTCGGCGCGGCGATGCGCGGGAGGAGCGGCGTGATGTCCATGGTCGAGGCCATGCGCATCAGCCCGGCCAGCACATGGGCCGGCACGCGGCCCATGCGTTCCATGAACAGTTCGTTCTGCAGCGGGATGCGTGAGGTATAGAGCGGGGCGGCGGTGCGGGCGTAGAGCCAGGTGCCCATGGCCATCAGCGCCGAGATGCCATCTGGATAGCCATCGCGCAGGAAGCGGCCTTGCGCCTTGGCCGGCACGAAGGCCGGCGTGCCGACGCCGGTGAGGCTGCGCACGCGCGCGGGGTGATGGGCGGCGAAGTGAATCGCCATGATGCCGCCGCCGGAGGTGCCGACGAGATGCACTTTCTCCAGCCCCAGCGCATCGAGCAAAGCCAGCGTGTCGTTCGCGAGTGTGTCGAGCGTGTAGGTGTAGCCGAGCGGCGGCGCGGTGGAGCGGCCGAGGCCGCGCCGGTCGGGCCGGATGACACGATAGTGGCGCGCCAGCGTGGGCACCCAGGCGCGATATTCGTCGCTGTCGCCGGACAGGTGGGCGAGCAGCACCACCGTCTCGCGCGGACGCCAGGGATCGGTGAAGTCGTCGTCCTCGTAGTGGAGGTCGGCGCCGTCGACATGGACGACCGGCATGCTTTTCCTCCCGTCATTCTTTCTTGCCCGCATCATCGCGTGGCGCGCGCGAAGTTGCCAGTGGCGTGCGGCGGGCCTAGCCTCAGCGGACAAACAAGAAATACGGGAGGGAAAATTCATGGACGTGAAAAGCCTGTTGGGCGGCGCGCTGCTCGCGCTCGCCGTCGCCGCGCCTGCCACGGCGCAGAACTTTCCGAACCGGCCGGTCACGCTGCTGGTCAGCACCGCGCCGGGTAGCGGCATGACCGTCACGGCGCGGCTGATCGCCGGCGAACTGGAGAAGATCTGGAAGCAGACGGTGACGGTGGATTTCCGCGGCGGTGCCGGCGGCTACATCGCGGCCGAAGTGACCATGCAGCAACCGGCTGACGGGTACTACCTGCTGTACGGCAGCAACGCATTCACCGCGATCCGGCTGTTCGCCAAGGGCAACACCTTCAATCCGGCGACCGACCTGACGCCGATCTCGTACGCCATCTCGCAGCCGTTCGTGATCCTGACCAACCCGAAAGTGCCGGCGAAAGACGTGAAGGAATTCATCGCCCTGGCCAAGGCCAATCCGGGCAAGCTGAACTTCGGCGTGATCGGCCGCAGCCAGCAGACGCTCGAGGTGCTGCGCTTCAGCGCACTGGCCGGCATCAAGATGGAGGAGGTCGCCTACCAGGCGACAGCGGCGGTCATGCCGGCGCTGATGACCAACGACCTGCAGATGTACCTGGGCGGCGTGGCCAGCCAGGGCCCGATGGTGAAGGAGGGCCGACTGGTGGCGCTGGCGACGATGGACGACAAACGCGCAGACTATCTGCCCGACGTGAAGACGCTGAAGGAACAGGGCATCAACCAGAACGCGCTGTTCTGGTACGGCATCTGGGGACCGCCGAAGATGGACCCGGCTTTGGCCAACCGCATCGCCGCCGACATCAAGACCGCGCTGTCGGTGCCAACGCTGAAGGACACGCTGGAAAAGCAACAATACTACAATGTGGCGCCCAACACGCCGGCCCAGTTCAAGGCGTTGCTGGAAACCGAAATGAAGATCTACGCCGACGTGGCGAAGGCCAACAATATCCAGCCGGAATAAAGACTGTTCAAGAAGTTGCCCATGCTTCGAGACGGGCCTTAAGGCGCTCCTCGGGATGAGCGGAGTTTACTGCGAAAACTCATTCTCATCCTGAGGAGCCGCGGGCAGGCGGCGTCCCGAAGCATGGGCCAACGTCCGAACAGCGAAGAGGGAATTCACCGGCTGGGCGACGGGGTTCCTACTCCGGCTGGATCTTCGCGATCTTCCCCGCTTCCGCACGCACCTTGAGGTCGGTCGCCAGCGTCTTCGCCATGAACTCGGGCGTCGAGCCGATGAGGTCGAGGCTCATCTTGTTGGCCTGGTCGATCACCGCCGGGTCCTTCACCATTTCCTGGATCGCGGCGGAGAGCTTGTCGGTGATCGGTTTCGGCAGGCCGGCGGGGCCGAACAGGCCGTACCAGTTGAGGGCGGCGATGTCGGTGCCCTGCTCCTTCAATGACGGCACGTCGGGCGCGAGGGCCGAGCGGCGCTCATCGAGGATGGCCAGCGGGATGAGCTTGCCCTCCTTGATGTCGGCGGCGCGAGTGCCGTAGGGGGCCAGCGTGACGTGCGTTTCGCCGGTCAGCATCGACAGGTTCATCGGCGCCGAGCCGGTATAGGGAATCATCTGCCAGTCGACGCCGAGGCGGTTGGCCAGCAGCGCGCTGAACAAATGGCTGGGCGTGTTGGGCTGCATGGCGAAGTTGATCTTGCCGGGGTTGGCCTTCGCATAGGCGACGAATTCCGGCATCGTCTTGTACGGCTGGCCGGCGCTGGCGATGACCATCAGCGGGTAGTGCGAGAAGTACGAGATCGGCGTGAGGTCGCGCTGCACGTCGATGTCGGGGTTCTTCAGGAAGATGTTGAACATCGCCAGCGAGTCGAAGCCGAACAGCAGGGTGTAGCCATCGGGCGCGGCGCGCTTCACGTATTGCGTGCCGATGAGGGAGCCGCCGCCGGGCATGTTCTCGACCACGATGGACTGGTTCCACTTGCGGCCCAGCCAGTCGCTGATCATGCGCACCATGATATTGCCGCCGGTGCCGCCGGCCGCGAAGCCGCCGATGATGCGGATGGGCTTGCTGGGATAGTCGGCGGCGGATTGCGTCGCGGGCTGGGCGTGGGCGGCGGTGGTGCCGAGCAGTGCGGCCAGGGCCGCGGCCAGGATGGCGCCGAGTTTCATGGTTGTTTTCCCCCTAAGCGTTTTTGACTTTATCGGGGGATTGGATTCCCCCGGATGCGCGCGGTCAAGGGGGCGGAAATTACGGATGTGGACGGCGGCGCTGCGGCCACCCTGCCCTCCCCCCTTCGGGGGAGGGCTTTCGCGGGCGGGCGAACTACTTCACGAAGCCCATGGTCTTGAGCGCCGTGGCGATGGTGGCGCTGTCGTTGATGAAGCGGGCCTGGGCGGTGGCCTGGTCGCTGATGTGCGGGCGCAGGCCGAAGCCGGCGAAGCGTTCGGCGACCTCGGGATCGCGCAGCGCGTCGTTGATGGCGGCGTTCAGGCGGTCGAGCGCGGGCTTGGGCGTGCCGGCGGGCGCGGCGATGCCCTGCCAGTATTCCCACTGCCCCTTCATCAGGTCGGGGAAGCCGGCCTCGGTGAAGGTCGGCACCTCGGGCAGTTGCGGCCAGCGCTGGTTGGCCAGCACGCCGATGATCTTGATCGCGCCGGCCTTGTGGTGCGGGACCAGCGTCGAGAGCGCGTCGAACTGGAACGCGTTGCGGCCGGCGACGAGATCGGTGATCGCGCTGCCGGTGCCGCGGTACTGCACGTCCTGCGCCTCGGTGCCGGTCACCTGGAGGAAGCGCACGGCGCTGATGTGCGAGCCGGTGTTCGCGCCGGCGGTGCCGAAGTTGAGCTCGCCCTTTTTCGCCTTGAGCAGGGCGACGAACGACTTCACGTCGGACACGCCGAGGTTCGACGCCACGCCGAGGAACATCGGCTGTTCGTTGGTGATGGCGACGGCGACGAAATCGCGCGTCGGCACGAACGGCAGGTCGGGCACGACCACGGGGGCGACCGCGTGGCTGCTGGTGCCGAACGCGACCAGGGTGTAGCCGTCGGGCGCGGACTTCGCGACATATTGCGAGCCGATGGCCCCGGCGGCGCCGGCGCGGTTCTCGACGATCACCGTCTGGCCCAGCGACTTCTCCATCTTGGCGCCGACGAGGCGCGACCAGGCGTCGGTCACGCCGCCGGGCGCATAGGGCACGACGATGGTGACGGGCTTGGTCGGGAAGGCCTGCTGGGCGACGGCCGCAAGCGGCAGCAGCGCGACAGCGAGGGCGGCGGGGGCAAGGGCCGCGAACGTGCGGCGGGACAGGATCGACATCGGTTCCTCCAGGGCTTTCTTACGGTGGCAGTGTAGAGCAAAGCGTGCCGCGCGCGACAGCAATTCCACCCTGGCGTCGGCACCGGGATAGCCTCAGGCGCGCAGACCGTCGAGCGCCGCGGCGTATTCCCGCTTCAGCGTGGCGACGATCCCGGCGACCGGCAGGATGGCGTCGATATTGCCGACGCCCTGGCCGGCGGCCAGCAATTCGGTCCAGCGTTTGGGATTTTCCTTGGTCGTGTCGATGCCGTAGGTGGCGTCGCTCTTCAGCAGCAGTTTCGGATCGTCGGGATCGAAGCCGCAGGCGGCGATGGAGGTCTTCATCAGGCTGGTGTGCACGCCGCTGAAATAGGGCGTGAACAGGATGTCCTTGGCCGTGCAGCGCAGGATGTGGCTTTTGTAATTGTCGTCGATGCGCGATTCGACCGAGGCCGCGAAGCGCGTGCCGATATAGGCAAGGTCGGCGCCCATGGCGCGCACCGCCGCCACCGCATCGCCCGTGGTGATGCCGCCGGCGACGGCCAGCGGGCCCTTCCAGAAGCGGCGCACCTCGGCCACAAAGGCGAACGGGTTCAGCGAGCCGCCATGGCCGCCGGCGCCGGCGCACAGCAGCACCAGCCCATCGACGCCCTGTTCCAGCGCGCGCTCGGCATGGCGGGCCTGGGCCACGTCGTGGAACACGATGCCGCCATAGGCGTGCACCGCCTTCACCACATCGGCATTGGCGCCGAGGCTGGTCACCACCATCGGCACCTTGTGTTTGATGACGGTTTCCATGTCGCGGTCGAGACGCGGATTGGTCTTGTGCACGATCTGGTTGACGGCGAAGGGCGCAACCTTCTTGCCAGGATTCTTCGCGGCGAAGGCGGAAAGCGCCTCGCTGATTTCCGCCAGCCATTCGTCGAGCTGTTCGGCCGGACGGGCGCTGAGCGCGGGAAAGGCGCCGACAATGCCGCTGGTGCATTGCGCGATGGTCAGCGGCGGCGAACAGGGCAGCAGCATCGGCGCGCCGATGACGGGCAGATCGAGGCGGTTCTGCAACAGGGTCGGCAATGGCATGCGGTTTCCTCGGGCGGCTTCTTTTGGACCGCCTCACCCTTCGACAAGCTCAGGATGAGGCTAATTGAAAACGTTCCTCATGCTGAGCTTGTCGAAGCGTGAGGGCCACATCAGGCTTTCTCCGCCAGCAGGAAATGGCCGTGCATGGTGGTGACGGGGCGCAGCGGATCGTCCTGCCAGGCCTCGGCGCGGACATTGGCGACGCGGCGGCCCTGGCGGGCGACGATGGCGCGGGCAAAGGTTTCGACCGGCCGCGCCGAGCGCAGGAAGTCGATGCCGATGTCGATGGTCTTGGGCACGCGGTCGGTCTCGGTGGACAGCAGCAGGTGCAGGATGGCGGTGGCCTCGAGGAAGCCGCCGATGACGCCACCATGCAACGCCGGCAGCATCGGGTTGCCGATCAGCTTCGGGTCGGCGGCGATCGAGGTGCGCAATTCGTCGCCCACCAGTTCGGCGCGCAGGCCGATGAAGCGGCAATAGGGAATGGCGGCGGCGAGCGCCGCCACGTCGCGGGCGGCGCGCAGCTCGACCAGCTTTTCCGACATCGCGCTCATGCGCGGCCCGGCTTGGTGTCGCGCATGAAGGTGCCGGTTGACGTGGCGACCAGGCGCCCGGGATCCTCGGCATGCCAGGCGGTGCCGCGGGTAAAGGCGATGTGGCGGGTGATGCGGTAGCACTCGGCGCGGGCCAGCAGTTTCAGGCCGCGCGTCGCCGGGCGCAGATAGTCGATGCGCAGGTCCAGCGTCGCCATGGTGGTGAAGCTGCCGAGCCGGCGCCACGCGGCGAAGCCCGAGGCATTGTCCATCATGGTTGTGACGACGCCGCCCATCAGCGTGCCGCTCTCCGGATCGCCCACCAAGTCCTCGCGCCAGGCAAGGCCGAGAATGGCGTAGAACTCGCCGACCTCGACGGCCTCAACGCCCAGCGCGATGTTGTGCGGCGCCCCGGCGCAGAAGCGCCGCGCGGCCGCCATCCAGTCGATCTCGTCGGTCATCACACCTTGTAGAAGTCGCGGTACCAGCGGATGAATTTCGGCAGGCCGGCATCGATTGGCGTCTTCGGATCGAAGCCGCAGTCGCGCTGGATCGCGGTGATGTCGGCATAGGTGGCCGGCACGTCGCCCGGCTGCATGGGCAGGAACTGCTTCTCGGCGGTGCGGTTCAGCTCGCGCTCGATCAGGCCGACGACGCGCATCAGGTCCTCGGAGCGGTTGTTGCCGATGTTGTAGACCCGCTGCGGCGGCGTCTTGCCGTCGTCGGCCGGCGGCCGGTCGAGGGTGGCGATGATGCCGGCGACGATGTCGTCGATATAGGTGAAGTCGCGCTTCATCTCGCCGTTGTTGAAGATCTGGATCGGGCGGTTCTCGAGGATCGCCTTGGTGAACAGGAACATGGCCATGTCGGGCCGGCCCCACGGCCCGTACACCGTGAAGAAGCGCAGGCCGGTCAGCGGAATGCGGAACAGGTGGGCGTAGGAGTGGCTGATCAGCTCGTCGGCCTTCTTGGTCGCGGCGTAGAGCGAGATCGGCTGGTCGACGCGGTCCTCGACGGCGAACGGCAGCTTGGTATTGCCGCCATAGACCGATGACGACGAGGCATAGACCATGTGCTCGAAATTCGGCAGGTGGCGCGCCAGTTCCAGGATCACCGTGTGGCCCAGCAAATTGGCCTGGATATAGGCCCAGGGGTTGGTCAGCGAATAGCGCACTCCCGCCTGGGCGGCGAGGTGGACGATGCGGCGCACGTCCTGGCCGCGCACCACGGCGTCCATCCCCTCGCGGTCGCTGATATCGGCCTTCACGAAGGCGAAGCCCTTGCGGGCGGTCAGCCGGTCGAGCCGGGCCTGTTTCAGGGTGACGTCGTAATAGTCGTTCAGGTTATCGACGCCGATGACGGTGTCGCCCCGGTCAAGCAGCGCATGCGCCACGTGCGATCCGATGAAACCCGCCGCGCCGGTGACCAAAATCGGCATCCAGAACCCTCACTCGCCTGTTCGTGGCGGGACAATACCAGCCCCAGTCCCGCACGCCGGAAAATCGTACCAAACGGCCTTTGTATCATATTGAGACAAATATCCGAGCGTGCTAGTCTCCGAAAGTGACAGCTTAAACCAGCGGGCGGGGGGGTATGTCCCAGCTGATTCTCATTGTGGATGACGATCCGACGCAACGGCGCATCCTGGAAACCGTGGCGAACCGCCAAGGCTATCGCACCCGCACCGCCGCCGGCGGGCGTGAGGCGCTGGATATCCTGCGCGATCCGAAACAAGAGCCGGTTGAACTGATCCTGCTCGACCTCAACATGCCCGACGTGGACGGCATGACGGTGCTGGAACAGGTGCGGCCAACCAACAACGTGCCGGTCGTCGTGCTCACCGCCCAGGCGGGTGTCGATACGGTGGTGAGGGCGATGCGGGCCGGCGCCAACGACTTCGTCGTCAAGCCGGTGAGCCCCGAGCGGCTGATCGTCTCGCTGGAAAACGCGCTGAAGATCGGCACGCTGACCGGCCAGGTGCAACGGCTGAGCCGCAAGATCGCCGGCCAGGTCGGCTTCACCGACATGATCGCCGAAGCGGCATCAATGAAGGCCGTGCTGGATCTGGCGCGCCGCGCCTCGGCCTCGAACATTCCAATTCTTGTGGAAGGCGAATCCGGCGTCGGCAAGGAACTGATCGCCCGCGCCATCCAGGGCTCGTCCGAGCGCAAGGGCAAGCCGTTCATCGTGGTGAATTGCGGCGCCATTCCCGACAACCTGGTGGAAAGCATCCTGTTCGGCCATGAAAAGGGCTCGTTCACCGGCGCGACCGACAAGCATGTCGGCAAGTTCCAGGAAGCCTCGGGCGGCACGCTGTTCCTCGACGAAATCGGCGAGCTGAAGCTGGACATGCAGGTCAAGCTGCTGCGCGCGCTGCAGCAGGGCGAGATCGACCCGGTCGGCGGCAACCGGCCGGTGAAGGTGGACATCCGCCTGATCTCGGCCACGAACCGCGACCTGGCCGAGCAGGTGAAGCAGGGCAAGTTCCGCGAGGATTTGTATTACCGCCTGAACGTCTATCCGATCCGCGTGCCGCCGCTGCGCGAACGGCGCGACGACATCGTGCCGCTGGTCAACCACTTCGCCGCCGCCTTTGCCGCATCCGAAGGCAAGGCGGTGCGCGGCGTCTCGCGCGAGGCGATGGACATGCTGGCCGGCTATGCCTGGCCGGGCAATGTGCGCCAGCTGGAGAACACGCTGTTCCGCGCCGTGGTGCTGTGCGACGGCGAATTGCTGCAGCCGGCGGACTTCCCGCAGATTCTCTCGGCGCTGGGCGTGCCGGGCGACGGCAGTCTGAGCGGCGACATGAATAGCGGCCCGGTGGGCGATTCGCTCTCGGCGGTGGATACCGGCGGCGCGGTGCGCACGCTGGCTGACGTCGAGGCCGACATGATCCGCCTGGCGGTGAACCGCTACCACGGCCAGATGTCGGAAGTGGCGCGGCGGCTGGGCATCGGCCGCTCGACCCTGTACCGCAAGGTCCGCGACCTCGGCATCCCGTTCCGCGAAGGGTCGTAGCCGCTCCGTCGTGAACCGTCCGGCCGTGGTGACGCGGCCATGGTTGGGGGAAAGCCATGACATACGTGCCGATCACCTCCTGTCTTGCCGCCATCCTGGCGCTGATGATGGTGGCCCTGAGCTTTCAGGTCTCGCTGCGCCGGCGGCAACTGGCGCTGTCGCATGGCGATGGCGGCGACCAGGTCCTGCGGCGGCGCATCCGCGCCCATGGCAATTTCATCGAATATTCGCCGCTCGCGGCGATCGTCATCCTTCTTGTGGAACTGGCCGGCACAAATCCTGCGACAGTGTGGGCGCTTGGCGGTGCGCTGGTAGGGGCCCGCGTCGTTCACGCGCTGGGCATGCTCTATACCAAAGGACCGGCATTGCGAGCGGCGGCAATGGTCGTCCAGCACCTCGCCTTTCTTTTTGGCGCCGCATTGCTCATCGCCCCTTTGTTTTAACGCCACACCCGCGCCATTTTCCCGCTGTTTGATGGGCGTATGCGCATCCCGGTGTTCAAGACGTATAGCCGCGGCGAGTTTCTCGCCGATGCCTGGCTGCATATCGTGGGCGTCACGGCGGCCGGCGCCGGGGCCGTCGTGCTGCTGGCCATTGCGCTGTCACAGAACTCGCTGCGGCTCGGCGTCGCGCTGACGGTCTATGCCCTGGGCCTGGCGGCCACCTTCGCCTTTTCGGCCGCCTACAACCTGGTGCAGCGGCCGCAATTGAAGGCGGTGCTGCGGCGGCTGGACCACAGCGCCATCTTCGTGATGATCGCCGGCACCTATACGCCTTTCGCCCTGGTCTCGCTCGGCGGAAGTTACGGCTATGGCCTGCTCGCCTTCGTGTGGGCGGTCGCGGCTTTCGGCGTGGCGCTAAAGCTGTTCCTGCCGCACCGCTTCGAGAACATCGCCGTATTGTTCTACCTGGCACAGGGCTGGGCGGTGCTGACCGCGATCAATCCGCTGATCGAGGCGCTGCCCTCGACGGCGATGGTGCTGCTGCTGGCCGGCGGCGTGATCTATACCGGCGGCGTGGCGTTCCACATGTGGGAGAAGCTGCGCTATCACAACGTGATCTGGCATTCGTGCGTGCTGGCGGCGGCGTGCTGCCACTATGCCGCTGTGGTCGACGCGGGTGCGTAGAGCAAAGCCCTAGCGGCAGCGGACCTCGTTCATCTGGCTCTTGTCGGCCAGGGTAATGCGCGCGATCTCGACCCGGCCGCCCGGCGGCAGCATGCAGATGCCGACCGGGTTCATCCACGACTTAACCTTGACCTCGATCTTCTGGTCGGCGGCGATTTCCATCGGCAGGCAGAAGCGCAGTGGCGCGCCCACATCGGCGGCGAAGGTGATCGGCCGGAAGGTGCCGGTGCGCAGCTCGACCGGGAACGTGCCGTTGGCGTTGTTCTGGACGGTGATGCAGGCCGGCCGGTTCGCCGCCTGCGGTGCCGCGGCCTGCCCGAAGGCGAGGCCCGGCAATACCATCAGCACCGCCAGCAGCAGCAGGAAAGCGCCGGTTACGCCGCGTTCTGATGGGTGAGGCCAATAGCCTGCAAATAGAGTTCGAGCAGCGCTTCCTGCTCCTGGTACTCGGCCCCGTCCAGTTTGCGCAGACGGATGACCTGGCGCAGGATCTTGGTGTCGAACCCCGCGCCCTTCGCCTCGGCATAGACTTCCTTGATGTCGTCCGCGACCGCCTTCTTGTCTTCCTCGAGACGTTCGATGCGCGCAACGATCTGCTTCAGGCGGTCGGCCGCAATTCCGCCGGTCTTCGCCATGAGCGTATCTCTCCATAGGTACATTAAAAGGCGCGGGACATTAACGTGGGGTTAAAGGCTAATCAATTGGTTCCGGCGCCGCAATTTTCCTGGGCGGCAATCCGCCAAAAGCGCAGAAACGCAAGTATTTTCAGACCCGGCGGAACGGCCGCAGAAAGCGCAACGTTCAGCTTGCAGCCGGTACCGGCCCCACAAAAACGGTGATTGAACATGGACCGCAATCTCGCCGCCGAGGGTTTGGCGCAAACCGTCCTGGGCCTGTGGCCCCTGCTTGAATTTACCCTGGATTCGCGGGGCGAAATGGATGCGCTGGCGCGCCTGCGCGCATCGAAAGACATCTATCAGGTGGCGATCGAACCGGTGAGCCACGGGGCCGGCAATGCCGCACCGAATGCGGGGCCGCCAACCGGACCCGCCGGCCCGGCCACTAATATCGGGCGCAACAAGCCGTAGGAAAGAAACACAATGACCCGTCGTGACGTGTTGTGGGTAGTGTCCACCAAGGGCCAGTGGGAAGTGAAACGCGAAGGCGAAGAGAACTCGCTGGGCGTATTCCCGACCAAGGAAGCCGCGCTGGGCCAGGTCAAAATCCAGCGTGAAGACACCACCATCGAAGAGGAATTCACGTATGGCGGCGACCCGCGGCGGATTCCGGGATGATGGGGCGCGATACCAGCAGCGATGAGCCGGCCTGCGGCAGCAGCCTGCCAACGGAGCCGGAATTGACGGAAGCGCTGGATGATTCTTTTCCGTGCAGCGATCCGCCGGCGTGGACCACCCCGTGCGTTCGCACGGTCCCGGCGATCACCGGGCCGAAGGTGATCCGGTTGAACTTGGCGCGCGCCAGCCCGACACAGCGAAAATAGCGCCGAGACGCCTATTCGTCGGCGACGGCCCGGTAGCAGGTGCAGGCGGCGGCCTCCAGGCGGGGCCGGCTGAGCAGCGCAATGTGACCCCGGGCGGTATCGACAAGACCATTGGCCTTGAGGGTACTGAGGGCGTCGGTCACGCCGGCGCGGCGAACGCCCAACATGTACGACAGAAATTCGTGGCGCAAAGGCAATTCCGACAGGCCGCTGCGGTCGCTGGCCACCAGCAGCCATCGCGCCAGCCGTTGCGGCAGCAGGTGGCGGGCGTTGCACGCCGCGGCGACAGACGCCTGAATGTACAGCGCCTGCGCGTAGCGCAGCAGGGGCCGCAGGACGGTGGGGCGCTCGAACGCGATCTGACGGAGTTTCGTGGCGTTGATCCGCCACGCCTGGCCGCCGATCTGCACCATGGATTCGGTCGGCGCATTGCTGCCGCCCAGCATCTCGGCAACACCGAGATATCCCTCGCGCCCGATCATGGCGACCTCGGCGCCCGTCCCCTCGGCCACGTAATGAACCAGCGAGATAACGCCCGATGCGGGGAAGTAGGCATGGGACATGCGCTTGCCCGCCTGGCCCAGAACCTCGCGGATCGGCAGCGCGACGGCTTCCAGATGGGGTTCCAGCGCCAGATAATCCGCACGCGGCAAGGACGCCAAAAGGCGATTCTCGCTTCTCAGGGTTTTGGGGAGCACATACATCGCCTCTGGCTTGAGCAGGCGGGAGCATGAGCGAGCATCTCTCAGCCACCGGAGCCTACGGGCAGAGCCTGGCGCCGATGATGAGGCACCCCGCGCCGCAGGACGGGCGCATACAACGCTTGTTTTCCGATCGTGTCGGTACGATGCCGTACAGCAGGGCCGTGCTGGAGCCGCTGGATGCCGCGCGGCGGCTAGTCCTCGACGCTGAGCAGTTCGCGAATCTTCGCGGCGACACGATCGAGCTGGTACGGCTTCTCGAAGAACGCCTCTGGCGCGCACTGCCTGTCGACGTCGTCCGCATCGACAAGACGCGCGGCGAGAATAACCGGCACCGCGGGGCGCTCGGTGCGCAGCCAGCGTGTGAGGCCCACGCCATCCATGGGCCCAGGTATTTGAACATCGCTAAAGACGATATCGACATGCCGGCCGGAGTCGAGGATCAGAACCGCCTCAGTGGCGGACCCCGCCTGCACGACGCGATAGCCGAGTTCGACGAGGAAGTTCTTGGCGACTTCGCGAGCGTCGCTCTCGTCATCGACGACGAGGACGACCGGAACAGGCCACGCCGGCCGTTGCGGGTGATGGGCACCAGCGCATTTTCGTGCCAGGTCGCGCCGCGGCCGGCCATGACCTGTTCGATCTGCGGCCCGATAATGTCCCAGATTTCGGCCCAGACCTCGCGCGCGGGGCGGCCCAGCGAACCGGGATGCCGTTCAGGACCGATCGACTGGCGATAGGCATCGTTGTAGAGGCAGGCGCCAGTTCCGCCCCACCAGATGTAAATCGGGTGGCGCGTGTTGAGCATGATGCGGACCGCGGTACGCAGCGGCGCCGGCCAGGTCTCGACAGGACCCAAAGTGGAAGCGGACCAGTCGTGCGCCCGCATAAGCGCGCCCATCTCGCCGCCGCCGGCGAGAAATCCGGCGCCGTCGCTGTCGCGACCGCGGGGTCCGAGTTCATCCAATTCTCCGGGTCAGGGGCGATAAGCTTACCGCCTACAACGTCCACAAGCGTGCAGGGTTTCCTCGCCGGAGACGCCCCGCCGAATATCAGTGTTTGTGCGGGCCGCCGGCGGCGTTGAGCTTGGCCTGCTGCTGGGGCGTGGCCTCGGTCTGGTACTTCGCCTTCCATTCGGCGTAGGGCATGCCGTAGACCTGCTCGCGCGCGGCCTCCTTGTCGACCGGCAGGCCGCGTTCCTTCGCCGCCTCCGCATACCAGTTGCCGAGACAATTGCGGCAGAATCCGGCGAGGTTCATCAGATCGATATTCTGCACGTCGGTCCGCTCGCGCAGGTGCGCGACCAGGCGGCGGAAGGCGGCGGCTTCAAGTTCGGTGCGCGTCTTGTCGTCCATGGCAGACCTCCCAGAATTAGATGAACTTCTCGACCTTGAACGGTCCGTGCTCTGCCAGGATGCGGGTCATGGCGCCGGACAGGCGGCGCGCCCATCGCTCGACACCGTCCGCGTCGGCCACCAGGTCCTGGCGCAGTTCCACGAGCGCGTGAGGGAAACCCGCCGCCTCGGCATGACGCTTCATCGTGTAACCCGAACCGTCGCGGCCCGAATAGGGCTCGTTGTCGCCGACGACGAGTTCGCCGTCCTCCGCCAGTATCTCGATCAGCGGCTGGGCGAGACGCGGGTCCTGGTCCCACAGGATACCCACGTGCCACGGGCGGGCCCTGCCCTTCATGACCGGCGTGAAGCTGTGGATCGACAGCAGGGTCGGCGACGGTGCGACCTTCTGCGCGGCAGCAACAGCCTCGGCAATGGCGGCATGATAGGGCGTAAAGAAGGTGTCGATGCGCTTCTGCCGCTCGGCGGCGTCGAGGCCGCGGTTCGACGGCACGACGGTGCCGTCGCTGACCTCGCAGATGAAGGTGGGGTCGTCGATGGCGCGGTTGCAATCGACCAGCAGGCGCGAATAGAGCGACAGCACAGCGGGCGCGTCGAGCAGTTCGGCCATGCGGCGGGTCACGGCCGCGGCGCCGATGTCCCAGCCGATGTGGCGCGCCAATTCGGTCTCGTGCAGACCGAGGCGACCATAGGGCTCGGGCAATTGCAGGCCGGCATGGTCGCACACCAGCACAACCGGCGCCGTGCCGGCGGGGTTGACGCGTTCGACGTTGGGGAACGGGACGGGCGGCGAGGAGGCATCCATGACGATCACAATAATATAGCCCGGAAATGGGCCGAATCCATGACCGCGGCTATGCCGTCGGGCGGCCCGCGCCTATAACCTCTTGCCATGGAGACCGGTCGGAAGGCATCGGCGAAAGGGCTGACGGCGCTCGTTCTGGGCGGCATCGCGCTCGGCACCTCGCCGCTGTTCGTGCGGCTGTCGGAAACCGGGCCGACGGCCACGGGGTTCTGGCGCATGGCGCTGGCGCTGATCCCGATCTACCTGCTGATGCGGCTGGGGCCGCAGCGCGCCAATCCGAAAATCAAAGACGCGCCGGCCTTTTTCTGGCCCGGCCTGATGTTCGCCGCCGACCTGTTCTTCTGGCAGTGGGCGGTCATGTACACGACCATGGCGTCGGCAACGCTGTTCTCGAACTTCGCGCCGGTCGTGGTGGCGCTGGGCGCGTGGCTGTTCCTGAAGGAACGGATCGCGCCGCTGTTTCTCGTGGGCCTAGCACTGGCACTTGGCGGCGCGGTGCTGCTGATCAAAGGCAATGCGGCGCTGGGGCAGAGGTTCCTGCTGGGCGATGCGCTGGGCCTGCTCTCCGCGGTCTTCTACGGCAGCTACATGCTGTTCGTGGCGCGGCTGCGCGCGCGGTTCGACACCGTGACGCTGACCTTCTGGTACAGCGCGATCAGCGCCGCGCTGCTGCTGCCGGTCGCGCTGGCGACCGGCGATACGATGCTGCCCGCCACGATGAACGGCTGGGCCGTGCTGGCCGGCCTGGCACTGGTCAGCCATGCGCTGGGCCAGGGACTGATCGCCTATGGCTTCGGGCACCTGCCGGCATCGTTCTCGTCACTGGTCGTGCTGATCCAGCCGCTGGTCGCCGCATTGCTGGGCTGGTCGCTGATGGGCGAGGCACAGGGGCCGTGGCAGATGGCCGGCGGGGCGCTGATCCTGGCCGGCATCGTAGTAGCGCGGCAGGCCAGTGCAAAAGCCTGACGGTTCACAGCGGGGCGGAGATGTGCGAAAAAGCGCCCGCAAGAAATTCCCGGACGGGACGGAAACAGGAGCAAGAAATGGTCGTCGTCGAATATCCCGCCGACATGGCGCAGTACCTGGACAAGGTCGTCGGCAGCAGCGACTGGGTCGAGATCACCCAGGAGCAGATCAACAAGTTCGCCGACGCCACGCTGGACCACCAGTGGATCCACGTCGATGTCGAGCGTGCGAAGAAGGAATTCCCCGGCGGCAAGACCATTGCCCACGGCTACCTGACGCTGGCGCTGACCGCCGGCCTGGCGCAGAAGACCTACAAGGTCGAGAAGCGCACCAGCGCCGTGAACTACGGCCTGAACAAGGTGCGCTTCCTGAACCAGGTGCCGGTCGGCTCGCGCGTTCGCGGCGTGTTCCGCTGCAAGGCGGTCGATCCGATGCCGAACAACGGCCACCGCGTGACCATGGAAGTGACCGTCGAGATCGAAGGCCAGACCAAGCCGGCCTGCGTCGCCGAAACCATGGCGATCATGTACGCCTGATTATCTGACGCGCGCGCCCCGATTAAAAATCAGATCGGGGCGCCGCGGACCTTCAGGGTCAGTTCCTGCACGCGGTCCTTGGCGCCCTCGGCGTTCGGGTTGACCGCCAGCACGCGACGCCAGGCCTTCAGCGCCTCGGCCGGGTTTTCCAGCCGCTCCATGATGATCGCGAGACCGGACAGCGCGCCGAAGTGGCGCGGCTCCAGCTTCAGCACCTGCTCGATGTCGCGCACAGAATCGAGATATTCGCCCATCAGGAAGTGCAGCGTCGCGCGCTTGTTCCAGCCCTCGGCGAAATCGGGCGATGCCAGTACCAGCGCATCAAGGATTTCCATGGCGCGCTCGTTCTCTCCGTCCCCCATCGCCTTCGCACCGGCGTTCAGCAGCACCTCGGCGGTCGGGCTATCGGATTCGCTCCACAACTGGCTGATGCGCTGCTGCAACAACTGCGCCTCGACAGGATTGGTGGCGGTGCGAAGCTTGTCGAACAGGTCATCGAGATGCTCGTCGTCCTGCGCCGCGAAGGCGGGTCCGGCGAGCAGCACGGCCAGGAACAGGGCGGACAGCCAGCGGCTCATCTGCCGATGCTAGGACGGTCCGCGGGAATTTACGAGTCGGTGCAACAAAAAACCGCCCGGTTAAGGGCGGTTTGTCGCAGAGCCTGACGCCAGGCCCAGATCCGGCAGCTCAGCCCTGGCGGGCCTTGAAACGGGGGTTGGTCTTGTTGATGACGTAAACCCGGCCCTTGCGGCGGATTACCCGGCAATCCCGGTGACGGGTCTTGGCGGATTTCAGCGAATTGACGACCTTCATGACACGCTCCGCGGGCCAAAATTCAATAAGAAGCGGCGGGTTATAGGGTCTGGCGGACAACCTGTCAATTGGCCGGCACGCGGGCCACGATCCGCATGACGGTCAGGTCGCCGGTATCGATCAGGCTGACCCGGCGAGCCCAGTATTCGGCCTCGGACACGGTGGCGGTGTAGATGACCGGTTCGACCTTCTCGTGTTTGAGCAATTCGACCCTAGACGCAAAGGCGTTCTGCACCGTCTGGCGGTAGCCCGGGCCCACGGCCTCGCGGTTCTCGATCTCGAACCCCAGGTCAGCCAGTTCCTGTTCCAGTTCATCGACCGACAGCGGGATGCCGGGCAGGCCCTCGTGCGAGGCCCAGACCAGCAGGCTGGGATTGTCCGCCTCGCAGAGGCGGAAAAGGTCGTCAAACACCAGCCGGCCGCCGGGTTTCAGCAGCTTGCGGCACTGCTGCAGGATCTTGGTCGGCTCGGCCTCGAACAGCAGCGCCTCCTGGCAGACAATGCCGTCGAGGGTCGCCAGCTGCACCTTCAAGCGGTCGTAGTGATTGTGGTTGATGCGCACCACGTTGCTGCGGTTGACCCAGGCGAGAACCTGGTTTGCCGCCTCGGCCAGGCCGGAATCGGCCTCGATCGCATTGACCCGGGCGCCGGTGGCGGACGCCGCCTGGGCCAGACCGCCGAGGCCGGCGCCAAGGACCATCAAGGCCTGGTTGGGGACACCGCTGGAAAAGGGGGCCAGAAGCTGCTGCACGCCGATGGCGCCGCCCGGCACGCACATGCCCGGGCCAAATATTTGCTGGATGACCTCGATCCGGGTCGCATCCCAGCGGCTGGCGCGGAAGGTCAGTTCGTCGCGGCTTTTCTTCGCCGCAGGCGTGGTTGCGGCAGCCGCCGCCAGGGGCTGCGCCAGTATCTCGGGTGTCCCGTCCCACCAGGCGCGCAGGCGCTGTTTCCAGCTCCCACCCACCGGATGCCGGGGCATTTGCTCGGTCATCGCCATGCAAGTCTCCAGACCCAGCAGTGTAACCAGTCAGGGTTAACGATTGCTAAAGTCCGGCCGGGTGTGTGGGTAAGTCTGCATTCGCGCAAAGCGAGAGTGGAATGGTGGGCGGTACTGGGATCGAACCAGTGGCCCCCACGATGTCAACGTGGTGCTCTACCGCTGAGCTAACCGCCCCTGCCATTCCCCCGGCCCGCAGGCGGGGAGCGCAGGTTTTATAAAGAAGTGCCGGGCATTGCAAGCGGCGCAGGTTTCGCCCGGGACAAGGCGAATTGCCCCGCCTTCCCCCTGTGTTATGGTGCCGTGAATGTCGCTTTCCTCGCTTGCGGAATCCCGCCCATGCCTGCCGGGTCAACGGTATTGAGCCCCGACAGGGGGATGGCCGCGGCCGCCATCGAGGTCGTCCACCCCCCGGTGCAGACCGCGGCGGTGGTATTCGCCTCACCCCATAGCGGCGCCAATTACCCCCCGGAGTTCATCCATGCCTCGCGCCTGGACGCGGTCATGCTGCGGCGGTCCGAGGACAGCTTTGTCGACGAGATTTTTGCCGCCGCGCCGCGTTATGGCGCGCCGCTGCTGAAGGCGCTGTTCCCGCGCGCCTATTGCGACCCGAACCGCGAGGCCTACGAGCTGGACCAGGCGATGTTCGCCGACCCGCTGCCCGCCTACGCCAACACGACCAGTGCGCGGGTCGCCGGCGGCCTGGGCACCATTGCCAAAGTCGTGAACACGGGCGCAGAGATCTATCGCAGCAAGCTGACCTTCGCCGAGGCCGAGGAGCGCATCGAACGATGCTGGCGGCCCTATCACGATGCGCTGGCCGGGCTTATCGACACAACGCGCAAGCGCTTCGGTTCGGTGATCCTCATCGACTGCCATTCCATGCCGTCGGTCGGCGGACCGATGGACCGCGACCCCGGCCACAAGCGGCCGGACTTCGTGCTGGGCAACCACCATGGCGCGACGTGCGCGCCCAAGATCATCGGCACGGTCGAGTCCGTACTGGCCGGCACGGGCCATCACGTGGCGCTGAACAACCCGTATGCCGGCGCGTACACGACGCAGCATTACGGCCGTCCCGAGGCCGGCGTGCACACGCTGCAGATCGAGGTCAACCGCGCCCTGTACATGGACGAGCACCGCATCCAGCGGGCCGACGGACTGAAGCGGATCGCGGCGGTGGCGACCGAAATGATCAGCGCTCTCACCGCCCTCGACCCGGCCGAGTTCGCCCCGGCATGACGACGATCCGGCCCGCCATGCCGGAAGACCTGCCGGCCATCACCGCCATCTACGACCACCATGTCCGCACGGGGCTGGCCTCGTTCGAGGAAGTGCCGCCAGACGTGAAGGAAATGACGCGGCGGTATGGCGACCTCGTCGCGCAGGGCTTTCCCTATGTGGCGGCGGAGCAGGACGGCGCGGTGATCGGCTATGCCTATGCCGGACCGTACCGTACGCGCAGCGCCTATCGCTTCACGGTCGAGGACACGGTCTATGTGAAGGCCGGCCTCGGCGGGCGCGGCATCGGCCGGCAGTTGCTGGACGTCGTGATCGACCGCACGACGGCCATGGGCCTGCGCCAGATGATCGCGGTGATCGGCGATTCAGACAATGGCGGCTCGATCGGCGTGCACCGGGCGTGCGGCTTTCGCATGACCGGCACGCTGGAGGCGGTGGGCTTCAAGTTCGGTCGCTGGGTAGATGGCGTCATCATGCAGCGCGCACTGGGGCCTGGCGCGACGACCGCGCCGCGCTAGACGTGTTCCTCGAACGCGACGGCGGTGAAGATCATGTTCACCGTCGCGCCGTCGGTCGACAGCGGCAGGTGCACCTGACTCACCACGCGCACCCGCTGTACGGGGCCGACGTAAGGCAGGTCGCCGTCATAGACGGGCGCGCGCTTGCGGACGCAGGCCGCACGGGTGTCCCATATCATGCTGCCCGGCCGCTGGTGCGGCAGATCCATGAAGCGGACGCCGGTATAGTCGCGAGCGGTGCGCTCGCAAACGGCGGTGCCGATCAGCCGGTAGCGGAAGTCGAGCGGCTTCTGCGCCAGCACGTCGGTCAGGATGATGTTAGGCAGCAGTCTGGGAATGTCGGCAGGGTCGATGTCCGCGCGCGCCGGCATGAGGCGGCCACGACGACGCAGCTGCCAGTAGTCATAGGCGGCCTGCAGGATCGGGCTGGCAAACTGGTCGGGCATGGATCCGGATGACATGTCGTGATGCAGGGAGCCCCTGCTTAACGCCTCCGGGACGCTTCGGGCAAAAAAAGGGGCCGGATGTTGCCATCCGGCCCAAGTCTAGGGAGGAAACGCCCAAGAAGGGCATGCAAGAACGGCCGAGGGCCGTTGTTGCAATGCACAATATAAAGATGGGGCCCGAACCTACCAAGCATTTTTTGAATAATTCTTCAAATTCATCAGACTAGGTGGTTCCGCCTAATTTCTGGGCGCGCTCGCTTTACCCTTAGGGAAGGCTAAAGTATTGCGCTGCAATAGAAAAACTAGCATGCCTGCATATGAAATAGCGGGCCGTGCCTAAATTTGCTGCCAGCTGCCCCGGTGGCACGCGACTTGCTGATGGGATAAGACATATTCCAGTGATTGAGGGGCACGTGCGCTTTTTCATCGTTTCGATTCTGGCCCTTGGGGCCCTTGCCGGCCTGATGCCGGCACCGGCCAAGGCCGATGACGCGCGGATTTGCGCCCAAATGACCGCCCACGTCGAGCAGCAGTACCGCCTGCCCGCCATGTTACTTGGCGCCGTCGCGGTGACGGAATCGGGCCGCTATGACCGGAACAGGAGGGCAAATTCTGCCTGGCCCTGGACACTCAATGCCGAAGGCAAGGGACAATTCTTCGACACCAAGGCCCAGGCGGTCGCCGCCGTGAAGCAGTTGCAGAAGCGCGGCGTGAAATCGATCGACGTCGGCTGCATGCAGGTCAACCTGTTCCACCACCCTGACGCTTTCATGTCGGTCGAAGAGGCGCTGGACCCGGCGGCGAACGTGGACTACGCCGCGCGCTTCCTGCTGGAGCTCAAGGACAAGACCAGGTCCTGGCACCAGGCGGTGGCGGCCTACCACTCGCAGACAGCGACGCTGGGCGGTCCCTATCGCCAGAAGGTCATGCAGGCCTGGGGCAAGGAAGTCATCCGCGATGGCGAGGAGCGACGCCAGTCGGTCCTGGCCCAATGGCAGGAACGCCGCGAGGCCGCCCTGGCCAAGGCGCAGGCCATGGTCAGTGCCCGTGAAGCCAGTATCGCGGCGGCGCGGGCGCGCAGCCAGCAACTGGCGCGGATCGAGATCAGGTCGGCTTCGTTCGACTGAGCCTGGAGGCAGCCTCGGCGTCGAGCAGGCGCTGCTTGCGCGTGAGGCCCCAGCGATAGCCGCCCAAACCACCGTCGGCGCGCACCGCGCGATGGCAGGGCACCAGCAAGGATACCGGATTGGTCGCACAGGCATGGCCAACGGCGCGGTGCGCATTCGGCGCGCCGATGCTGGTGGCGAGGGCGCCATAGGTGCGCGTCTCACCTGCCGGGATCGCGCGCAACGCCTGCCAGACACGCCATTGGAATGCGGTGGCACGCACATCGAGCGGCAGGTCGGGCACCGGCGCGGCGCGGTCGAGATGATCGACAATGGCAGCGAGCCAGGATTGCAGGCGGCCATTGTCGGCCTGAATGATCGCGGCCGGAAATTCCTTCTGCAGGTCGCCCAGCAGCGTCTTTTCCCTGTCGCCGAGATACAGCGCGGCGATGCCACGATCAGTCGCGGCGACAAACAGCAGGCCCAGCGAACAGGGCGCGGAGGCGTAGCGCAACGTGGCGCCCTGACCGCCCCTGGCATAACTCGCCGGCGTCATGCCCAGCTGGCCAGCCGCGCGCTCATAGACCCGGCTGGATGAGCCAAAGCCCGCCGCGTAGCCGGCATCGGCGACGCCGTGGCCATCGCGCAGGCCCTGCTTCAGCCGCTGCAGCCGCCGCGCATCGGCGAAAGCTCGCGGGCTGACGCCGATCAAGGCGGTGAACGTGCGTTGCAGGTGATGACGGCTGAGCCCGGTGGCGCGGGCAAGATCGGCAAGCACTGGCGGGCCCTCGGCACCGTCGGCGATGTGACGGTCGATCAGGTCGCAGACGCGGCGCAGCACGGCGTAACGTGGATCCGCGGCGGCATCGTCGGGGTGGCAACGCTTGCAGGCCCGGAAGCCCGCCTGGCGCGCTTCAGCCGGGCTGTCGAAGAAGCGGATGTTTTCAGGCCGCGGCTTGCGCGACGGGCAGCCGGGACGGCAGTAGATGCCGGTCGTGGCGACCGCGAAGATGAGCCCCGATGCGGCGTCGATGGGAGCGATGCTGTTCATGGGGCCATGGTAGGCAGCGCCACCGCCCCGCTCCATCCGTTTGTTGCGCGGCAATTCGATCAGGTGCGGGTCTGGCCGGGCGGCGTGGGCGGCTGCTTTTGCGCCGGCGCGGGCGCCGGTTTGCGGCGCAGGATGATGTCGCCGTTCGGGAGCACTTCCGGCATCTGGTATTGCGGGATCGAGCTGATCACGCCGGACAGCGAGCGCATGATCTTGCCCAGCGCCTCCTTTGCGGCCTCGGCGGCATCGTCGGCCGGCGAATTCTGCTGCTGGGCCAGAACGGGGGATGCAGCCAGCAACACAAGGGCGGCGGCGGCGAGGTGGAAACGGGGAGTCATGTGTGGAACCCCATGCGAATCCGGGCTAGTCTGCCGCGCTTTTTTCGCGGCGGGACATGAGCATAGTGGCATGGCGATAGGGGCTGAAATATGGCGACGCCTTGACGGCGTCCGGCTGCTGTCGCTGGACCTCGACGGCGTCCTGACCGATGGCGGGCTGTACTACGCTGCCGATGGCTCAGAACTGCGCAAGTATCACGTGCGCGACGGCATGGGCATCAAGCTGGTGCAAAAAGCCGGCCTGCAGGTCAGCCTGGTCACCATGAGCGACATTCCGGCGATCCGCATCCGCACCGAGCGGCTGGGCATCGAGCACGCGCACATGGGTATCGTGGAAAAGCTGCCAGTGCTGGAAAAAATCTGCGCGCAACTGGGCATCGGCCTGGATGCGGTGCTGCACATCGCCGACGACGTGAACGACCTGTCGGTGCTGCGCGCCGTCGGCCTGCCGGTGGCGGTGGCGGATGCGATGGACGCGGTGAAAGGCGTGGCGCGATACGTCACCGAAAAGCCCGGCGGCCATGGCGCGGTGCGGGAAATCTGCGATCTGCTGCTGGCGAGCCGCGAGCGGCAACAGGCAAATATTCAACAGCAAAAAGGGAGGATGTCACAATGACGGTGCGTTTCGACGGACGGGTGGCGATCGTAACGGGCGCGGCGAACGGCATCGGCCGCGCACATGCGCTGCTGCTGGCATCGCGCGGCGCGAAGGTCGTCGTGAACGACACCGGCGGCGACGTGAACGGCAAGGGCGCCGACAGCCAGG